>JBNKMQ010000173.1:0-12857 GCA_050293225.1 Sedimenticolaceae bacterium
GATGAAAAGCTGAGCAAGGATACGATCGAGGTCGCCAGCGTTCCCCGGCTCTGTCGCCGGCATGTCTTTACCCGTGCCGCGCATAGGGTGGAGATCGGTAAGGATGCCGTCCCCGAGGGCGTACTCAATGCGCCGCCTTTGCTGGCAGAGATCAACGATAAAGTCTCCGAGTTCCGACCGGGTTTTGATCCCCATGTGATCAACCTGACGCTGTTGCCGCAGACAGAAGAGGATCTCGCCTACCTGATTGAACGTCTGGGTGAAGGACCTTTGACGGTCCTGTCGCGGGGATATGGCAACTGCCGCATCACCAGCACCGCAGTGGAGAATGTCTGGTGGGTGCAATATTTCAATTCACAAGATAAGAACATCCTCAACACTCTGGAGATCGGAGAGATCCCCGAGGTCGCTGCCGCTGCGAAAGAGGATATTCAGGACAGCCGGGAACGTCTGGTCGAGATTATCGAGGCCTACCTGTGAACCTTGATTTCTTCGCTGGCTCCTACGGTGGCGACGCTGACAAGATCGATGACGACAGCCGTCTCGAGTGCAAGATCTGCTGGCATGTCTACGACCCGAAGGAGGGGGATGAGTATTGGCAGATCCCACCGGGCACACCCTTCTCCCAACTGCCTGATCACTGGAGCTGTCCCAACTGTGACGGTAACAAGAACGACTTCATGGTCGTGCGGGATGAGAATGATCTGCCCTGAATATCTTTGCGAAGGGCTGGAGGCTCACTTCTCACGAGTTGAGCGGGAATCCATGCGGGGTCTACCGCTATTGAATCCAGCGCTTCAGGTTCAGGCTGTCGGCTTTCAGGTCTGGCAGGGTCACTGTCTGGGTGTTTTGATAACACCCTGGTTTATGAATTTGATGTTGTTGCCCAAAGAGGGCGACGACTGGCAGGAGAGTCGGGTGGGAGACAAACGGCTCTACCAGTTTCCCTCAGGTCCCTATGAGTTCATTCTCGGTGAAGATGCGGCTATCGGTCGCTATCAGATGTGTTCACTCTTCTCTCCCATGTTCGAATTCACCGACCAGGAGAGTGCAGTGGCTACTGCTGAAGCCGTGATGTCGGCGTTGATGGATGAAGAGAACCGGGATGAAATCTCTACCCATGAAGCGGAGATTCAACGACGCTGGAGTGGTGAAGAGGATGAGCCACAGAATCCCGCTGCCGCCGAAGAGGATGAGAGCGAGACGCCAGGATTGACTGCCCGCATGGATCAACCCCTCAGCCGAAGGGACCTCATTCGCGGACGCCTCTCCCCGGAAGCCGAGCAGTGAGTATCGAAGGCGAACTGCAGATTGAGCTGGTCTGTCTTGAACAGCGGGTGGATAGGGTCAATATCCGCTCCAGCCGACCCTTGCAGCTACCCCTGGTGTTTGAAAGCAAACCGGTGGAGGATGCCCTGCGCTTGATCCCAATGCTCTATAGTGTCTGTGCTACCGCCCAGGCCCAGGCGGCGGCAATGGCCTGTCGACAGGCGATGGCATGCGCCATAGATCCGCGGGTCTCAATGGCGGAATCGATGCTGGTCTGGTGTGAGACGGGGCGAGAACATCTGTGGAGGATTCTCATCGACTGGCCGACATTTTGCGGTGAGTCACCGGAGCCTGATCTGCTTAAAGATCTACCCAAACTGATGCGGCAGGCGAAGGCCGCCTGTTTCGATCAGGTGAGCGAGGCCTTTACCCTGCAGCCTGAACTTAAGCTCGATGCCGAAGGCCTTCAGCAGGTCATCGACTTCCTCAAACAAACCTCGCAACAGACGGTGTTCGGCGAGTCGCCACAGGCCTGGTATGAGATTGAGACGATTGATGACTTGCATAAATGGATTGACAGCAGAGTTACGACGCCAGCCCGTCTGTTGGCAGCGATCAAGGAGGAGGGCGTTGGAGGGCTTGGCGGCGCCAAGAGTCAACACATCCCGGACTTTGAAGCGGAGGAGATTGGCCGACGCCTGCGGGATGCCTTCGCCAATCAATTTACCGCCACACCGGATTGGAATGGCGAACCTTGCGAGACCACGCCGCTGACTCGACAAGCGCAACACCCATTGATCAAAGCGTTGAAAGTTGAGTATGGCAACGGCTTGATCACCCGCTTGGCGGCAAGACTACTTGAGCTGGCTTCGATCCCTTCACGCCTATCGGACATGTTGAATGGTCTCTTGGGAGGAGAGCTGCAACCGATGTTGCGCTGCCGTGTAGAGGGCACCGGCATCGGTATCGTCGAAGCGGCCAGAGGTAGATTGACCCATCGGGTTGCAATACATGATGGTCTGGTCAGGCAGTATCAGATCGTCGCGCCCACAGAGTGGAATTTTCATCCTGATGGTTTGGTCGCCCGCGGACTACAGGGTCTGAAGGTGGATGACGAAGCCAGCTTTCGCCGTCAGGTTAGCCTCTTCATTAACGCTGTCGATCCCTGCGTTGGTTATCAACTGGAGTTGGTCTGATGCACGAGATGTCTCTGTGTGAAGGTGTACTCCAGGTGATCGAGGATCATGCCGTCAGCCAGGGTTTCACCCAGGTGAAAAAGGTCTGGCTGGAGATCGGTGCTTTAGCCGGTGTCGATCCCGAAGCGATGCGTTTCGGCTTTGATGCGGTGATGAGAGAGACCCTGGCCGATGGCGCCGAACTGGAGATCATCGACCTGCCGGGTCTGGCCTGGTGCATGCAGTGCAGCAAGCAGGTCAGAGTCAATGCACGCTTCGATGCCTGTCCTGAATGCAACAGTTACCAGTTGCAGATCACCGGCGGTGACGAAATGCGTATCAAAGAGCTGGAAGTCGATTAACTTTTTTGAATCACGATTGAGGAGTTGTTATGTGTACTGTCTGCGGTTGCGGTGAAGGCGAGACCCAAATTGAAGGTCACGAACACGATCACAAGCATGAGCATGAACACGCTCATGATCATGCTCATGATCATCACCACCACCACGAGCATACCCACGACTATGGTCAGGGTCCCGCCCATGCCCATGCCCCCGGTATGAGTCAATCGCGCATGGTACAGATCGAGCAGGATATCCTGAGCAAAAACGATCAGTATGCGGCAAACAATCGCGACTACTTTCGCGAACAGGGGATCTTCGCCCTGAACTTCGTCTCCAGTCCGGGTTCGGGCAAGACGACCCTGCTCGCGCGTACCATTGAGGACTTGAAAGATCAGCACGCCATCTCTGTGATTGAAGGGGATCAACAGACCGCCAACGATGCAGAACGCATTCGTGCCACCGGTGCCAAGGCGATTCAGATTAATACCGGCAAAGGTTGTCATCTCGATGGACACATGGTGGGTCACGCCCTGGAGAGTCTGAAACCGGAAGAGGGAAGTCTGCTGTTTATCGAGAACGTGGGCAACCTGGTTTGTCCCGCCGCCTTCGATCTGGGTGAAGCGCATAAAGTCGCGATCCTCTCGGTCACCGAAGGCGAGGATAAACCGATCAAATATCCCGACATGTTTCATGCCGCCGATCTAATGCTGTTGAACAAGATCGATCTGCTGCCCCATCTCAATTTCGATGTAGCGAAGTGCACTGCCTATGCGCAACAGGTCAATCCCCGCATACGCATACTGCAGGTATCGGCAACCACTGGTGAGGGTATGCAGGATTGGTACAACTGGATCGCTGCGGGTCGGCAGATGTCGTTGATCGGTCATCCCAAGGTCTCTGCATAGAAGCTGGGAGATTAGAATATGTGTCTGGCCATGCCGGCAAAAGTCGTCGCCATCGATAGCGAGCGTGATAACGCCACCGTCTTGCTGGGCGAGGTGAAGAAGCAGGTATCCCTGGCCCTGGTGGAGGATGTGGCTGTAGATGACTTTGTCCTCATCCACGTGGGTTATGCCCTCAACAAGGTGAGCGAAGAGGAGGCGGAGAAGACCCTCGAGCTCTTCGCCCAGGCGGGGGTGACGCCATGAAATATGTCGACGAATTCCGCCAACACAAACTGGCGAAGCAGTTGGCCCAGGTGATAAAAGACGAAGCGGATAGATCACGCCAGTATCATCTGATGGAGTTTTGCGGCGGCCACACCCACGCCATCTTCCGCTACGGGGTGCAGGACCTGATGCCGGATAACGTCAAGTTCGTGCACGGCCCCGGATGCCCCGTCTGCGTCCTTCCCATCGGCAGGATCGATGAAGCGATCCATCTGGTAGAAGCAGAAGATGTGATCCTCTGCACCTATGGCGATCTGTTAAGAGTGCCGGCGAGTCAACGCAAGAGCTTGATCAAGGTGAAGGCTGCCGGTGGCGATGTGCGCATGGTCTATTCGACCCAGGATGCCCTCAAGATCGCTCGCGACAATCCCGAGCGGGAAGTGGTCTTCTTTGCCATCGGCTTCGAGACAACCACTCCGCCCAGTGCCGTGGCTCTTAAGCAGGCAAAGGCGGAGGGACTGATGAACTTCAGTCTCTTTTGTAACCATGTACTGACCCCGGCGGCGATCCAGAACATCTTAGAATCTCCGGAAGTGCGTGAGTTGGGGTCGGTCTCCATCCACGGCTTCTTTGGACCCTCCCATGTCAGTTCCATCATCGGCAGTCGTCCCTATGAATTCTTTGCCGAAGAGTTCCAGCGACCGGTGGTGATCGCCGGCTTTGAACCCCTGGATGTCATGCAGTCGGCATTGATGTTGATCCGGCAACTGAACGAGGGGCGCTTCGAGGTGGAGAACGAATACACCCGGGTGGTTAGTCGTGAAGGTAATCAGAAGGCCCAGGCATTGGTGGCGGAGACCTTCGAACTGCGACGCAGTTTCGAGTGGCGCGGTTTGGGTGAAGTGCCTTATAGCGCGTTGAAGATCAAACAGGCCTATGAGGAGTTGGATGCTGAGAAGCGATTCAATATCCCAGTCTCTCAGGCCAAAGATGTGAAAGGCTGCGAATGTCCGGCGATACTTCGTGGTGCCAAACGACCGACCGACTGCAAACTCTTTGGCACCGTCTGTACACCGGAGAATCCCATGGGCTCCTGCATGGTCTCTTCAGAAGGAGCCTGTGCCGCCTATTGGAGCTATGGACGGTTTCGTCAGCCGGATAAGAAGAGTGCGTGATTGTTATAACGCAAAGGACGCAAATTTTATTAAGGCTGCTCTGATGAATTCAATTCCCGTCATCCCGGCGGATGCCGGGATCCAGGAAAACTAATCAGATGGATTCCGGCTTTCGCCGGAATGACGAATTAATCAGAGGTTTCTAAACGTGATGATTGGTGGGTAATCGAATTATGCCGAATTCAATATCAGTAAAACAATTAACCCATTGCGATCTCCGCGTTTCTTTGCGCTCTTTGCGTTATAAACACCCAAGTTCAGACCAAGGTACTCATACATGAATGCTGTGGTAAAACGATTTCCTCTAAGACTCGACACCCGAGGCGCCAGGGTCGATATGACCCATGGCAGCGGTGGTCGTGCCATGGCTCAGTTGATCGAAGAACTTTTTTTAAAACACTTCGATAATGAGTTATTGCGACAAGGTAATGACCAGGCCGCTTTCAATGTCTCTGCAGGACGTATGGTGATGAGTGTGGATGGCCATGTGATCTCCCCACTCTTTTTCCCTGGTGGAGATATCGGCTCACTGGCAGTACATGGGACATTGAATGATGTTGCCATGTCCGGTGCCAAGCCGCTCTATCTCTCTGCCGGCTTTATTCTGGAAGAGGGTTTCCCTTTGTCCGACCTTGATCGTATTGTCGCCAGCATGGGGCAGGCTGCGAAAGCGGCGGGGGTGCCGGTGGTGACCGGCGATACCAAGGTGGTGGAAAAGGGTAAGGGCGACGGTGTCTTTATCACGACTACCGGTATTGGTGTGGTACCGGAAGGCGTCAATATTTCCGGGGACCTCGCTCGGCCGGGAGACAAGATTATTGTCAGTGGCTCTATCGGTGATCACGGTGTGGCGATCATGTCGAGCCGGGAGAACCTGGCGTTCGAGACCAGCATCGAGTCCGATTCGGCAGCACTGCACAAGTTGATTGAGAAGATGGTTGAAGTGGCTCCGGATATCCACTGTCTGCGAGATCCCACGCGTGGTGGTCTCGCCACAACCCTAAACGAACTGGCTATGCAATCCCGTGTCGGTATGCGACTACTGGAGTCAGAAATACCGATCAAGGCGGCAGTCAGTTCCGCCTGCGAGCTGCTGGGGCTCGATCCTCTCTATGTGGCCAACGAGGGCAAACTGATCTGTATCTGTTCTGCACAGGATGCAGAGCGTCTGCTGCCGATAATGCAGGCAGACCCCTTGGGCAAAGAAGCTCGCATCATCGGAGAAGTGGTCGAGGACGAACACCACTTCGTGCAGATGGAGACCCTCTTTGGCGGCAGCCGGGTAGTCGACTGGCTGTCTGGTGAACAACTGCCGAGGATCTGTTGAATGCGTATCCTCTTCCTCACCCACAGTTTCAACAGCCTGACCCAGAGGCTGCATGTGGAGCTGCGGGCGAAGGGGCATCAGGTCTCGGTGGAGTTTGATATCAACGATGCAGTAGCGATAGAGGCGGTGGAAGGCTATCGCCCCGATCTGATCATCGCCCCCTTTCTCAAGCGGGCGATTCCCGAGGCGATCTGGCGCAACTATATATGTCTGGTTGTTCATCCCGGTATTCGGGGTGATCGGGGGCCGTCTTCCCTCGACTGGGCCATTCTCAAACATGAGCAGCAGTGGGGTGTCACCGTCCTGCAGGCGAATGCCGAGATGGATGCAGGGGATATCTGGGCCAGTGTCGAGTTCGATATGCGTAAAGCCTCCAAAGGCAGTCTCTATCGAAATGAAGTGACCGAGGCGGCAGTAGTGGCGGTATCTCTCGCGCTGGAACGTTTTGAAAGCGGAGACTATCAACCTCAACCGCTCAATCCGGAAAGCCCTGATATTCGTGGTCAGTGGCAACCTGTCGTCAAACAGGTCGACAGGATGATCAACTGGCAGCGGGATACAAGCGAAGAGATCCTGCGCAAGATTCGCAGTGCTGATAGTGTCCCCGGTGTCAGCGATTCACTCTATGGCAGAGAGTGTTATCTCTACGATGCCAGAATGGAATATCGTTTGCAGGGTGAGCCGGGTGAGGTCATCGCTCGATCCGGTCCGGCCATCTGTCGGGCGACTGTTGATGGCGCGATCTGGATCGGACACCTGAAAGAGAGGGGCGGGGCGAACGCCTTTAAACTTCCGGCAACACGACTGCTGGCAGATGAGGTGGGAGCGCTGCAAGAGATTGAGGCCGACGAATCCACCGGCTATCGAGAGATCTGGTATGCAGAGAGCGACGGCGTCGGCTTGATTCATTTCCCTTTTTACAATGGCGCCATGGGAACCACCCAGTGTGAAGCCTTGTTGGATCTCTATCGTTATGCCAAGCAACGGGATACGAAAGTCATCCTGCTGATGGGGGGGGCCGACTACTGGTCCAACGGCATGCATCTCAACCTGATCGAGGCGGCCTACAGTGCAGCAGAGGAGTCCTGGCGCAACATCAACGCCATCGATGACCTGGCGCGGGAGATCATCGAGACAAGGCGTCATCTGACCATCGCCGCCCTGCAGGGAAATGCCGGGGCAGGGGGTGTCTTTCTCGCCCGTGCCGCCGACGAGGTCTGGGCCAGGCGGGGCGTGATTTTGAATCCGCACTACAAAGATATGGGTAATCTCTACGGTTCAGAGTACTGGACCTATCTGCTGCCCCGCTATGCCGGTGAGGAGAACGCCCAACGCATTGCGCAGAGCCGTCTACCCATGGGGGTGGATGAGGCGAAGGATCTAAACCTGATTGACCGGGTGATCGATGGTCCAGGCAGTGACTATCTCTCCCGGGTACATAAGTTGGCAACTGCGATGATAAGAACACCGGCGTTCGAACAACGTCTACAGTATAAGTGTGCGCGAAGAGATGCCGACGAATCGATAAAGCCGTTGGCCCAATATCGCAAGGAGGAACTGGAACAGATGAAACACAACTTTTTCGGCTTTGATCCGAGTTATCATGTGGCCCGTTACAACTTTGTCTATAAGGTGGCAAAATCACGTACACCTCTGACCCTGGCCAACCATCGTCGTACCCTTCCCCTGAGGAGAGTCTCATGAGTAGCCGTCCAACTGTTCTGATCGTGGATGACGAGGTCAGAAGTCTGGAGACCCTGGAACGCATCCTGGAAGATGAGTTCGATATCAAGACGGCGGACAATGTCACCGATGCGCGCAAGATCCTCGAGGCCGAGTGGGTGCAGATCAT
Source organism: Sedimenticolaceae bacterium (assembly GCA_050293225.1). Lineage (GTDB taxonomy): Bacteria > Pseudomonadota > Gammaproteobacteria > Chromatiales > Chromatiaceae > Thiodiazotropha. Next base: position 8,252 of record JBNKMQ010000173.1, read on the forward strand.
CCTCTGCGATCAGCGCATGCCGGAGATCAGTGGGGTGGAGTTTCTCAAGCAGGTCAGAGAGCAGTGGCCTGAAGTGATCCGTATGATCATCTCGGGCTATACCGATTCAGAGGATATCATCAGCGCGGTCAATGAGGCGGGTATCTATCAGTTCGTTACCAAGCCCTGGCATCCCGACAGTCTTATCCTGCTACTGAAGAACGCGGCTGAACTCTTCGATCTGCAACGCAAGAACGAGATCCTCTCGGTTGAGTTGAAGATGTCTCCCAGCCGCTTGCAGTCCAGTGTGGTAGAGAAGCGAAAGAGTCTGAGGGATGACTACAGTTGCGACGACCAGATCGTTCGTTCCGACGAAAGTTGTATGAACCAGGTGTGTGAAAAAATCCGACGTGTCTCACCCTACGACATCTCGGTACTGCTAACGGGTGAATCGGGCACAGGTAAAGAGCTGGCGGCCCGGGCATTGCACTACAACAGCCATCGCTGGGATCAACCCTTCGTGGTGGAGAACTGCGGCGCACTGCCCGACGAGTTGCTGGAGAGCGAACTCTTCGGCTACAAGAAGGGGGCATTCACCGGCGCGGTTGAAGACAGGGCCGGTCTGTTTGAGCGGGCCACTGGCGGTACCGTCTTTCTGGATGAGATTGGCGAGGTCTCTCCCGCTTTCCAGGTAAAACTGCTGCGAGTGTTGCAAGAGGGGGAGATCCGCCCCCTGGGCAGCAGCCAGACCCGCCAGGTCGATGTGCGGGTGATCGCCGCCACTAATCGGGATCTGGAACAGGAGGTACGTGAGGGGCGCTTTCGAGAAGATCTCTACTACCGGCTCGCGACCGTGAGGGTTCAGCTACCCGCTCTGCGTGAACGCAAAATGGATATCCCTCTGATCGCCAAATCGATCCTGCAATCTTCCATGCAGCAGCTAGGTAAACAGGTCGTGGGTTTTACTGACGAGACGCTGGCCTGTATGCAGGCCTACCACTGGCCGGGCAATGTACGTGAGCTTCAGAATGAGATACGCCATATGCTGGTGATGACTGAGAGTGATCAACTGAGCGCCGATCTGCTTACGCCCCGTGTACTGCAAGCAGCACCGGAGGAGGACGAGGCCGATCTCAAAGTCATGAACGATCTTGAGGGCACTCTAAAAGAGCGAGTCGAGTCACTTGAAGCCCGCATCCTGAAAGAGTGTCTCATCCGCAACCGCTGGAACAAGAGTCAGGCGGCGAAGGAACTCGGTCTCTCCCGTGTCGGTCTGCGTTCGAAACTGGAACGCTATGGTCTGGAGAAGGTAGAGCAGTTGCACGACAGTGAAGATATGGTGGGTTGATAGTTGTTGGATAGATGGACAGTGTCACGTTAGGTTCAGATAGCAATTATGGTAGTCGACATAGAATGAACTCACTCGCATCTGTAGAGGGATTTTTTAAAACAGGGAGACGTCATGGCTGAAACCAAATCGAAGATCAGCGACAGCCTGATCAACAAGATCGGCATGGATGAGTCGTTGAATCTTAACGAGACCACCGAACACGCCTGGATCGATGTGATTCAGAAGATGGACATGGTCTATGCCGATCTGGTCCACTATCAGGTCGAGTTGGAACAGAAGAACGCCGAGCTGGAAGAGGCGCAACAGTTTATTCGCAGCGTGCTCGAGTCGATGACGGAAGTACTCATCGTGTGTGATATCCAGGGTCGCATTCTACAGGTCAATCAGGCTTTGGAAGATCTCACCGGCAAGCCGAAGAGGCAACTCCTCGGGCTTCAGTTCAATCAACTCTTTGGGCTCGATTCCCAACCTCTGGTTGAGCAGTTTGCCGAGAAGCTGGGTAATGACGCCATCGTCGATTGCGAAGTCAATCTAGTCACCCTGGAGGGTGACAGTATGCCCCTGGCGATGAATTGCTCCTCCAGATACGACGTACAAGGTAGGCTCATGGGGATGGTGCTGATGGGGCGTCCTGTCGGTGAGCTGCGTCGCGCATATGAGGATTTGAACAAGGCTCATAGTGAACTGAAGCAGACTCAGGAGCAGCTCGTTCACTCTGAGAAGATGGCCTCCCTCGGTCGTCTGGTGGCGGGTGTGGCTCATGAACTGAATAATCCCATCAGCGTGGTCTTCGGCAACATGCACGCGATGCAGAGATACGGTAAAAGGATCAATCAATATATCGCCGATGTGGGGGCGCATATCGATAGTGAGCTGCATTACCAACTGCGGGAAAAATATCGCATCGAAAAGATAGAGTCAGATATGGAGCCGCTGATCGAAGGCACTATGGAGGGAGCGGAGCGGATCAGTAAGATTGTCCTCGATCTGCGTCGCTACTCGGGTATCCAGAAAGAACAGCCTGAGCCTTTCGAGCTAAAACCCATTGTACAGACTGCTGCTGAGTGGGTGATCAAAGCGGCACGAGAGAAGCCGGAGGTCGAGTACGATCTACCGGCATCCTGCCAGATCACCGGCCGCCAGGGACAGGTACATCAGATCCTCATCAACCTGGTGCAGAATGCGCTGGATGTGATGGAGGGCCAGCAGCCGATGCGTATCGCCATTACCTGTGGTCATGACGATAAGAGCGCCTGGATCAGCGTCAAAGACAGTGGTCCCGGTATTGCAGAGGCGGATATGAAGAAGCTCTTCGATCCCTTCTTTACCACCAAGGATGTGGGTAAGGGGACAGGCCTGGGTCTCTATATCAGTTACGGTCTTGCCTGCGATATGGGGGGGGATCTGTCGGCGAAAAACGCTCCCGAGGGTGGTGCCGTCTTTACCTTACGTCTGCCGATGAATGGTTGCGACGATGGCTGACAGGGAAGGACAAAGTTTGAACCTGCTCTGGTTACAGTCCGGCGGTTGTGGCGGCTGCACCCTCTCTCTATTGTGTGCCGAGAGCCCGGATCTCTTTACCACCTTGGAGAGCGCCGGCATCCGTATCCTCTGGCACCCCTCTATCAGTGAGGCCTCGGGTTCAGAGTTCATCGAGCTATTGGAACGTATTATCAAAGGCCAAGAGCGACTCGATCTCTTATGTCTTGAAGGTTCTGTTGTCTGTGGACCCAACGGTAGCGGAAAATTTCACCACCTCTCCGGCACCGGCAAGCCGATGATGAAGTGGGTGGAGGCGTTGGCAGGGGTGGCCCGCCATGTAGTTGCTGTCGGCAGTTGTGCCGCCTATGGAGGCATCACCGCCGCCGGAGGCAATCCCAGTGAGGCCTGCGGATTGCAATATGACGAGACCGTCGAGGGTGGACTGCTGGGCAAGGCCTTCAAAGATCAACAGGGACTGCCGGTGATCAACATCGCCGGTTGTCCGGTGCATCCCAACTGGGTCACCGAGACCTTACTGCAGATTGCAGCGGGAGAGTTAGAGCAGGAACATCTCGACGACTGGGGACGTCCGCGAAGCTATGCCGACCACCTGGTGCACCACGGCTGTCCCCGCAATGAATTTTATGAGTACAAAGCGAGTGCCGAGAAGCCTTCCGATCTTGGCTGCCTGATGGAACACATGGGCTGTCTCGGCACCCAGGCCCACGCCGACTGCAACACCCGGCTGTGGAATGGTGAGGGCTCCTGCCTGCGGGGTGGCTACGCCTGCATCAACTGTACCGCACCGGGTTTCGAAGAGCCGGGTCATCCCTTTACCGAGACGCCGAAGATCGCCGGTATCCCGGTGGGACTGCCCACCGATATGCCCAAGGCCTGGTTCGTGGCCCTGGCTTCCCTCTCCAAAGCGGCAACCCCCAAGCGTCTGAAAGAGAATGCGGTGGCGGATCATATCCGTGTGCCGCCCAAACGACATACAGGTGGTAAGTCGTGACACGTCGTATTATGGGGCCCTTCAATCGGGTCGAAGGGGATCTGGAAGTCACGCTGGATTTTGCAGATGAGCGGGTCAAGTCGGCCCAGGTCTCATCTTCTCTCTATCGGGGGTTCGAACAGATGTTGCAGGGGAAAGAGCCGGGGGACGCCCTGGTCTACACCCCACGCATCTGTGGCATCTGTTCCGTCTCCCAGTCCGTTGCCGCTGCTCAGGCATTGGCGGCGCTTCAGGGTGTAACAGCACCCCCCAATGGCGATCTGGCGACCAATCTGATTCTGGCGAATGAGAACCTGGCCGACCATCTGACCCACTTCTATCTCTTCTTCATGCCAGACTTCGCCCGCGAGACCTATAGCAGCGAGGCCTGGTATCCCCGGATCGAAAGACGTTTTCGCGCTCACACCGGAACTGCAGCCCAGGAGATGTTGGCGGCAAGATCCCAGTTCATGCATCTGATGGGATTGCTTGCGGGCAAGTGGCCGCATAGTCTCGCCATCCAACCGGGAGGCACAACAAGGGCAGTTGAGATACAGGAGAAGGCGAGGCTGCAGGCGATTGTATTTGGCTTCCGTCGTTTTCTTGAGCAGACCCTCTTTGGTGACAAACTGGAGGCCATTGTCGCGCTGGACTCTGTCAAAACACTGGAGCAGTGGATTGAGGACAGAGATCCCGAGAGCAGTGACTTCCGCCGATTTCTCGAACTGTCCAGGGCGCTAGATCTACACCTTCTAGGTCGAGCCAGTGACAAGTTCATGAGCTATGGCGCCTACCGATTCGGT
>JBNKMQ010000174.1:0-12600 GCA_050293225.1 Sedimenticolaceae bacterium
AGCAAAACCTCTTTGAGTTGTCCTAAATGTAGCCGGATTATGACAAAATACTCCATATCCGGATCGAGGATACGCGCCTTGCTGTAGGCGCTATCGGTGAGAATGTGGACCTGCCCGCCGGTATAGGAGCGCGCCGGGCAACCGATCGTCTGCAGCGCCATGCTCAAGAGCGCGATGGTGACCTGCTCGCCGGTGGAGACCAGCATGTCCATCTCGCGGGGGTCGTTCTCGTCCGAAATTTCACCGGCGAGACTGATCAGGCGGTTGGTTTCGCCGGACATGGCGGAGACCACCACCACCACCTGGTTGCCCTGGTCTTGGTAGCGTTTGACCTTCTCAGCCACTGCGAGAATGCGTTCGATGCTGCCGACCGAGGTACCGCCATATTTCTGCACTATCAGTGCCATCTCAATCTACTTCCTACCTGTGGTGAATAACATGAAATCGAAAAGCCGCACATTAAACAACAATCTGAGTGAGAGTTGAACTCCCTCTTACACTTTCGCCTATCGGCAATCATTGCCTGGGCCCGATGCTACTTATGTAAAACCGATATTCTGAATATCTTGTCATTCCGGCGAAGGCCGGAATCCAGAGACTCATCCGCCGTGGAGGCTTTCTGGATCCCGGCCTTCGCCGGGATGACGGGAGTTAAGGTCTTACTCTATATAAAAAATGGCCCTAGGCATAAAAACTGGCCCTAGGCTGATCTCTCTTTGACCCAGGGCTCAACCAGGGCCAGGGCCTGTGGCAGGGCATCGGGATTACTCCCCCCCGCCATCGCCATATCGGGACGACCACCGCCCTTGCCACCGACCTGCTCCGCCACCAGCTTGACCAGATCACCGGCCTTCATCTGGCCGGTAAGGTCCTTGGTGACGCCAGCCACCAGCGAGACCTTCTTGCCATCGACAGCAGCCAACAGAATCACTGCGGAACCCAGTTTGTTCTTCAGCTGATCCATGGTCTCCCGCAATGACTTGGGATCGGCCCCTTCCAGGTTTGCCGCCAACACCTTGATCTCTCCTACGTTCACTGCCTCGGAGGCCAGGTCGCTACCGGCGGCGCTGGCCAGTTTCGCCTTCAGCTGCTCCAGCTCCTTCTCCAGCTTGCGGTTGCGATCGAGGATCTGGCTCAGCTTGTCTTCCACCTCATCGCGACTCGACTTGATCAAATCGGCCACTCGCTGTACCCGCTCCTCGTCCGCCTCCATCCACTCGATGGCGCGCTGACCGGTGACCGCCTCGATTCGGCGTACGCCGGCGGCGATGCCGCTCTCGGCGGTAATCTTGAACAGACCGATATCCCCGACGGCATTGGCATGGGTGCCGCCGCAAAGTTCAGTAGAGAAGTCGCCCATGCGCAATACACGCACCACATCATCATATTTCTCGCCGAACAGGGCCATGGCGCCGGAGGCCTTGGCCTGCTCCAGATCCATCAGGTTTGTCTCCACCTGATGATTGTTGCGGATCTCTTCATTCACCCGCTGCTCAATGGCCTGCAGGGTCTCGCGGCTGATGGGTTCGAAGTGGGAGAAGTCGAAACGCAGCCGCTCTGCATCCACCAGGGAGCCCTTCTGAGCGACATGATCACCCAGGATCTCTCTCAACGCCGCATGCAATAGATGGGTCGCAGAGTGGTTGAGACGTGTAGCCTGACGGGTGTAGGCATTCACCTGGGCGGTGACACTGTCACCCACTTTCAGGCTGCCCTCCTCCAGCTTGCCGATATGGACAAAGAGAGCGCCGGCCTGCTTGCGGGTATCCTCCACCTCGAACAACACACCATTACCCATCAACACACCCTGGTCGCCGACCTGGCCGCCGGACTCGGCATAGAAAGGCGTCTGGTCGAGAAAGACCATACCGCTCTCGCCGGTCTGCAGGCTCTCAACCTGTTCGCCATCCTTTAACAAGGCGACGATTTTAGGTTTGTCAGATTCCAGGTTTTCGTATCCGATGAACTCGGTACTTCCATCGAGAGAAAGATCGGCCACCGCAGTGGCGCCGAACTGGCTGGCTGCACGGGCGCGCTCACGCTGTGCCGCCATAGCCTGGTCGAAACCGGCCTGATCGATGGTCAGCTCCCGCTCGCGGGCGATGTCTGCGGTGAGGTCCATGGGAAAACCGTAGGTGTCGTAGAGCTTGAACACCGTCTCGCCGGGGATCTCTTTCTCCTTCAGTCCGGCGATTGCCTCTTCGAGGATCTTCATGCCCTGTTCCAGGGTTTCGGCGAAGCGCTCCTCCTCCAGACGCAATACCTTCTCCACCTGATCCCGCTGGGCTACCAGTTCGGGATAGGCCTCACCCATTTCGCTGCAGAGTTGAGCCACCAGCTTATGGAAGAAGGGCTCTTTCACACCCAGCATGTAGCCGTGGCGGATCGCCCGACGGATGATTCGGCGCAGCACATAGCCACGTCCCTCGTTGGAGGGCAGCACCCCATCGACAATGAGAAAGGCGCAGGAGCGAATGTGATCGGCGATGACCCGTAAAGACTTCTCTTCCAGATTGTCACAGCCGGTCAGCTTGGCCGCCGCCTGGATCAAATGGGCGAAGAGATCGATCTCGTAGTTGCTGTGTACGTGCTGCAACACAGCGGCCAGACGCTCCAGTCCCATGCCGGTATCCACCGAGGGCTTGGGCAGCGGGTTCATCGTGCCGTCCGCGTCCCGGTTGTACTGCATGAAGACCAGGTTCCAGATCTCGATATAGCGGTCACCATCCTCTTCCGGAGTTCCGGGAGGGCCACCCCAGATATCTTCACCGTGGTCGAAGAAGATCTCCGAGCAGGGGCCGCAGGGACCTGTGTCCCCCATGGACCAGAAGTTGTCACTCTCGTAGCGCTTGCCACCAGGCTTGTCGCCGATGCGGGTGAAGCGGGCCGGATCGACGCCGATCTCCTTCAGCCAGATATCCGCCGCCTCGTCGTCATCCTGATAGACAGTGACCCAGAGTTTATCCGCTGGCAGACCGATGGTCTGGGTGAGGAACTCCCAGGCGTACCGGATCGCGTCCTGTTTGAAATAGTCGCCGAAACTGAAGTTGCCCAGCATCTCGAAGAAGGTGTGGTGACGGGCGGTGTAGCCGACATTTTCCAGGTCGTTGTGCTTGCCGCCGGCACGCACACAACGCTGGGAGCTGGTGGCGCAGTGGTAGTCCCGCTTCTCCCGCCCAAGGAAGACATCCTTGAACTGGACCATGCCGGCATTAGTAAAAAGCAGGGTCGGATCGTTATGCGGCACCAGCGGGCTGCTGGGCACGATTGCGTGGCCGTGGGCGGCAAAATAGTCCAAAAAGGCTTGGCGGATTTCGGCGCTGGTTTTCATAAAATTCTAGGCAATGGATAAGCGGGTTACATAAACCGCAAAAGATAACAGGATCGGCAGAGAAATGCCCGTTTTCCTTGTACAAAATCGATGATCTATCGACATTTATTTTGAATCTAAGGCTGTGGGATTCAAGAGAGATTCCCCTGGAGTATGCGTGGGGATGCGAGGCGGCTTGCTTGACTTAATTCTGATCGATATGAGGAAACAAGTAGAGTGCGGCTTGCCGCACCATTGAGACCTGCGAAAAACAGCATTCGGTGGGGCTCGGCCCACTGTTGCCCCATAAACTTAGACCGTTATGGTGCTAACTGACTAGGTCGTTGGTTTCCATTGCTGATTGAGAATTGAGACATGAAAACGCACAGAGTAGCAGATGCTCGCGGCCAGAATTTTAGTTAGTACGTCTAATCGACAGGGAAGCTAACTCCCCTCTCCCCCTGTGGCAGAGGGGCTGGGGCAGAAGGGGAGAATGTACACTTTAATAACCATTGGAAATCAATGCGATAAACATGAAAGATCAACGAGTTTTTTGCCTTTCCAACAGATCAAACGCTTCGCGTATACCCTCTCCCCAACCCCTCTCCCATCAAGGGAGAGGGGCTTTTATGCTGGTCATTGGGGAGGTATAGGTTATTGGAACAGCAGTGGGCTTGGCCCCACCAATCTGGTTAATTCGAACGATATTCAGGCAAGGGATAGAGCACGGCTCAATCGAGCAGAAAACTGCGGATCATCTCCCCGGGAAAGCCGCGATACTCGAGAAAGCGCGCCCGCTTGGCCAGGGCCTTGTTGTCCGCAACCGGTTCAGATCCGAACTTGGTATCGTGCACCTGCCGCAGCAGGTCGTACCACTCGCCCTGGTAGATCTCCATATAGCGATCAATCAGCTCAGCGCCTATCCCCCGCTCCTTCAAATCCCGGCGGATACGTACCGGACCCTGCCCCTTGTTGAAGCGGCTCTGAATGAAGGATTCGGTGAAACGTTCGTCGCTCTGCAGGCCGTCCCGCTGGAGCTGGTCGAGGACCTGCTCCAGCAGATCGGGATTGGCGTCGCGCTGGACCAGTTTGTGTCGCAGCTCCCGACGGGAGTGCTCACGGGCCGCGAGCAGTCTGACTGCCGCGGCCTCGATCTCAACGCTATCTTCCAGGCTCAGGCCTCTGCCTCGGCAAGCTCCTCTTCAGCCTCTTTGCTCGGCAGCAGCTCGGCACGAATACGCCCCTCGATATCGTCGGCGATATCGGGATTCTCCTTGAGAAAGTTGCGTACATTCTCCTTACCCTGGCCGATACGATCGCCGTTGTAGCTGTACCAGGCGCCGGACTTGTCGACGATGCCCTGCTGTACACCCAGTTCGATCAGCTCGCCCTGGCGGGAGATGCCTTCACCGTAGAGGATCTCGAACTGGACCTGTTTGAAAGGCGGCGCCACCTTGTTCTTCACCACCTTCACCTTGGTCTCGTTACCGACCACCTCGTCGCCCTTCTTGATCGCGCCGATACGGCGGATATCGAGACGGACGGAGGAGTAGAACTTGAGCGCGTTACCACCAGTGGTGGTCTCCGGGCTGCCGAACATCACACCGATCTTCATGCGGATCTGATTGATAAAGATCACCAGGCAGTTGGTGCGCTTGATGTTGGCGGTGAGCTTGCGCAGGGCCTGGGACATCAGGCGCGCCTGCAGGCCGACGTGGGAGTCGCCCATGTCGCCTTCGATCTCCGCCTTGGGTGTCAGGGCCGCCACCGAGTCGATGACAACGACGTCGACGGCGCCGGAGCGTACCAGCATGTCGGTGATCTCCAGGGCCTGCTCGCCGGTATCGGGCTGGGAGACCAGCAGTTCGTCCACGTTGACGCCGAGTTTCTCAGCGTACTGGGGATCCAGGGCGTGCTCCGCATCGATAAATGCCGCGGTGCCACCCATCTTCTGGGCCTCCGCCACCACCTGCAGTGTCAGGGTGGTCTTACCGGAAGACTCAGGTCCATAGATCTCCACCACACGCCCTTTCGGCAATCCGCCGATGCCCAGGGCCACATCCAGGCTGATGGAGCCGGTGGATATCGCCTCCACATTGCGGACAGCACTGGTATCCCCCATCCTCATCACGGAGCCCTTGCCAAACTGTTTCTCGATCTGTCCCAGGGCGGCACTCAACGCTTTTGCGCGGTTTTCATCCATTCGATCTACCTCGTAACTTTGATATCTGGTTTCACCGCCGGGCATCCCTGCCAGCGGCCTCTGTCTTAATTCGAAGCCGAATTATCACATAGGCAAAAGCTCACGTCATGAGTCTATCAATGGGAAAATTCATCTCGATTCACGCCCCCTGATCGTGCCCCAGGGGATTATTGAATTTAATGAATCGGATGGATGCGGGAGTTAATGGAATTTCCCGATTAGGCCGATTCCGAAGAGGTGATCTCAAGTGGTTTCCGAACCCAACATCGGTGACGCTTCTGTCGAATCCCCCTCCCGGGAACCCAGCCAGAAAGAGAGTGCCAACGTCAGCGTCAAGATCAGTAGGGAGCCGGTGACGACCCCGGGCCATCCCCCCCAGCGCCAAAAGGGGTCGAGATAGAACCCACCTAGGGTCGCACCAGCATAATAGAAGGCCAGATAGAGCGAGGTCGCACTGGCCCGGGCCCGGGTGGCGTGCCGGGTCACCCAGCCGATCGCCATCGAGTGGGCAAAAAAGAATCCTGTGGCGTTGAGGGAGAATCCCACCACGATGGCGTAGATATGGGGTATCAGTGTGATCACCGACCCCGCCATCAATATCGACACTCCAATCACCATACCCAGGGGCTGAGATCGCCTCGGCATCAAGCGCCCCGAAAAACCGGCGGCCAGGGTACCTGTCAGATAGGTGAGAAAGAGCAGTCCCAACCAATCGCTTGAAAGGCTATAGGGCGCATCGGCCAACAGATAGGTGACATAGCTGTATTGGTTGACGAAGATAAAGAAGTTGAGCCCGCCCACAAGACAGGCCGCAACGATTATCGGGTTGCGCAGATGACCGCCGAGATCTCTCAACATGAGATGAGGCCGCAGCGGACTGGGCTCGAAACGACGGGAAGCCGGCAACAACCACAAGACCAGCAGCAGAAAGACCATATCGAGCATCGCCAGGGCGAGAAAACTGCTCGGCCAGCCCCATTGGTCAGCCACCAGTCCACTGACCACTCGCCCCAGGATACCGCCGAGGGAGTTGGCGCCGATGTAGAGTCCCACCGCCAGCATCAGGGCCTTGGGTTCGAACTCTTCTCCCATGTAAGCCATCGCCGCCGCTGGTAACCCGGCGATGAAGACGCCCTGGAGACCGCGTAAAATCAACAGCAAGGTGTAGTCGGTCACAAAGGCAGCCGCGAAGGTTGTGAGCATTAATAAAAAGAGGGTCGAGAGAATTACAACCCGACGCCCTATCGCATCCGAGAGCGGACCGAACATCAATAAGCAGAGACCCAGTGCCAGGGTTGAGACCGAAACGGTCATGCCCGCCTGGAGAGGGGTGACGGCAAAAGTATCCTTAATCAGCGGCAGCAACGGCTGAGTAATATAGAGATTGCTGAACACCATCATCGCCCCCAGACAGAGCGCCAGGGTGGCTCGCCAGAATGCAGGGCTGCGGGATTGGATCATTATGCAAACACGATGGTGGTCCTAAGTTGATTCCAGATTAGTTCCCATCGAGCTATAATCAAAATATATATTAATTATTGATATGATGTTATTTCGATATGGATCTTAAACAACTCCGCTATTTAACCAGTGTGGTCGATGAGGGTGGTTTCACCGCTGCGGCCAGACATCTCAATATCGCCCAACCCGCCATCAGTATCGCGATTCAGAAGCTGGAGGCCCAGTTGAACCTGACCCTGCTGCATCGGAGAGACCGTAAGATCACACCCACCACTGAGGGGCAGATCTTACTCAAGCACGCGAGAAAGCTGCTGAAGATGGCTGCCGACGCAGAGATGGAGATGAAAGAGCTGCAGGGTCTGACCAAGGGTGAAGTAAGGGTCGGCATCCCGAGCATGCTCGGCTCCTACTTCTTCCCCCCCTTCCTGATGGGCTTCAAGCATCGTTACCCCGAGCTTCGACTCTCGGTAATGGAACAGGGCACCCGTAAACTCCAGCAGATGATCAACGATGGCGAACTGGATCTGGGCGTGGTGGTAGCTGACAGCTCACCGGAGGAACTGGAGACGCGTCTGCTGACCCGGGAGGAGATGGTGGCCTGCGTCCCCTACGACCACCCCTTCGCGCAGCGGGATTCGGTCAGTCTGGATGAGTTTTTCAGTCAGGAGCTGGTGGTCTTCAAGCCGGGCTATTTCCTGCGGGAGTTCATCGACCGATTCAATCAGAGTGCCGGCAAAGAGCCGAGCATCGCTTTCGAGACCAACCTTATCCCCCTGACCAAGGCGATTGTGCGACAGGGATTCGGCATCACCACCTTCCTGCGCATGGTGCTGGAGAACGAACCCGCCGATGGTCTGGTGGCCGTCGCCTTTGATGAGCCGGTCTATCTCGATCTCTCCCTCGCCTGGAAAAGAGACGGCTATCTCTCCCAGGCGGACAGAGCCTTTGTCGATTACATATTAGGACAGACCGGTCGCGGTTGAGTGACCACGGAATAGGCTCATCTGCTTACTCTACACAATCGGTCACATGGTGATGGATATGGAGTGAGATGGCCTTTTCAATATTAATTAGGATTGAGGCGTGCGCTATGCGCAGGATGTTTCACCTTCAAATGGCACCTCACTGGCTATCCATGCTTTATACTAGATCTCGACCTTGAACAAGGCTGTCATGATGAACTTCATTGTAAGATTTACCCTGTTATCACTCACAACACTCATCTCTATTGTCATCGATCAAATCACTAAAGCTGAAGCCAAAAACCATCTTCATGCCCAGGCTTCGCTAAGCTACCTTGATGGCATATTCAATTTGGTCTATGCGGAAAACAGCGGCGTCATGCTGGGTCTTGGCAGCTCGCTGCCGGAGAACTTGAGATTCATTCTCTTTGTGATTTTTATCGGCGCTCTACTGGCCGCAGCCATTTTATTTGTTGCACTCAAACCTCTACGTCATATGACTGTGATTGCAATATCTCTGATCGTAGGCGGCGGTATCAGTAATCTCATCGACCGCCTGATTAACAACGGCTCAGTGATCGATTTCATGGTGATTAAAATAGGCCCTCTTGAATCAGGCATATTCAATGTGGCTGACATGGCTATCGTGCTTGGCATCTGCATATTGGGTCTTTGTTTGATGCGTTCAAAAATACAAACATAGAGGAACATCCCTGTTCCTCTGTTGTGGCTATGGCATTTACCAACAAGTCACTCTCTCGATTTGAATCTCCTGGAGCTTTTCAAAGCGGTCTTGTAGAAACGTCCCAGTGCCCTGTCGTTGGATCGGCGTTGTGCCAGAGACTCACTGTTGCGCGCCTGTTCTGAAACCAACTTGTGGTAGTTATCCAGACGACGCTGTTCGAGACTGCCTGCCTCAATCGCTTCGATAACGGCACAGCCCGGTTCAGTAGTGTGTTGGCAATCCTTGAAGCGACACTTCTCCGCCAGCTGATCGATATCAGAAAAGGCGGCCTTTATCCCCTCTTCGCTATCGACTATCTGTAACTCTCTCATGCCGGGACTATCCAGCAACAGACCTCCATCGGGCAGACGATGCAGACTCCTGGAGGTAGTTGTATGTCGTCCCCTACTGTCACTCTCCCTTATTGCACCGGTCTCCTGTGCCTGATCCCCTTTCATTCCGTTGATGATGGTGGACTTGCCCACACCGGACGAACCGAGCAGTGCAATCGTCTGGCCTGGCGCAATCCATCGATTCAAGAGACCGAAGGATGATGAATCAAGCGCATTCACCATCTCCACCGGCAAGTCAGGAAGCGACTCGGAAAGGGCTTCCCTATAGATTGCAGGATCAGGACAGAGATCGATTTTCGTCAAAACCAGGACGCAGTGAATATCGGACTCGGCGGCAATGGTTAAGTAGCGCTCTATCCTGTTGATGTTGAACTCATCGTTACACGAAGTGACGATAAATACGGTATCGATATTGGCCGCGATGAGTTGCACAGAGGACTCTCTCCCTGCGCTTCCCCGCTTGATCAGCGACTTACGCGCAAGTAAACGAACGGGTTGGTTTTCCTGATCGAGTAAAAGCCAATCCCCTACCGTCGGATGGTCTTGAATCGACTCATTCCGCCAAGCATAGGTTGACAGTTGTAGCTGTGTTTGATGTCCGTCGCTGTCGAAACCAACGCACTCAACAAGATTGCGTTGTACGGAAACGACACGAAACGGTAGTTGCGACTCAAGTGAATCCAAATCCAATTGCGACTGAAAATATTGGCTCCAGCCCAAATCGAGAAGGTTAGTAATTTGCATTGTTGCTATCCCAAAGTGATGCATAACAATCCAGCAAGCGCCTGATGACACTGGCTGAACGCAATTGGGACTCTAAGGAATCCCGGCAAACAGGCCGGGGAAGACTGGAGGACTTGGCGGGACAGTTCCTGTGAGGAACCTAAAATTAGCAGCTAGCCCTTAGCTCCGGCCTGCAGACAACGCAAAACAATCATGAAAACGCCTCCTTCTTGGATTCAGTAAATCTGCCTGAAGTATAACACCAAGTGATTTATATCCGTAAACATGGGTGGGAGAAATTGTTCCAAACTCTGTGCCCAATCCGGTGGAAGATTGAGACTTGTTGAGCTTGATCACGAGGTAACAATCTATCTAATTGGCGCCAACCAGCCCTCCCCCAACATAGCCATCTGCCCCTCGATCCACTCAGCCCGCTCGGTAATGTAGTCGGTCGGCGGTTCGGCGCGATAGCGCCATGGGTTGGGTAACACCGCTGCCAGTCTGGCGGCTTGGTTATTGGTAAGTCGACGCAGTGGACGCTGGTACCAGTAGTGACTGGCTGCATCCAGACCGTAGATGCCCGGGCCGAATTCAGCGATATTGAGGTAGACCTCCAGTATTCTCTGCTTGTCCCAAAGCAGATCCAGCAGCAGGGCCAGACCTCCTTCCATCAGCTTTCGACTCCAGGCCTTTTCGGGCCAGAGGAAGAGGTTCTTCACAGTCTGTTGTGTGATGGTGCTGGCACCACGCAGGGACCCGCCCCTCCCCGCCTCGTCTATGGCCTTCTGGATGGCACTGAAATCCACACCGTGATGGTAAGGGAAGTTCTGATCCTCTGAGGCGATCACAGCGAGCTGTATGGATAGAGGTATCTGCTCGATATCAAGCCATCGGTGTTGCACCTGGGCGGGATAGCCGTTGGGTGGATCGAGTTCGCGGTGGATCTTCCAGGCCCAGGTGGGTGGATCGATGAAACGTAGACTCAGCAGAGAGACAAGCAGCAGCGCAAACAGCGCCAGGACACTCAACAGAGTGACTTTGAGGAGTCGCCGGAAAGCCTTGCCAAAGGAGCTGCTACTGCGGACCCGGCGTGGCTTTTTTCGTTTGGTGGTATTCGGTCGCTTTTTTTTCTTTTCTGACAATGCGGTCACCAGCAGAGTCTGATGATCTGTAGAGGGTTGTCGGCCTAGGGTTGCTACTGTACCGGTACTCTCTCTCAGGTGTTTTCAGCGACAAATGATTCCCTGAATTCGGGAAAAATACAAAGCCGAAGTCTGCAATAAGTAGATCGGGTCAAACTTTTTGCTTGCACCTGCCACAGTTCTGGACGGCTCATCACATCCTATATGGGTGATCTAAGGAAGCCCTGATTAATTCACATATAGTCAGTCCGGCAAAGGCCGGGTGCGAGTGAAATCAGAATCTTAGATTACGGACCTCGCTGGAATAACGGTATGCGAATTATTCAGAGTTTCCAACGTTTCTGGTTGGTGATCAACAAGCACGTAGCGCAGCGGAGAATTTGTGGATGCACTAGACTCGCTGGTAAGCGCCTCTTCATATACCAGGTGAGATAATTAATTCATTGTCTTTCATCTGCTCTCTGACTAAGCTTAACTCGGGCATTGAGCAATCATTAAAAGGATATTTAAAACGTACTTTTAACTCGTTAATATTAGACAATCTATCATCATATTTATAACTGACTATGTACTGAATCCATTGCCTGCCTTTCTCCTTAATATAGCTGTCACTTATTTTTATTAAGCTTTGATCACTAAGATGTAAGTCTCGGTCAGAAGAATCCACATCAATATTGAAATCACTTTCTGTGTATGCCTTTAAATCAGAATAACCAATAATTTCTACTATTAATTTAAGCTTTTCATTTTCGTGATTTTTCTCGCTTCCAGATGGAATTATTGGCAACAGAGGCCCATAAGATTTTATGCGTGATTTAAATACCACTTCGTCAATACTAACAACCACTGTTCCACAACTATATCTATAGTAACCGCCTTGGCCTGTTTTTACAGTTTTCCAATGAGTCTCATTCGAAATCTTTAATGCTTCCTTTGACCCAAGAACTGCACAACCCGACATCAGTAATAAGATAAGTATCGTACTCGTTCTTCTATTCATTTTTAGTGCTAACATGCAGTGAACCAACGGAGGCGCGACAAGGGCATTAAGGGTTCGGTGACAAATGATTCTCATTTGTCACCGAACCCTTTCTTGCAGTTAGCCACTATTTCAGCGTCCGTAGTGTTATGTTAGCAAACCTTTCAACATCTATAAGTCTCACGCCAGCTTTGTCGAGAAAATCTTGTGATAATGCTGACTCACCATTGCTTTTACGGGTTGCCCAATACTTGCCCTTGATTCTGCAAACCTTGGCTAGTTTTATTAAGCCGAGATCAGATAACTCAAATTCAAGCGATGCCCATAGATACGATATTTCTGCTTCACGCTGCCTTGATTGTGTATGTCCGTCATTTAAATCTATCACGTAGCACTCTGTTTCTCTTGCGGCGAGTAACACTGCCTGTAGGGCATTCTTGGATTGTTGTTTGCGCTCTTGCTTTGCGCGACCGAGATTGCCGAGCCATTGTTTGACATGCTTTATTATTGTAAGCCAGTCAGTAGGTGAGAGTTCTAGTCCTGTCATGAATTACATTTTTTATTGGCTAACACCTACAGCAGAGGAAAAAATGAAGCGATAATGATGTTCCCCAATAATAATTGACACATTAGCTTCTCGTCTTTGCAAATTCTACTGGACTCATGTAGCACAAACTTGAATGCAATCTCCTTTGATTATAAAAACGAATATACCTTTTCGTTTTTCTCTCAAAGTCCCTAAG
>JBNKMQ010000175.1:0-11572 GCA_050293225.1 Sedimenticolaceae bacterium
GGCGCGACGCAGTTGATCGAAGCGTTTGGCCGCCTTCTTGCCCATTTTCTTGCACGCCGCCTCCGCTTTCTCCTCGAATCCGGGCTCGCGGCCGTAGATATGGTTGAAACGGCGGGCGATCTCCCGGGTCAGCTCCACATGGGCGACTTGATCCTCCCCCACCGGCACATGGGCGGCGCGGTAGATCAGGATATCCGCCGACTGCAGCAGCGGATAACCGAGGAAGCCGTAGGTGGCCAGATCCTTCTCCTTCAGCTTCTCCTGCTGATCCTTGTAGCTGGGGACCCGCTCCAGCCAGCCGAGAGGTGTGATCATGGAGAGCAGCAGATGCAGCTCCGCATGCTCAGGCACCAGGGACTGCACAAACAGGGTCGAGGCCTTGGGGTCGACCCCCGCCGCCAACCAGTCGATAACCATATCCCAGATGCTGGTGGGTATCAGGCTGGGGTCGTCGTAGTGGGTGGTCAAGGCGTGCCAGTCGGCAACGAAGAAGAAGCACTCATGCTGGTGCTGGAGTTCGACCCAGTTCTTGAGGACACCATGATAATGACCGAGGTGAAGGCGACCGGTGGGCCGCATGCCGGAGAGCACACGGGATGACTGGGACGACTGAGGCAAAACTAACTCCTTGCTGGACTGAGAATAACGGGAATCATCTGTGTCACGATATCGCTGGCGGGCAGAAGTGTAATCGTCAGTCCCACCAGCGGCCAAAGAATAACACCGAGCAGGCCGGTTATCAGCAGGCCGACGACGATTATGAGACCAAAGGCCTCACTGCGGGAGTAGATCTGCGCCTGTTTCTGCGGCAGCAGCGAATAGAGCACCCGACCACCATCCAGGGGGAGTATGGGCAACAAATTCAGGGCCATCAGGACCGAATTAAACAGCACCCCGGCGACCCCCATCAGCAGTAGCGGCAGCGCGATCCAGTCGAAGCTCTGCATGCTCATGGCGCCGACATAGACCAAGATAGCCCAGATCAGGGCCATGATCAGATTGGCGCCGGGACCCGCCAGGGCCACCAGGCCCATATCCCGCTTGGGTTGGTTGAGATTCTGCCAGGTCACCGGCACCGGCTTGGCCCAGCCGAACATGAATCCGGTCATCGCATAGAGCCCCAGGGGCACCAGGATCGTCCCTACCAGGTCGATATGTTTCAGGGGATTGAGGGTTACCCGCCCCAGCATCTCCGCCGTGGAGTCACCGAGCCGCTTGGCCATCCAGCCGTGAGCGGCTTCGTGGGCGGTTATTGCAAAGACCATCGGCAGTACGAATATGGCCAGTTTTTGTATCAGCGTCAGACCTTCCATTGCAGGATTATACCTCGAACTGAGAGGTGTCGCCCTTACCGCTGCGGACAACCTCCGGTGGATCTTCAGTCATCACCACTACGGTGGTGGGCTCGAACCCGCAATAACCGCCATCGATAATCAGATCCACATGGTGATCGAGCAGATCACGCATCTCATAGGGATCGGTGAGAGGCATCTCATCTCCCGGCATGATCATGGTGGTGCTCATGATCGGCTCCCCCAACTCCTCCAACAGGGCGCTGACGATGGCATTGTCCGGCACCCGGATGCCGATGGTACGCCGTTTGGGGTGCATCAGGCGCCGGGGCACCTGTTTGGTCGCATTATGAATAAAGGTATAAGGGCCGGGAGTCAGGCTCTTCAACAGCCGGTAGTCCCGGTTGTCGATCTTGGCGTAGTGGGAGATCTCGGTCAGATCCCGGCAGACCAGGGTAAAGTTGTGTCCCTCATCTACCTTTCGGATGCGTCGAATCCTCTCCATTGCCCCCTTGTCGCCGATATGACAGCCCAGGGCGTAGCTGGAGTCGGTGGGATAGACCACCACCCCCCCATCGCGGATTATCTTCACCGACTGAGAGATCAGCCTGGGCTGGGGGTTGTCAGGATGGATCTGTAGAAACAGCGCCATGACTCAGACTGCCAGTGAGTTGGGTGTCGCTGCTGGCTGATCCGGCCAACACTCCCAGATCGGTCGACAGTCTCCGGGCAACTGGGGTAGACGTCCGAGACTTACCCAGGGGATCTCCGGAGAGTGAAAATCGGAACCCGCAGTGGCCAAGAGGCCGAAATCCTTGGTGTGCTTGGCCATGGAGTTGCAATCATCCCGGCTGTGGCTGCCGGAGACCACCTCGATCGCCTCGCCACCCAGCTGCTTGAACTCACTGAACAGGGTTCGTAGCTTGGTTCGGGTCATCTTATAGCGCGCCGGATGGGCGATGGCCGCCTCTCCTCCAGCAGCGTGGATCCAGTTGATGGCATCCTCCAGGGAGGCCCATTGTCCCGCCACATAGCCTGGTTTGCCATGCACCAGGTAGTGTTTGAAGACCTTACGTTCATCTTCTACCAATCCCCGCTCCACCAGCATACGGGCGAAATGGGTTCGGCTGACGAGGATCCCGTTTGAGTGGGCCAGGGCACCGGCGTAGGCGTCTTCGATACCTGCCTTCTCCAGGCGACGGCCGATCTCCTGGGCCCGCCAGTCGCGGAAATTCCGCAGAGTCTGCAAACCGTCCTGCAGCACCTGGTTTTCGATATCCAGATTCAGACCCACCAGATGCACCGTCTGTCGACTCCAGGTGACTGAGATCTCCACCCCGGCCACCAAGCGGATACCAGAGGACGCTGCAGCCTCTCTCGCCTCAGGGATACCCGCTGTCGTGTCGTGGTCCGTCAGTGCCAGCACCTCGACCCCCGCCTCCGCCGCCATGCGCACAAGTGCCGCCGGCGGGAGGGTCCCATCGGAGGCGGTGGAGTGGCTGTGGAGATCGTAGCGACAAATCATGGGGGCGGATTGTACCCATAGCGGGGGCAGACTGACAGGGGAATCTATCCGAGGCGCAAAATATGAGATTCACCTTCTTAATTCCGCTTTTCACCGCGTAGGTGGAGACGCTGCCTGAGCCGACTGCTACAATTGCCGGATTCTGATATTCCCTCTCAATCCTGCGAGATTAAATCAGCTACTCAGTTCTCAAGAATATGGGGGATCGACCGGATAAAATTATGATAAACACCGGAACTTGCATACAACACAGCCCCAACGCGGCAATATCGGGAATCATCCAATGAAGTTTCTCTCAGACCTCTTTCCCGTCATTCTCTTTTTTGCCGCCTATCAGCTCTACGACATCTATGTTGCGACGGCAGTTGCCATTGCCGCCTCAGTACTTCAAGTTGGGTACAACTGGCTGAAAAAAGGCAAGGTGGAGAATATCCACTGGGTCACCCTGGGGATACTGCTGGTGTTCGGTGGTCTGACCCTGCTGCTGCACGACCGCACCTTTATCATGTGGAAGCCGAGTGTGATTAATTGGCTCTTCGCCGTGGTGTTTCTCGGCAGCCAGTGGGTCGGTGGAAAACCGCTGATTCGGCGTATGATGGAAGCCAATATTGAACTACCGGATTCAATCTGGCTCAGATTGAATCTGGCCTGGGTGCTGTTTTTTATCTTTCTGGGATTCCTCAACCTCTATGTGGCATGGGACTTCTTCAGGGCTGAAGCGCAACTGATTGCATTGACTGGTGTGGAACAAATAGATTTCGATCAATGTCAGACACAATTCCAGGGTAATGCCCTGGATATGTGCAATACTGCACAGTCCTTGGAAGAGTTCTGGGTCAATTTCAAGCTGTTTGGCATGATGGGGATCACTTTCGTCTTTGTCATTCTGCAAGGCCTCTATCTCTCAAGGCATATACCGGAAGGCGCTTTACAACAAGAGGAAAACTGATTTGCTTTACGCCATTATCGCTGAAGACAGAGAAGACAGCCTTGAGGTGCGGCTCAAGACCCGCCCCAGTCACGTAGAACGTCTTAAGCAACTGCAAAACGAAGGAAGGTTGGTTCTGGCAGGCCCCCACCCCGCCATTGATGCGGAAGACCCCGGCCCCGCCGGTTTTTCCGGTAGCCTGATAGTGGCCGAGTTTGCTGACCTGGAGAGCGCGAAGACTTGGGCAAACGATGATCCCTACATCAAGGCCGGAGTCTATGCTCAGGTAACGGTTAAGCCCTTTAACAAAGCCCTCCCTGCATAACAGTATTTTTTAAATATAAATCCCTCAATCATTCAAATTAAGGTAGATATGATGATGAAGAAACAGATCCTCCTTGCCACAGTATGTAGTGCCGCGCTACTGGCTGGTTGTAACCAGAAGGCGGAAAAAGCACCGACCGTACCAGGTCCTGCTGGTTCGGAGAGCACCCAGGAGCAATCGTCTGGCAGTGCAGAGATGGATGAAGACACCCTCCTCACCGTTAACGGTCAGGCAGTCAGTAAGGAGATGTACGGCCTCTATTTCCAGGACCGCACACGCAACATGCAGGATGCACAAAACTCTCCACAGATGCAGATGAATGTCCTCAACGAGCTGGCCAACGTGCTGATCGTCGCCCAGGATGCAGAGAAAAAAGGCATCGACAAGCAACCGGAGATAGAAGCCACTCTGACTCTACTCAAGGCAAAGCTGCTGACCCAGACTGCAATTCAGGAGTACGCCAAGAACAATCAGCCTACTGAAGAGCAGATCAAGACCTTCTATGAGGCTGAGTACGCCAACCAGTCAAGCAAGGAGTACAAGGCCAGACACATCCTGGTGAAAGAGGAAGAGGCAGCAAAATCCCTCATCGCCGAACTCGATGGCGGAGCAGATTTCGCTGAACTGGCCAAGACTCACTCCACCGGTCCTACCGGTAAGAACGGCGGTGACCTGGGCTGGTTCGATGCGGGACAGATGGTCAAACCTTTCTCCGATGCAGTGGTTGCGATGGAGAAAGGCAGCTATACAAAGACTCCGGTCAAAACCCAGTTCGGCTGGCATGTCATTTTGTTGGAAGATAGCCGTGACGCGGAAGTTCCCGCCCTCGATGGAGTACGTGGCGAGATCGTCAATATCCTGCAGCAGAAATCCCTCGCCGCCTATATGCAAGGGCTGAGGGAGGAGAGTGACATCGTCTTCAACGAGAAGAATGCTGTAAAGAAACCAGCTGAGGAAGCAGAGAGCACTGAAGCTGCTCCAGCCGGTGAAAGTACTGAAGCCGCACCAGCCGGTGAAAGCGCAGAAGCCGCTGAATCAAGCGAAAGCCAAGAGGAGACAGCCGCGAAAGAGGAGACAAAAACGCCCGCTGAATAATCTTCTTTTGGGATATCGACAAAACGAAACGGCGGGACTCACCCGCCGTTTTTTTTTGCAGCCTTGCTAAGAATTTAAAGAGAAATGCCTACTTTTTGCTATCGGTATCAGACTTCGATTTGCCGATCTGACTGATAGGGACCACCTTGGTCTTTGGCGGCTCATCAACAAAATAGGGCTTCTCCTGCACGTTTCTGCCCGCCTCGTCCGCCAGCTCTTTCTCCCGCGCTGTGATCAGACCCAGGCATTGGCGAATGTCTTGAATCGTCTGATCAGACAAGGGATGCCTCAGACTTTTGTGCTCCGGCGTCACCTCACGCACGATAGTGGTGAGCACCCGGCGCATCACCTGCATAATCTCGCGCTCTTTATTGGATGAATCGTTCATAAATCTACTACTCGGTGGGGGCAAAGCCCGCTTGTGAATGACTTTCTGGCCAGAAGCTTAACGGAATCCCAACCCCACTTACCAGCAGGTAAATGGATCCCGCTTCAGTTGAAACCCTTCAGTAACGACTGCAACCCCGCTTCGTCGAGAATCTCCACCCCCAGCTTTTCAGCCTTGGTCAGCTTGGAGCCCGCCTTTTCACCGGCGACCAGATAGTCGGTCTTCTTCGAGACAGAGCCGGCAACCTTGGCCCCCAGGGACTCCAGCTCCGCCTTGATCTCGTCACGGGAGCGACTCAGGGTACCGGTAATGACGAAAGTTTTTCCAGAGAGAGGTAGCTTTTCACTCACACGCTCAATCGCAGGCCAGTGGATACCAACATCGATTAATGCCTGGATAACATCCTTATTGTGTTTCTGATGGAAAAAAGTCACCACCTTATCTGCTAACACCGTACCTACTCCTTCAATAGTATGGGTAGGTTGGTTGCTGATCGCTGAGGGTTCCGCACACATAAGGCTCTCCAGATCAGGAAATTTTTCTGCCAGTAAACCTGCATGGGTGGGCGTGAGCCATTTGAAGTCGAATTTGGATATGAATTCCGGATCTTCTGCTGGCAGCCTTTGCGATTCGGGTAATGCGTGCATCGCTTGATACAACTTTTCCGCCTGACTGGGCTTGATCTCGACTAAATCGGCAAGGCGCAGAGCCATAATCGCTTCCAGGCTTCCAAGTGACTTTGCTAAGGTGTTTGCCATCGTTTCACCTATACCCATAATACCCAGCGCATAGAGAAAGCGTCCAAGCGTGGTCGTCTTGGAATGTTCCAAGGCGTCAATCAAATTCTGCGCAGACTTGTCTGCCATACGATCCAGGTTCGCCAACTGCTGTTTTGTCAGGGTGAATAGATCGGCCGGTGTCTTGATCCTTGTCTGCTCATCTTCCAGCTCAACCAACTGTTCGACCAACTTGTCACCCAGACCTTCAATATCCATCGCTTTGCGTGAGGCAAAATGCTTGATCGCCTCTTTACGTTGAGCGGAACAGAACAGGCCGCCAGAGCAACGTGCGATAGCTTCGCCCTCAGGGCGAATGATCTTGGAATCACAAACCGGACAATGGGTGGGAAGCTCTACGGCATCAGGTCGTCCTGCCCTGTTGGGATCGACCACAGAGACCACTTCAGGAATCACATCCCCCGCCCTTCTTACCATGACGGTATCACCGGGTCTGACATCCTTGCGTGCCACCTCATCCATATTGTGCAGGGTGGCATTGCTCACAGTAACCCCTCCCACAAAGACCGGCTTCAGCCTGGCGACCGGCGTCACCGCACCGGTGCGACCGACCTGGAACTCGATCTGTTCCACTTGGGTCGTCACCTCCTGGGCAGGAAATTTATATGCGATGGCCCAACGGGGTGCTCTGGATACGGCACCGAGATTGTGCTGCAGATCCAGGGAGTCCACCTTGAACACCACTCCATCGATGTCGTAGGGCAGATCGTCCCGCTGCTGACTGATCTCTTTGTAGTAGTGAATGCACTCATCTACACCGGCAACCACCTGGCACAAGGGAGATACCGGCAGTCCCCAGGCCTTGAGTTGCTGCATACAGTCGCTCTGATTTTCAGCGATTCTGCCGGATGAGATCTCACCAAAGCCATAGGCAAAGAAACTCAGGGGACGTTTGGCGGTGAGACGGGGATCGAGCTGCCGCAGTGAACCGGCAGCGGCATTGCGAGGATTGACGAAGGTCTTCTCGCCCCGCTCTCTCGCTTTTCGGTTAAGCTGTTCAAAGCCTTTGCGGGGCATGAACACCTCACCCCTCACCTCTAAAACATCCGGCCAATTTTCTCCGCTCAGTTTCAGGGGAATCGCTTGAATTGTTCTGACATTGCTGGTGACGTTTTCGCCACTGGAACCATCACCCCGAGTCGCGCCCAACACCAGCCGGCCCTTTTCATAACGAAGACTCAATGCCAGTCCATCAAGCTTGGGTTCTGCAAGATAGTGGATAACATCCCCTTCAGGGAGTTTGAGACGATCACGAATGCGGCGCTCAAAGTCGGCCATCTCCTCCTCATCAAAGGCGTTATCGAGGGAGAGCATGGGCATGCTGTGGCTAACAGACTCAAAGGCCCCAAGGGGCTTGTCACCGACGCGTTGGGTAGGGGAATCTGGCGTGATCAGCTCGGGATGTTCCGCCTCCAGCTCCTGGAGTTCTCGCAACAGCCGATCATATTCAATATCGGGGATGACCGGCGCATCATGTACGTAGTACTGCCGGTTATGATGATCGATCTCGGAACGTAGCAGCTCGATGCGCGCTTCGACAGAAGTCTCCTTCAACCCTTCCTCCGGGCAAGCTGAATCTGACGTTTGTGCTCCATGATCTGTTCGCGCATATGCTCGATTGTCTGCTTGCTCAGCGCACTGTGGCTGTCGTCCTGCAGGTCGCCCAGCAGCATGGCAGAGAGCCTCTCAGCGGTATAGAGCATGTCGGAGAAGATCATCATGCCATCACTGGGACCCGGCAGCTGGGTGAATAGAGTCAGGCCAGGGGTCTCGAAATCCGACATATCCTTGGCCGGGAAGATACCGGGCTCTACCATGCTGGCGACACTGTAGAGAACTTTTTTTGAGCCATCGGAAGAGAGTCGCTGGTAGATCGACTGATCGGAGAGCAGCAGCCCCGTCTCATGCATCGCCTTCTCGATCGCCCTACCGTCAAAGGGGGTCTTTTTCGCCCTGACATTGATCTGCAGAATCAGGTCGGGCACATCCGCCGGAGACTCCTCCTGAGCGCTGAAGGCGAACAGATCCTGCTGCTCCATCCGATCAGACTCAGGCACTGCCTCGACGCTCTCATCATCCAGTGGGGACTGGTCAGATCCAACCTTCATCGGCTCATCGATACCAGGAATGGGGCTATCCTCTGCACGCATGCCGCTGAGTACTTCTGTGTCTTCATCCAGGGTCGAGGCGTCTCTCTCCACTTCCTCTGAATCTTCTACATCATCTTCGTCTTCGTCATCCTCTTCCATATCCTCTTCGAAGTCGGGTCCTTCTTCGAGATCCTCCTGCTCCATCTCATCCAGGGAGTCCATGGTAATGGAAGGTTCCTCGAACTTTGTCGAGGCCACAGGTTCGATCTTCTCGGTCACACGCCTGCGTGCCTGGGCGGACTCACGTTTGCGCCGATTGGTTTCATAGAGATAGATACCACCCAGAAAGATGGCACCAAGGATAATGAGGACAATTCTTAAGGTCGTAGCGTCCATTGCTACACGGCGGCGAGTTGTGCCGCCTCCTCCACATCGACGGTAACCAGGCGGGAGACGCCGGGCTCATACATGGTCACACCGGAGAGCTGATTGGCAATCTCCATGGTGATCTTGTTATGGGTGATAAAGATGAACTGCACCTGATCCGACATCGACTTCACCATCTCGCAAAAACGACCGACATTGGCATCATCCAACGGCGCATCCACCTCGTCAAGCATACAGAAAGGTGCCGGATTGAGCTGGAAGATGGAGAAGACCATCGCCACCGCGGTCAGCGCCTTCTCACCACCCGACAACAGGTGGATGCTCGAGTTGCGCTTGCCCGGCGGGCGCGCCATCACGGTGACACCGGTGTCGAGCAGATCCTCGCCAGTTAACTCCAGATAGGCATGTCCACCACCGAAGAGTTTGGGGAAGAGATCTTTGATGCCGGCATTGACCTTGTCGAAGGTCTCCTTGAATCGGGTACGGGTCTCACGGTCGATCTTGCGGATCGCGTTCTCCAGGGTCTCCAGGGAGCTGCTGATATCCTCATGCTGCTCATCCAGATATTTGAGTCGTTCGGACTGCTCCTGGTACTCGTCGATGGCGGCCAGGTTGATCGGGCCCAGGCGTTGAATTCTCTGCGCCAGGGTTTCTGCCTTCTGCTGCCAGGCCGATTCATTGGCCTCCTCGGGCATCTGCTCGAACAGAACCTCGGCATCGAGCCCCTCCTCATTCAGCTGCTCCTGCAGGGTCTGGCGACGGACATTGACCTCCTGGCTCTGCAGGCGGGCCTGGTTGAGCCGATCGCGGCGCTCCTGCACCTGTTGCTCAACCCGATGGCGCTGTTGTTCCTTCTCCCGCAGTTGGCTGTCGATCTCTTCCAGACTGGCTCGAACGGCAGCCAACTCCTTCTCGACTTCACCCCGAGAACTCAGTTTCAGATTCAGATTTTCCAGCTGCTCCTGCAAAGGTGTTTCGCTGTTGGCCAGGGTCGACTTCAACTCATCCCGCCGTTGGATCAGCTGGGCCAACTGTCCCGTGGCCCGTTCCAAATTCTCTACCAGGGAGGTCTGCGCGGTCCGCATCGACTCCACCTGCAAGGCCACCTGGTGGGAGGCAGAACGCTGTTGGTTCAACGCCTCTCTCGCCTCGTTGACCGCAGTGCGGCACTGGTCGCGGTTCTGTACCAGTTGCTCCCGGCGGTGTCCCAGGGTCTCTATTGACTCGAGGGCGGCATGCAGACGCTGGCGAGTCTCATCCATCAGATGTTGATCGGAGCGGATCTGTTCGCCGATCTCAGTCTGTTCCTGCTGCAGTTGTTCCCTTCTCTGTTTCAGGTGATCGGCCCGGGTGCGCTTGGCGCTGAGACCGGTGCGGATCTCCGCCAGCATGCGATTGGTCTGGTTAAACTGGCTCTGGTTCTGCTCTCGAGTCTGTTCGACCTGGCGCAGTTTTTCCCGCTCCTGCGCCTGTGATTGGGAAAGCTTCTCGACTTCTGCCTGTTGAGTTTCGAGATTTGCCTTGAGGTTACGGATCTCCTCTTCCCGCGCCAGCACACCGCGACTCTCGTCTTGTTCTTTCGCGATCCTCAGCCACTCCCGGCCGAGCCAGACACCATCCGGTGTGATCACCGATTCACCGGCCTGCAGACCAGGGCGGAGTGACATCGCCTGATTCAGGTCTTCCGCCAGACGGATGCCACCCAGCAGACCCTGCATGCTCCAGGGCGCTTCGACCTTATCGGCCAGGGATGGACCATTGCCAGCCTGAGCAGAGCCGCTCTGCGCGGCATGGGTATCCCACAGGGTCAGAGAACCCTTATCCAGATGTGGCAGTGAGGCACCCAACTCATCCAGGCCATCGACACAGACCGCCTGGAGATGGAAACCGAGTACAACCTCGACCGCACGCTGCCAGTGGGGATCAACCTTGAGCTGTTCCGCCAGTCGGCTGGCGGCGCGCAGGTCATGTCGATCCAGCCACTCAGCGACTTCGTTCTCCTGCTTACCCAGGGCCGCCTGCTGCAGGGCTTCGAGGGACGAGAGTCGACCCTGTCCCGACTGCAGCTGACTTCTGGCTTCGTCTAGACGGGAAGTGATTTGATTGATCGATTCACGCTGGCGTTCTATCTCCTGCACGGAACCGTTGAGCTTCTCCTGCAGTCCTTCCGCCTCGGCCTTTTTTTGCGATTCCTCGCCTTCGAGGCTGGTGATCTCCTGCTGCAACTGGCTGTCATCCAGTCGGCCCAGCTCTTCATCCAGCTTCTGCAGACGACGCTCGAGATTGCCACCCTGCTGCTCCAGATGGTTGATACGGGTCCGCTCCACCTGGGCCAGCTGGGCCGGCTCCGCCGCCTGCTGATTGAACTGGTCCCACTCTGTCTGCCAGGCGGCCATGCCGGCTTCGGCCTGAGCCAGGGCATCCACATGCCGCTGCTCTTCGCTGCGGGCCTGATCCAGCTTGGGCTGCTCCTGCTGCAGGCTGGTATTGAGTTCCTGCAGACGTTGTTCATCCTGCTCACGGTGTGAGTCGGCCTCACGCCAGGCCTGCTCTACCTGATCCAGATCGAGCTGCTGCTGTTTGCGATTGTCTTTGGCGAACTGGATCGCCTGCTCCAGGCCGGTGATCTCGGCACCCAGGGCGTAGAAACGACCCTGGACTTCGTTAAATTGATCGTTGACCTCGGTGTGCTTCTCCCGATCGCTCTCAATCTCGGATTCTAATTTACGTTGATCCGCCAGGGCC
>JBNKMQ010000176.1:0-2475 GCA_050293225.1 Sedimenticolaceae bacterium
TCTGCGTCAGTCCGAAGCCCTGGGGCTTGGACATGCGGTACTCTGTGCGGAGTCTGTGGTGGGGGATGAGCCTTTTGCGGTCATCCTGGCGGATGACCTGATCCGGGGTGATGACGGGATCGGCGCCATCGCTCAGATGAGCGAGATCTATGATCGCTACCAGTGCAGTGTCATCCTGGTGGAAGAGGTGCCGAAGGACGAGACACAGAAATACGGTATCGTCGAGATCGAGGATGATGATGGCGAGACGGCGATTATCACCTCTATCGTCGAAAAACCCAGTCCTGATGTCGCCCCCTCCAATCTTGCGGTGGTAGGACGCTATATCCTCACCCCAAGGATCTTCGAATTGATCAAGCAGACGGGAAGAGGCGCAGGAGGCGAGATTCAACTCACAGATGCGATTGCCGAACTGCTCAAATACGAAAAGGTCCGGGTCTATCGGGTCAAGGGCAAGCGCTACGACTGTGGCAGCAAGCTCGGTTACCTGGAAGCGTCAGTGGAGTATGGCCTGGCGCACGACGAGTTGGGTGAAGAATTCACTGCCTATCTGAGGCAATTGGCTGAAAAGCTCTGAATCTTCAGGCTGAGAAAGAAAAGGCCGCTGTGGTGCGGCCTTTTTTTATTGGTACTCCCTAGGGGACTCGAACCCCTGTTACCGGCGTGAGAGGCCAGCGTCCTAACCACTAGACGAAGGGAGCAGTTTGCTCGGAAAGGCGGTATTATACTCACTTGGTTGTCAGGCTCAATCGCCTGATTCATTTTTTTCTTCTCGAATGGTCTGAATCTTGAAGCAAGCTACCCGGTGGCTGAAAAAGAAATTGAGCGGATTTGTCGGCGGTTCACCCTCTGAACAGGCCGCAGGAAGCTGCGCTATTCCGTCCCCTGTCACCATCCCCAGGGATGAACACAATATCTCCCGTGCCAACATCAGCCGCAATGCGGTAAAGGTACTCTATCGTCTGAATAATGCGGGATATCAGGCCTATCTGGTAGGGGGGGGTGTGCGCGATCTCCTCCTGGGCCGGGAGCCCAAAGACTTTGATGTGGCCACCGATGCCTCGCCGGAGGAGGTGAAATCGGTCTTCAGCAACTGCCGTCTGATCGGACGGCGATTCCGCCTCGCCCATGTCCACTTCGGACGAGAGATCATCGAGGTCGCCACCTTCCGCAGCAATCAGGGTAACGGAGAACAGGCTGAACACCAGACCGAGAACGGCAGGATCCTCAGTGACAACGTCTACGGTACCCTGGAGGAGGACGCGCAGAGACGTGACTTCACCATCAATGCCCTCTACTACAGCGTCGAAGACTTTTCCGTAATCGACTACGCAGGCGGGATGGAGGATCTGCAAAAGGGTGTGATCCGTCTGTTGGGGGATCCGGAGAGCCGCTACCGGGAGGACCCGGTCAGACTGCTACGGGCAGTCCGTTTTGCCGCCAAGCTTGGGTTTGTTGTCGAGCCCACCACCGAAGCCCCCATGGTTGAGTTGGCTCCCCTGCTGCAGGATGTGCCGGCAGCTCGTCTGTTTGAGGAGGTTCTTAAGCTCTTCCTGGCCGGTTCCGCCCTGGATACCTTCGAGAAACTGCGCCACTACGACCTTTTCGGTCAGCTATTCCCGGCGACGGAAGAGGCTTTGACCCATGAGGACCACGAGTTCCCCATTACCTTCGTCAGCCGTGGCTTGCAGAATACCGATCGGCGCATCCAGGAAGATAAGCCGGTCACCCCGGCATTCCTGTTTGCGGTCCTACTCTGGGAGCCGGTAAGGCTGCGTACTGAAGAGCTGCAGGCATCCGGTACTCACGCCTACGAGGCGTTGCAGATGGCGGCTTCCGAAGTCCTCTCGACCCAGGCATCCACCGTATCGATACCGAAAAGGTTCAGCTATCCGATGCGGGATATCTGGCAGTTGCAATCCCGCTTCTATCAACACAACGGCAAGCGTCCCTATCGGTTGCAGAGCCACCCCCGCTTCCGGGCTGCCTATGACTTCCTCTTGCTCCGGGCTGAATCGGGTGAAGTGGATCAGGCCGAGGCGGACTGGTGGACCCAGTTTCTCGAGAAACAGTCCAAAGATGAAGCACCGTCCGAGCAAGCCGAGGCGACACCGGGACGCAGAAGACGCCGCCGTCGGCGCAAACCGAGAAAGCCTACCACTGCCGATGAGTGAAACGACTTGGGTGACTGCCTATGTGGGATTGGGCAGCAATCTTGAGCAACCGTTGCAGCAGGTCAAGGGTGCCCTGAAAGCGTTGCAGTGTCTGCGGGAGTCGCGCCTGGTAAAGGCATCCTCTCTCTATCGCTCCGAGCCGGTCGGGCCTGCGGGTCAACCAGACTACATCAATGCAGTGGCACAGCTCTCAACGCAACTTACGCCAGAGTCGCTGTTGGATGAGCTGCAGTCCCTGGAAAAGCAACATGGTCGAGTGCGTAATGGCGTCCGTTGGGGACCCCGGCCTTTGGATCTCGAT
>JBNKMQ010000177.1:0-14113 GCA_050293225.1 Sedimenticolaceae bacterium
CGGGCGAAGTGGTGATGGGCATCTTCCGAATAGCAGGGATGATCCTGCACCTTCTGGCGGATGTTATCCGGCAGGTGTGAGAGCTGGTCGCTCGACCCGCCGCAACCGGAAGAGCTACAGCCCCCTTCGGGCTGTCCAGTAGGTTGACCAATCACCTTCAATTCCATCGCTTTGCCTCCAGATCCTGCCCCATTGGGCCTGTGGGAATTCTCTGGTAGCTACTTTGCAAGCGGCGTGCCACCTTATTGATCAACTTTCACATCATTGTTTTTATTGAATATTTATTTATCCGACAGGTGCTACTGTCGTGGAAGGGACAAGCCACCAGGTGGGCTATGTCATACACCCTACAGACAGGATCAGATGCTGGCAGGCATCAATCAGTCCCACCTCCCCTGTTCGCATTTTTACAATTTCCAAAGCCTCCGGCTCTTTAAGCTCTGTCCATACATTCAATTTTTGAGGATGAAGAATGATGGCACAAAGCACGAAATACTACCGAGGCGTTGTCGGCCTCCTCTGCATGGCGGCAGGAACACTCTCTCAGGCAGAGTCCGATATCCAGGTCGGCCTGGTCGGATCAGCCAACAGCACTTTCTACAAACAGATGGACCAGGAGTACTACCTCCTGCCCCTGGTGATCGCGGAGTACGACCGTTTCTATCTGCAGGGCATCAGTGGTGGTTACCGCCTTATTGAGTTTGAGGAGGGCCATAGCCTGGCACTGGAAGTTCGCCACACCTTTGACGGTTACAGCAGCGATGACAGCGATTTCCTGAAGGGTATGGCCGATCGGGATCCAGCCTGGGAAATGGGACTCGCCTACGAACTCAACCTGGCCGGCGGTCAGATGAAGACCCAACTGATGCAGGACATCTCAAACACCCACAAGGGCTTCTCAGCCCGCATCGAATATGAGCGCCCCTACTGGACCAGTGATGACCTGATGCTCTCCTGGTACACAGGTTCAGAGTATTGGAATGAGAAAAAGAGCGACTACTACTTTGGCGTCACTGCAGCAGAGGCAAATGCCACTCGGTCTGAATACAGAGCCGACCAGACCCATAGCCTTTTTGTTGGAACCAACGCCTTCAAGCAGATCAGTGAAAACCTGAGACTGATCTTCAGTGCCGAGTATCTTCAGGAGTCGGATTCAGTCGATCAGAGCCCCCTGACTGAAGAACGGGATCAGTGGTCCACCTATGCCGGCATCTTCTACCAATTCTAACAACGCGAGTGAATAGACAGCGTAGGGGTCAAGACAATGACAAACGAATTCAACTACAAGGGTAAGCACTACTTTCTTTCGGTATTCGCCGGGACTTTTCTACTTTGGAGTATCGGAGGTCTTATGAGCTTTCAGGAAGACTGGGCAGATCTCTATATGCTCCCGATGCTTATGGGTTTGATGGTACCCGCTATTGTCGCCTTCCTGTTTATCTGGCGACAACCGACATCGGCAATGAAAAAGGATTTTATTCGGCGACTTGTGAGTTTCAAACTGATTCGTCCAAAGATTGTGCTGCTCTCGATGGCGCTAATGCCGCTATCGGTTGCAATATCCATCCTCTTATCCCTTGCCTTCGACGGATCAATGGAACAGTTTCAACCGTCTGATGCCTTCTCTTTCGACACAGGATTTGTACCCGTACTGGGTCTGCTGTTCCTGGCGGCGCTGTTTGAGGAGTTGGGATGGCGGGGTTATGGATTTGAGAGCCTGGAGAAGGGGCGCAGCTTTCTCGCCGCCTCGATAATCTTCGGGGTGATATGGTCTCTATGGCATCTGCCGCTGCTTTGGGTCAACCACTCCTACCAGTATGAGATATATCAGCAGAGCCCTTGGTACGCCCTGAATTTTTATCTCAGCACAGCGGTGTTAGGCGTCATCATCAGCTGGGTTTGCCACATCAATCAGCGCAGTATCCTGGTGGTGATCCTGTTTCACTTCGTCGTCAATCTCTCCCAGGAGATGCTGAGCATGACACAGCAGACGAAGAGCATTCAGACATTTGTATTAATTGTTTTCGCCCTAGTGATCGTTCAGCAACAATGGTCGCTGTTTCGTCGATAAGATAGGAAAATTCTAGGGAAGCTCTGATTAACTAACATACCGTCATCCCGGCGAATGCCGGGATCCAGTAAAATCAAAAACATAGATTCCGACCTTCGCCGGAATGACGACAGTAAATAAATCAGAGTCTGCTTCACCGTAGCCATGTTGTGAATCAAGATGTCGGTTCTACCAATACCAGAGATATTGACTCTCCTGGTCAAAATTTGTTTTCAGGTACTGTTTTGGGGTCATGCCGGTATAACGCTTAAAGTCTTTGATGAAGTGAGCCTGGTCGAAGTAACCACTGCGGTATGCGAGCTCAGTCAGGCTGATTGGCTGGCGTCTTGCAAGGGTCTGCCATAACGCCTGATGGGCGCCATGAAATCTCAGGTTACTCTGAATCTGTTTGTAGGACATGCCATAGACTTCGTCATAGCGCTTCTGCAACCAGCGGCTGCTTTTACTGTAGTGTGCTGCCTGCTGACCCAGGGTCTCTTCGGCCTTGGGTAGTTCCGGGGTAAAGCCTTTGGGTTTGATCGATGCTCTCTTCTCACTCGATGAAGTTGTCGAACTATGCACCTCCAGTCGCCTCCGGCTGACCTGTTGCCAAAGATGCTGCAGAAAATATCGTTCAACGATCTCTATCATCGCTTCACCGCTGTCAGTCGTCTCCATCTCCTCCAGCATCAGGCTTGCGTTTGTGCGACCCAGTAGATCGTCCAGATGGAGATCCTCTTCGGAGAGCTCTTTCGGCGCACACTGGAACAGCTCATACAGCGCCATGGGATAGAGATCGACTTTGAGATTTTTTATCGGTCGACTCTCTTCTTCACTGGCAAGCTGATAGATATCGAACCAGCCACCCAGACCCAGTTTGATATAGGTGCGTTTCTCGATCTCTGTGCCTTGCTTCGCCTCATCATCAGAGGCTGTCGCCTGCCCGCTTGGTTTGGCCATCTTGCCAAATGTCTGGTTCTCACCCCGTATCTCACTCAGCCCGCCATGAAACTCAATATAGAGTTGTGTCATCACAGTGGGATAGGCGCGGGTGATCAGCTTGGCATCCTGCTCTCGCAGGCAACCGATGGAGTAGGTGTAGCCGGCAATATATCGGCTTAACAGGGGATGCAGACAGTCGACTGAATTGAAATCGGCCCAGGAGTGATCTTCTCGCTCTTCAGCAATACGCTCGAGTTGTCCACTTCCTTTGAGATTGGGCATAAGCGACTTAGATAACGAGTGAAATAATGGAGCCTTATTTATTCTACCCTACTAAGGACGTTCTGATTTATTCACTTATCGGCATCCCGGCGGAGGCCGGGATGACGAAATAATTAGAGCTTTTCCAAGTATATTACTTGAACATATTTTTCTATAGTGAAATCGGAAACTAAGATCGGCGTTCTACCTCTCTCATCTCAATCGGTATCAATCAAAGCGTCCCTCAGCAACTGAGCGACATGTTGGGGAGATCGCTCATCATGGGACTGAATCTGCTGGCGGCATGAGAAGCCGTTCGCCACCAGTCGGGCCTCGGGCGCCTCATCCAGTGCGGGCCATAGCGCCTGTTGCGCCATCGCTTCGGACATCTCGCTGTGTTCCGCCTCCAGCCCGAAGGTACCCGCCATGCCGCAACATCCTGCGTCGATCATGCTGAACCGATGCCCGGGGATCAGTTTCAAGACCTTGCGCATCGACTTCATCGCCCCTACCGCCTTCTGGTGACAGTGGCCATGAACCAGGGTTGTGGTCGCTTCAGCTTCACTATCGAATGGCTTTAGCGGGAGATCGAGTCGCTTGGCCATCAGCTCCTTGGCCAGGAACTCTTCGAACAGTAGCGCAGCACCGGCGATCTTTTCAGCCGCCTCTCCCAATCCCAATGCCAAATAGTCATCCCGCAGACCAAGCAGACAGGATGGCTCCAGCCCAACCACCAAACGCCCCGCTTCAACATGGGGGAGCAAGGCGTCGAGCAGTCGCTTCGCCTCATAGCGCGCCTCATGCAACATGCCTTGCGCCAGATAGGTCCTGCCACAACAGAGAGGGCGGTCGGGTTCGGGGGAGTCGCTATGGGTGTCGGCCAGGATCACGCGATAGCCGCCAGCCTGAAGAACCGCAATGGCAGACTCGGCGATATCGGGTCCGTAGTGACGGGTAAAGGTATCCACCAGCAACACAACCTCGGGTAGATCTCTATCTGTCGAGGCAGATGATGGGAAGTCCATCTCTGTTTTAACGAAAGGCTCTGTCGTCTCGGGAAGCGATCGGTTTGCGGCGATACCCAATCCCTTCTGCATCACCCATCTCAACCAGGACCATCGATTGCGCAGCGTGACCAGATTCGCCACCCAGGGCAATCTATGCAGCCAGCGTGGCAGATTGGCAAACAGACGGCTGCGCAGACTCGCCCCATCCCGGGCATTCCTCTGTGCCAGATATTCGCTCTTGATCAGCGCCATATCGACATTGTTCTCGCACTCCCGCTTGCAACCTTTGCAGGAGACACAGAGATCCATCGCCTCGGCCAAAGCCTTGTCATCCAACAAGGTTTGTGTAACTGACGAGCTGTTGAGTGCCGCTTTCAACATGCGTACCCGCCCGCCTGTAGACAGCGCTGCATTACCACTCACTCGATAGCTGGGACACATCACTCCCTTACCATCGGCCTCGCAACCACGACTGTTGATACAGACCGCCACCGCCTTGGCGAAGTCACCCCCCTGCTTGGGGATATCCGCATAGGCGTCCCCCATGCCCGCATCCTTGTAGGCGGACCAGTCGAGTTTGGGTGTCAGATCAGGCAAGGGCCTCTACCTCCGAAGTCTCCAGTAACAGCGGCAGGATCTCATCCAGCCAGCTCTCGATACGCTGATCGGTCAGCAGATGTTGTAGGTGCTGGTCCAGGGCCATGCCGATGAAGCGGCCATCGATGACCGCCTTGGAGTGGTTGAACGCAAAGCCCTCGATCTCAGATCCGCCCACCAGTTCGGCGCCGGCGGTTTTGAAGAAGTCGTAGAGAATACCCATGCCATCGAGGAAGTGGTTGGGATAGGTCTCCTGATCCCCAAGACCGTAGAGGGCGATGCGGATACCGCTGAAGTCCATGCCCTCCAACTGGGGCAGAAACTCCGCCCAGCTCAACTCCTCGGTATCGTTGACCTTACCCGGCAGCACGCCCTCCCCATAGGTAGGTGTACCGAGAATCAACGCCTGGTAATCCATCAGCTGACCAGGCTCGATACGATTGACATTGACCGGCTTGGCGGCCACCTGATCACCCAGCTTACTCTTGATGGCCCGGGCGATCTTTTTCGCGATCAACCGGGTGGTACCCGAGTCGGTTCCAAAGAAAATACCGATTTTATGCATGAAAAACTCCGAGGTTTGTCTGCCCGTTGAGACAGCAGCGGTTTAACCATCTGACTTACCTAGCAAGCTTCGAACCAGCCATCTACAAATCTCTCAACGCCTGCAACCACAGGGCTTTGCCTTGGATGAGCAAACCGAGGGATTGGCTTCTTTGCTGCCATCTTCACGATTTTTGTAGCAAAGACGACATGCCATCGAATGAAATCAACGGCTTATGCCTGGCGCACAAATTGCTGAGTTGATAGCCCATCTCAGAGTTGAAAACAGGATAGAGAAATGGAGAACCATCCATCATCCAGCGACAGTGAACTCGTCTACATCGACGGCAGACCCCGCTTCTTCTCCGACCACACCCCCGACGGACTGGCCCTGCTGCTGCTTAAAGCCGATCGGGCCAAAACAGCGGAGAAGAGAGGCGAACTGCTACGCCAGGCCGTCAGCGACTGGCCCAACGAGCTGGACGGATATATCGCCCTCTACAAGTACTATTTCCGAACCGCCCAATATCGGGAGGCGGAAAAGGCGGTCTGGGCCACACTGCGGGAGGCTGCCAGACAAGGGGGGTTTACCCGCAACTATCGAAGACTCACTCCTGAGAGCGCCGACTGGCTGAATGACAAATCTGTCAGTCGACTCTATCTCTTCAGCCTCAAGGCATTGGGTGTCATTCGTCTTCGTCAGGGTCGGATCAGGCTAGCAGAGTGTGTACTCAGCAAGTTGCTTGAACTCGATCCCCAGGACGAGATCGGTGGGAGCAACTTTCTGCAGATAGCCAGAAGTGACGACCTTTTGGAGAGATAGACCGCCATGCCTGATGGTCAGAATGCGGCTCTTGCGGGAATATCAATGATATGCCCACCCAAAACCCGTTCTCAGTATTCATCAATTTTCTGTTCAACCCATGGCTTTTCAACTAGGGCCTGTTAACATCAATTTACATACCTACCGCGAACCTGGCTCACGCGCGAATGACTCTCGACATACCATCCATCTATTTTGTCAGTGTCATCACCAATCTGGCGATGACCCTGGCGGTGATGATTGTCGCAGTACGGCAAACCATTCCAGGCCTGAAACTGCTCGCATGGGCACTGGTGGCGAACAGTGGCTACTACCTGGTGTTAGGGGCGCGAAGCGTCATTCCGGATATTATGGCTATCGGCTTCGGCAACATGCTGGGGGCATTGACCCTGACCCTGATACTCAACTCGGTACTCCAGTTACGTCGGGCAGACATGTCACCAATCCTCTACATCACGCCTGTAGTCCTGATGTTTGCGGTCAGTCTCTGGCTATATGAAGACAGAGCGTCGAGATTGATCATCGCCTCATTTATTCTCAGCTATCAGATCGCCTTGATCATGTGGTCACTCCTGCATGCAGGAAACATCATCGTCGGACGCGGCCGAATGATCATGGCCCTGACCGCTGCTGTCGGCATGGCCACCATGGCCTATCGCGGCCTTGCCTTCCTGTTTGGCTGGCATGAAGTGTCCCCATTCCAATCCAGGGACACCCTGACCACCATCTTCTACATGATCAACTACCTGGGCATGTTCTTTCTCGCCTTCGGTTTTGTCCTCACGACAGTGGAACAGGGCGCGGAGCAGAATCGACGCATGGCCCTAAAGGATCCGTTAACCGGCCTCTCCAACCGCCGATCCCTGTTTCAGTCAATGGAGCGTTTGTTTGCCAAAGCAGAAGTTGAATCTCAGCCTTTGAGCCTGATGATTATCGATATCGATCTGTTCAAACAGGTCAATGATCAATTCGGCCACCAGGCGGGTGACAAAGTGTTGAAGCATGTCGCAGCCATGATCAAGAATCGTCTGCGACAAAAAGATATTGTCGCCCGTATCGGTGGAGAGGAGTTTCTTGCCGTACTACCTGACACTCGACCCGAAGGCGCTATTCAGCTGGCGGAAGAGTTGCGGCAGGCCTTGGTGGACAAGCCTCTTGACTATAAGGGCCAGGAGATTGGAGTGACTATCAGCATCGGCCTCTACAGCTCTGGCTCAATTGCCCCCAACCAGACACCTGACAGCGTCATTGCCTCAGCGGACAAGGCTCTCTATCGAGCCAAGACCAACGGCCGCAACCGGGTTGAGATCTGTGAGATAGTTTCTGCTTCCTCCGCTTAGGGCCTGTTAACACGAGTCCGATAGACCCTAGGACCTGTCACGCTCCGATCCTAAAGCACAGGAACCCAGCCTTCTCATACTAATTGTGATCGAGATCGTTATATTACCGATCCTTGCGAGTTGTTTGGTAGAGGGAGATATCGGCCGTCATCTTTTTGCTCACCGATAGTGAGCAATTTTACTTAATGGCTGTGGCCTATTTAATCCTGCCAGCCGGCTAGACACTTGAGAGTAACAATATCGAGCCAGCCGCGAAGGTTGTCGCGACAATTTTTTTCAAATCCATCTTTTCAGTTCCTATAAGAACAGAAATGAGCAGCGCGATAATGAAACTCATATTGGCTATCGGCACTACGACACTTGCTTCCCCAACATTAAGACCAAGAATGAGAAAATTGACAATGCAAAACACAAGAACGCCAGATACGCCGGAATAGATAACCTTTTTGGTTGTTACAATAAAACGTTTTTCAACGTATTTGGCGTAAAATGCCCCACAAATAATCCAACAAATTGAAGCCAACAAAATAATTGTATTCTTGTCTGCTGACTCAAGTAGAGCGGCCTTGGATACTACACCGTATGCTGCACGTAATAATGAAGCAAACACAACCAGCCAAAAGAACAATCTCGTTGATTGATTGGTGTTGTTACTGTTACTGCCTCTATATAAAAGCAACACAGAAACGATACCGAACGCAATCCCAGTCAATTTAACAAGTTCAATTGTTTCACTTAAAAAAACAAAAGAGAGAATAACGACCCCAATGGTATTCAGACGGTAAACAGTGGAGCCAAGACTCACGTCAATATGAGTTAGTCCCTGAATAAGGAAGATATTGGCCACCGCCAAAATTACGCCAACCAACAACCCATATTTGATTGTCAGAATATCGAAGCTGAATGAAATATCGGAGAAAGATGCATACAGTATCTGCAATATTGCCCAAGTAAAACCAACACCCAGAATGTACATACCCCGAGATCGGTCTTTCACGGCGTACTTTTTAAATATTACATCGTTGATGCCCGCAAAAAGCATGCTTAGTAAGGCAAATTGTACACCCAGGGACAATATCAATATTTATTGCTCATTTGCATGTCTTCTGTCAGTCCCCATTGTTTCAATAGACATTTTATGCGTGCTATTTATCGCTCAAGGATCCTTCTTGTTAAATCTAGCGATGACCTTCCCGGTATTTTTGTCTTCAATCCAAACAGTTGATTCCTCTTCGCTAAGAGTTCCATTAACTAAATATATATGCCCTTCTACCAGTGATATCTCAACCTCTCCAGAAACACTCAAGTCGCTTTCGAAGAGAGCCCTTCCATCCATGGCCCAGACATGGCTACCTACTATTTTTAGAACATGGCTCTGAGCTGTAATCTGATACGGCGTATCAATAATAGTTAGGTTATTACCATGCCCATACGATGCCTGGAAAGACCTATTGCTGCTGTTATCAGAAACGTAATCACCATCGACTTTGCTGACATAAAACATCTTAGCCTTGCCACTATCTACTCTAATCGCTGTTTCTTGAATCGTGGCAAGAGGCCCCTTGTAATCTGGCGGAATGAGGGGCGCTGATGCACAAGAAGTAAGAAGGCTGGCAGAAAATAACAATATGAGCTTTTTTAACATTTAAATATATCCATATGGTTAAGGTTATGTTTGACTGCGCATAAACACATAACGGCCAAATATCCGCTCGCGCTTTTGCGCTCCGGTTGTTTTTTGTTAAGCGCTAAAACAAGCCGAATCTTTTTTTCGCCACATTTTTTCGGTTAAGTTCCACAATATCCGACACACCATATTTGTCAAACTTCTCAAGTAATTCATCAGTTCCCTTTCTGAGTTTCAGATCCATCTCTTCTTGATAAAGTGGCAGAACGCTGAAGAACTCAACTTGCTTTTCCTCATTGATAGTTAAAGTGTAAAAGTCTTCAGGCACATTTACTGAAGGAAGGATTATAACCCCGCAGAAGTCGCAATTATCGGAAAAAGGCTCGGGAGGATCGCCATTGGGGAGTGTATGCCCCCAGCCAAGCCAAGTGTCATATTTATGAGGAAATCTGGCCAAGAATTTCAATTCCCTTACCGGCCAATACCAATCTTCATTTTTGAATTGCTCATCATTGATTTCCCAATGTTGAGGGAGCGTCACCATCAATTCCATGTATTTTGTGGCATCCACATCGCTCGGTACATTCATCGGGAGGTCACTCATTCCCGATGTTATC
This sequence comes from Sedimenticolaceae bacterium, assembly GCA_050293225.1. GTDB lineage: Bacteria > Pseudomonadota > Gammaproteobacteria > Chromatiales > Chromatiaceae > Thiodiazotropha. The sequence goes on from JBNKMQ010000177.1 coordinate 9,808, forward strand.
AGTGTGTGATACGGGCGATCTGGCGTAGGAGTGACGTGATGAACATCAATATGTACTGTATCTGAAACGATTTCATGAAATACATTTTCTATTTTCCCGATATTCCGTTCGATGTGATCAGATATTTCTTCTATGCATTCCTCTCCATGAGCTGCTTCCCACTCCTTTTCGCCATCAGAGTATCTAAAGATTGGCGCCCCAGAAAGGGAAACTAATTTTTCTTCATCGGACACGACCTTCTCCTTTGTTGCACTTCACGCCGCATTCAGCGATTTGTCCACTGTTATGCCTGTTAAATTACTTTTGCCATATAGTAAAGCTTGAAACCATCAGCATAGTCATCAATCTCTGCCAATATTTCGTAGCCTAATCTCTGGTATAAAGTAACCGCCTTCGGATTTAAGGTGTTTAACTGAACTCGTCTACAGCCACATCTTTTTGCACAAGCAGTCACTTTTTCATGAATACTCGTACCAATCCCCCTTGAACGGTATTCTTCTTTGACCCAAATATTGTCTAAATAAAATTGAGAGTAATGGTCTCTGCCGGTAGCTCCAGCTATAAGTTCACCATTATTCTTTGCATGAAAAGCCCACTTTCTTGGCCTGACACCATTAACTTGTGACAAACCATATTCCATGACCCCATTTACTATGGGCTCAAGCTCATTTTCATTTGGATGTTCTATTGTTTGAATTTCCATATCGATTGAGTCATCTGAATAATTCAACAGGGTCATATATTGCTCGCATAAATATTGCAATATACCGCATGCGAAACAATTCTCATTTTCGTAATGGTGAAGGATATTCAGTTGGGCGAGCATCCTTTCTGTTTCGACTTTTCCACTTTTCTTTGATCAGGTTATCAGCTGACCACAAACCTGTGAAGTCTTTAAAATCCCCTTCTCAACCAGCCACTACGCTGCGCTTTAAGTAAATATCAACCCAGTTTTTTGCTGAAGAAACAGGAGTTCTATCCATGTCTGCTGTTTTCAACGGCCATTCTCATTTCTACGCTTAAACTCATCTCTGTCTCCGGCGTGAACGATACCGACCAATCGAGCAGAGAGGCGCATGCCCCGGTCCTCCGGGTTTTGCTTGTTAGCCGGGTTCGTAAGCTGGAGGGAGGACCTTTATCGAGAATGAGGTGTTGGATATCAAACCCTGAGCATGCTTTCACACAGGCTCTTACCCCATAAATCATGGGCTGAACTTGGCTGAACTCACACTAAAATAGAGTGATCTACACTGCGACGATCCTGTCACTCTTTAAGCGGGCATTAATATTCCGCCAGTCAGAGCAGGGAGACGCAAAGTGCCCGATATTAAAATGTCACGATTTTTCATCTAGCCTATCAGTCTAAGTTTTGACTGGGACCAACCAATCTGCACGTTCGATCAGGAGATAAACTATGCAGACTCTCACTATTAACGGCGTCGAACATCAGGTCGATGCATCGGACGAGATGCCCCTGTTATGGGTCATTCGCGACCTGGTAGGATTGAAGGCGACCAAATACGGATGCGGGATCGGGCAGTGCGGCTCCTGCACTGTACTGATCGACGGGGTAGCGCAGAAGTCCTGCTCCCTTCCCCTCTCTGCCGCCAAAGGGCGCGCCATCACCACCCTTGAAGGGGTCGACAGCGCTGCAGCCCAAGCCGTTCAAACGGCCTGGCGGGAGCTGGCCGTACCCCAATGCGGTTACTGTCAGTCGGGACAGATGATGACGGCGATTGATCTGCTGAGTCGTAATCCCAACCCCAGTGATACCGAGATCGAAAAGGGTATGAGTGGGACTATCTGTCGTTGCTGTACTTACCATCGCGTCAAGCGCGCGGTACGTCGTGCAGCCGACACACTGGCATAGGGAGGGTGATCCAATGAAAAGACAGCCAATCAACGTCTCCCGCCGCCAGTTTCTCGCCGCTGGACTGACCACCGGTGCAGGACTCACCCTGGGCCTCAGTCTGCCGATGATTGCCAAAGCAGAGGAGTCGGGGCCGGGTCTCACCGGCGATGAGCGCAGTGACAGCACACTCAGTCCCAATGCGTTTGTGCGTATCGGCATCGATGACAAGGTCACCGTCATCGCCAAACACCTGGAGATGGGCCAGGGAACCTACACCGGTATCGCCACCCTGGTCGCGGAGGAGTTGGATGCCCGCTGGTCCCAGGTCGAAGTCATCTCCGCACCCTCAGACCCAAGCCGTTACAACAACCTGCTCTGGGGACCTGTGCAGGGTACCGGCGGCAGTACCGCCATCGCTAACGCCTATGATCAGATGCGTAAGGCAGGTGCCGCGGCAAAGTCGATGCTGGTGAGTGCCGCTGCCGCTCGCTGGCAGGTATCTGGCGATAGCATCGAAGTGAGAGAGGGTGTTGTCAGTCATGGCGCCAGCGGTCGTCACGCCAGCTTTGGCGAGTTGGCTGAGGCTGCTGCCGGGTTACCGGTGCCAAAAGAGGTGCCTCTCAAATCACCTGATGAATTTCATCTCATCGGCAGAGAGATACCGCGCAAGGACCTAATCCCAAAGACCGACGGCACTGCCATCTTCACCCAGGACATCGAACGTCCCAACATGCTGGTGGCGGTAGTAGCCCGCCCTCCCCGCTTTGGCGCCAAGCTGAAATCCTTTGATGCCAAGGCAGCACTGAAACAATCGGGTGTTCGTGGTGTGGTGCAGATCCCTTCCGGCCTGGCAGTGTTGGGCGATCACACCTGGGCGGCTTTGCAGGGTCGTGATCTACTCAAGATAGAGTGGGATGAATCGGCTGCCATGAATATAGGAAGCAAAGAGATCTTCAGCGAGTATGCAAAGCATCTCGACCAGGCGGGACTCCCGGCGAGAAACGAAGGTGATGCGGATACCTTGCTGAACAACAGTGAGGATAGCGTTCGTGCCGATTACCGCTTCCCCTTCCTCGCCCATGCGGCGATGGAGCCGTTGAACTGCGTCATCGAGCAGCACGACGACGGCATCGTCGAACTCTGGTATGGCGCTCAGATACAGACCATGGACCAGGGTGCAGTGGCCAAGACCCTCGGCATCGAGGCGGCAAAGATTCGTATCAACACCCTCTTTGCCGGCGGCTCTTTCGGACGACGCGCCAATCCCGCTGCCGACTATGTCAAAGAGGCGGCGGAGATCCTTAAGGCCACCGAAGGCAAGGCGCCAATCAAGCTAGTCTGGTCTCGGGAGGATGATACTCGAGGTGGCTGGTACCGGCCTGCTTATATGCATCGCATTGAAGCGATCCTCGACGACAAGGGGATGCCCAAGGCATGGCGTAATCGTATCGTCGGCCAATCCATCGCCGGCGGCACCGCCTTCGAGGGAGCCCTGGTCAAGGATGGTATCGACGGGACTTCAGTGGAGGGTTCATCCAACCTCCCCTACGCCATCCCCAATCTGAAGGTCGAACTTAAAACCACCCGGTTGCCGGTGCCGATCCAGTGGTGGCGCTCGGTGGGCTCGACCCATACCGCCTTCGCCACCGAGACCTTTATCGATCGCTTGGCGCGACAGGCCAAGATCGATCCGGTGGCCTATCGACGTCAGTTATTAAAGAGACATCCCCGCCATCTCGGCGTACTCAATCTCGCGGTTGAGAAGAGCAACTGGGGTGAGTCCATCGCTTCTAACAGAGGCAGAGGCGTCGCCGTACATGAGTCGTTCAACTCCTACGTCGCCATGGTTGCCGAAGTCAGCCTTAACGAAGACAACAGCTATCGTGTCGATCGCGTCGATGTGGCCGTGGACTGTGGCGTCGCCATCAATCCCGATATCATTCGTGCGCAGATGGAGGGCGGTCTGGGTTATGGCCTGAGTGCGGTGTTGAGCAGTGAGATCACCATCGACAAAGGGGCTGTGGTAGAGTCAAACTTTAACGACTACAGCGTGCTGCGAGCCGACCAGATGCCGGATATACATGTACATATCGTCTCTTCCGCCGAAGCCCCCACCGGTGTCGGTGAGCCGGCCACGCCGGTGATCGGACCAGCGGTGGCCAACGCCCTCTCCGCATTGACCGGCAAACTCTATACCAGGTTACCGATACGCGCCGCATGAGCAGAGATGAGACACACTATGGCGATGACTTCGCAGTCCTCAGCTCACTTTGTCACTGGGCTGAGGCGGGAGATGAGGGCGCCCTGGTCACTGTTTTGAAGACCTGGGGCTCTTCACCAAGACCACCGGGTTCCCTCCTCGCCATGCGCCGAAGTGATGGAGAGATGGTGGGATCAGTCTCCGGCGGCTGTGTCGAGGCCGATCTTGTGCAACGTTATTGCAACGGACAGATC
>JBNKMQ010000178.1:0-24973 GCA_050293225.1 Sedimenticolaceae bacterium
TACGAAGCAACCGATAGTAATTCCAATGAAAATTCTGAGGTACGTCATTATTTATATAAGCCTAACAGTTGATTATCTTGCCGGCACTAAATATCGTGATATCTAGCTGGCACTGATATTGGAATAACATGCCAAAAGTTCTCACTAAAGGCGATTGATCATATTGTATAGACTTACTTCGCTTCATCCCTGTCAGCCTGTTCCTTTCAGTTTGCCTTCCTAAACCTTGCCCAACCTCTCCTGCACATCCATCCACAACGCCTGGTAGGCACTGGCGGCGAAGCTCTTGGGGGCGAAGCCTGCAACGGGCATGCGGTGGATACCCATCTTTTCCACGTCGCTGGCGTAGGGGATTTGGGATTTAAGCAGTTCACCCCGTTGGTCGGGGAGTTCGCGCATGACGTCGAGGTGCATCCTTTTTCTGCGATCGACCATGGAGAAGAAGGGCATGAGTTCGAGACCGGTGATGCGATGGCCTTCGAGGAAATCGAGGAGTTGTTGATAGGTACGCAGAGACAGCGTGGTGGGGATCAGCGGCAGGAGCAGGCCCTCTGCGGCACGAAAGATGTTTTCTGAAACCAGGGAGATACTCGGTGGACAGTCGAGAAAGACATAGTCGTAGGCCTTGGAGAGGGGACGCAGTATCTTCAACAACTGCTTGGTCGGTTTCTTCGCATCTTCCAGTCGCAGGTCCATATTGCGATAGGAGAAGTCCGCCGGCAGCATGTCGAGGTTTTCATAGTCTGTGGCCTTAACCACGTCATCAAGATCGATCTTGCCGGCGAGGAGTTTTTTGCTGCCCCCCTTCACCTTCGGCTTGATACGAAAGTAGAAGGTAGCGGCTGCCTGGGGATCGAGATCCCAGATCAGTGTACGGTAGCCCTGCTTGGCGGCAAGGTAGGCGAGATTGACGGCGGTGGCGGTCTTACCGACGCCGCCCTTGATGTTATAGACACCGAGAATATGCATCAGGCTCCCCCGAACAATTTTTTGAATGCCTGCTGGTTGGCTTCGCTGCTGAAGGCGGCGTAGAGTTCGGCAAACTCTCTCCTCGCCTCGATTTGTCGTTCCAGCAGTTGACCCACCAGTATTCCCATTGCCATCAGTGCGCTGGCGGGGGCGCCCTCTTCCATCATCTGTTGTCCAAGATTCTCCAGGGACTCCGCCTGCACCTGCAGATCCTGAAACGCGCCCAGGTTGTCGAGAATGATCTTCAGCTCTTTGATCAGTGCGCGAACTTGCGGCTTGGGATAGAGGCTCTGGAAGAACTCCATCAGGTAACGCAGTTTCTTACAGTCCTTGCGCAGGTCGTGCAGCAGCTCAGGCTTCGACTTGGGTTTGATCTTGTTACCATCCTTGAGCACCTTTTGGTAGAGCTTGTGGATGCGTTGATCCGCAAGGCTGGCAATGGAACGGGTGGCGTTGGGGGCCTTGGGTTTCTCCGGCACCGGCTCGTTGAGCCAGGCACGCCAGGATTTGATCATCTTGCGGAAGTGAGGAGAGTTGAGCTTCTTGACCAGATCCTTCTGTGCTGTCACATGGTGTTCGGTGAGGAACTTGCGAAAGGGTTCCAGATCCTCCCTCACTGCTTCGGGCAGGCTCGCCTGATAGGCGTCGAACTCCAACAGATAGACATCCAGATCCCGTGTAGGTCCGGTGATCGAACCGATCCAGGCGAGTCCCTGTTTGAAAGGCTCAAGCTCTTCGGGTTCAAACACCGCTTTTATCTGGCTGATAGCGGAACGGGTGCGACGGGTGGCGACCCGCAGGTCGTGCAGGAACTCGCTGTCGAGGTTGGCCTTGGTGCCCGGAAGATTGATCTCCAAAGTATCCAGCAGGCTGCGCATGATCTTCTTCGCAGTGACATCGGCGCGGGCATCCGGGTCGAGACGATAGTTGAGCTTGGAGCTGTACTCCCCCGGCTTGCGCCCGATGCCGATGAGGGCGTACTCAAACAGACTCTGTTCTGCCGCCATCAACTTCATCGCTTCGAGTTGATCACGGATGCGCTCGAAGGCCTTGTCGTAACCCTTGAGGGGTTTTAATAGCACACGGCCATCCAGTTCGCCGGTCTGTTTGCCGTCGAGGGAGGCGTAGCGGTTCTCCGTGAGGATGACGCGGACGACGGTCTTCTCTTCCTTATCGAGAATGCGCAGGGTGCGTTGTTTCTGCTCGATCTTTACCTGGGGCAGCAATACCCGCATCTCGAGAATCTCACTCAGCCGGTTACGCAGTTCTCCCTCAGGGAGATTTGCGGGAAAATCCGGAGCAGACGCTATCTGCTGCGTGAATTCGCAATCACTACTTTTTCGATCGATCCAGTTGAGGCAGAGTTGCGGATTCTCCTCCACCATCAGCTCACCACCTGCCTGCCAAACACGCCAGTCGAAACTGTCATAGAAGGTCTGTGCCGAGTCGGTTGAGGGGTCTTCGATGAGGGCGTTGTTGTCCGCCAGATGGGCCTTGAGACTATCCAGGTCGAGACCTTCGGGCAGGAGGTAGGAGATCGGCTGTATCGTCATAAGTTCTCTTCTTGAATCAGGAGAGAAAGATTAGCCGACTCGGGCTGGGGTTACAACTCTATGATGTAACTCAAGTTTTGACCGCCATTTTGGGAATTATTACTACAAACCAAGGTGATCTTCAGGCAGTTCCTCAGATCCCCTCCCCCGAAGGAGAGGGGAGGAGATAGAAGATCAATCCGCCAGACTTTTGCTCGCGATCTCAAACACATCCTTGGAGACATCGCTCTTGGCCAGTACCCGCTGGAACTGGGCCTTCATCAATCCCTGGCGGGATTCGTCGTAGCGACGCCAGCGACTCATGATGCGCAGCATGCGGGCGGCGATCTGGGGGTTGAGACTGTCCAGGGTCAAGACATTATCGATGAGGAAGGCATAACCGGAGCCGTCGGCGGCGTGGAAGTTGATCAGGTTGCCACTGCAGAAGGCCCCCACCAGGCTGCGCACCTTGTTGGGATTACGAATTGAAAAGGCCGGGTGATCCATCAGGCTCTTGACCTGATCCAGGGTGCCGGGGAGTTTGGCCATCGCCTGCACTGCAAACCATTTGTCCATCACCAGGGGATCGTCTTGCCACTTGGCTTCGAAGTCGGCCAGGGCCTGAGCCCGCTGGGGCGCCTGGCTGTTGCTCAGGGCGCTGAGGGCGGCCATCACATCGGTCATGTTGTTGGCGGTCTGATACTGGTTCATGCAGAGCTCGTAGATGCCGGGCTCTTCAAGCTGCATCAGCAGGTGCAGGGAGAGGTTCTTGAGACTGCGCCGAGCCATGGAGGCGTGCGCCACATCGTAGTCGCCACCGATGCAGTTCATGCTGTAGGTCTGTACCAGCTCCTGTCGCAGGCGGGAGGCGAGTTCATGTTTCAGCCACTCCCGGGCCTGGTGGATGGCGTCCACATCGACCACTGTCATCTGATCGCCGATGGTCGATTCTGACGGCAGACTCAAGACCTCGGTCAGCAGGGCCTTGTCCGCCTGCTGATCGTTGAGGGCCTTGGAGAAGGCATCGATGTAACCCTCATCAATACTTAGTGGCCTATCGTTCTGGATGTCATTAATCAGCTTTAGCAGGGTTCTTTGCGACAGGGTGTGGGCCGCGTCCCAGCGGTTGAAGTCATCGCTATCCTTGGCCATGAGGAACATCAGATCCTTGTCGCTGTAGTCGAACTCCAGTTTGACCGGGGCTGAGAAACCTCTCAGCAGAGAAGGAACCGGCTCGCTCTCTATACCTATAAAGGAGAAGCGTTGCTTCTCTTGAGTGAGTTCCAAAACCCGTTGAGAGGGTCCAGCCTCCGACTCGCCAGCCAACTGTAGTGGCAACGCCTTTCCCCAGACATCGAGCAGAGCCACAGCCACCGGGATATGGTAGGGCTGCTTCTCCGACTGCCCAGGGGTGGCGGGGCAGGACTGCTCGAAATCGAGATGGTAGCTGTTTGCAGCGGCGTCATACTCAGCGGTCACCCGAATCTCCGGCGTCCCCGCCTGGTCGTACCAGCGTTTGAACTGGGTCAGGTCACGACCACTGGCATCAGCCATGCACTGGACGAAATCCTCGGTGGTCACCGCCTGGCCATCATGGCGCTCGAAGTAGAGATCGGTCGCCTTGCGGTAGGTCTCGGGACCCAGCAGGTTGGCCTGCATGCGCACCACCTCCGCCCCCTTCTCGTAGACGGTGACGGTGTAGAAGTTGTTGATCTCCATGTAGCTGTCGGGCCGGATCGGATGGGCCATGGGACCCGCGTCCTCGGCGAACTGGTGGCTGCGCAGGAGACGAACGTCTTCAATCCGCTTGACCCCGCGGGAGCCCATGTCGGCGGAGAACTCCTGATCGCGGAAGACCGTGAGACCCTCCTTCAGACTGAGCTGAAACCAGTCGCGGCAGGTGATGCGGTTGCCGGTCCAGTTGTGGAAGTACTCATGGGCGATGACCCCTTCGATGCCCTGGAAGTCCCGGTCGGTAGCGGTATCGGGCCTGGCCAGGACAAACTTGGAGTTGAAGATGTTCAGCCCCTTGTTCTCCATCGCCCCCATGTTGAAGTCGTTGACCGCGACGATCATGAAGATATCGAGATCGTACTCGCGGCCGTAGTGCTCTTCATCCCATGCCATAGAGTGCTTGAGGGAGCGCATGGCGTGGTCGCACTTGTCGATATTCTCCGGCTCGACGTAGATGCGCAGGTCGACCTCGCGACCCGAACCGGTGGTGTAGCTATCCTGCTGATAGCGTAGATCCCCTGCCACCAGGGCGAAGAGATAGCAGGGCTTGGGGAAGGGGTCCTGCCATGTCACCTGGTGTCGGCCGTCGGGCAGATCGTTCTCTTCGACGCAGTTGCCGTTGGAGAGGAGGACCGGGTAGTCCCCCTTGTCGGCAGTGATGCGGGTGGTAAAGACCGACATCACATCGGGCCGATCGGGGAAGAAGGTGATGCGGCGGAAACCCTCCGCCTCGCACTGGGTGCAGTAGAGCTTGTTGGAACGATAGAGACCCTCCAGGGCGGTATTCTCCTGGGGCTTGATCTCCACCCGGCTGGTGAGAGTGAACTGCTCCGGCACCGACTCGATGGTGAGACAGGCGCCGTCGTATTCGTAGGCATCTGTTGCCAGCGGGTTGTCGTCCAGACTTAGCTCGACCAACTGCAAGCCCTCTCCATCCAGCTTGAGCGGGAGATCGACTGCCTCACTGGCGGGATTGCGGCGAATCTTCAGGCTGCTGGTGACCTGGGTCACCTCATCCTGCAGATCGAAGGACAGCTCGACCCGGTCCACCAGGTAGTCGGGTGGACGATAATCTTTCAGATAGATGGTCTTGGCGCTGTCAGTTCGCATGAGTCGTTCCTAAATGAAGTCAGTGAGTTAGAAAATTCCGCCACAAGTCTAATGGTGCGGCCTGGGCTGATGCAATCAACCCTCCCGTTGTCATGAGATATACCCGGTTTCCTTGTGCCAGAATGGAACTCCTGCCCCACTACTGCTAGGATATTCAGCAATCTCTGCAAATATTTTTTCATCATTTACAAGCAGTTACTCAAGCATTCCCTTGAATGCAGAGTGATTTGCCATTGATCATTGAAGGATTTTTCATATGCCAAACGTGGTTATGTACACCACCGCGATCTGTCCCTACTGCGTCAGGGCCAAATACCTGCTCGAGAACAAGGGGGTCAGTTTCGAGGAGATCCGCATCGACCATGACCAGGAGGTGATGCAGGAGATGATGCGTCGAAGCAACCGGCACACGGTGCCCCAGATCTTCATCGACGACTACCATGTGGGCGGTTATGACGACCTGGCATCCCTGGAGATGTCGGGTAACCTGGACGTACTGCTGGGGATCGATCCAGAGTAGCGGCAGGAGAAACGCGTGGAGACGGAGAAGGTCAGACTGGACAAGTGGCTCTGGGCAGCACGCTTTTTCAAGACTCGCCAGATTGCCAGCGAGGCCATTAACGGCGGCAAGGTGCATATGAACGGCCAAAGGGTCAAACCGGGCAAAGAGGTCAAGATCGGCTCCCGTCTCAGCATCCACACCCCCGCTGAGGCCTATGATGTGGAGGTCCGCGTACTGGCGAGTAAAAGACGTCCCGCCTCGGAAGCCCGAACCTTCTACGAAGAGACTCCCGAGAGTCTGCAGAAGCGGGAGGAGATGCATGAGACCCGGCGTCTGGAACGACTTGCCTCACCAAGACCCGTGCGGGGCAAGATGAACAAAAAGGATCGTCGCCTGATTCACCGCTTTACGGGAAAGGGTGAATAGAGATGGACCAGGACGCCTTCCGCAAGACCTATCGCGAAATCAACGAGCGAGAGTGTGCCTACGAGAAGAGTCTGCTCTCCCGCCACTGTACCTGCACCCAAGCCAGAAAGGTCTGTATCGCCGAACGTGAGGGAGTCCACTGCTCTTCCGATGAAGCCCAGGAGCAGTGCATCGAACTGCTGGAGAATCTGCGCAAACAGGCCCGCTTCGCCTTGAAGGAGAATAACGAGAAGGAGTGCCTGCCCCACGGCAAGGCGATGCGGCTTCAGGTCGGCGGCCTGCGAGGTCTGTATCTGGCTATTCACACTGAGGAGCAAGAGCCTCCCCAGGCGATTGACGATGTCTACGGATTGATCACTCAAGCCATTGAAAAGTACGACAGTCTGAGCCAACTCCCCTACCCCATCCTGATCAAACAGGTGGCTGCCTTTCAGGGCAGGAAACGGGGAATAAGGCGTTGAATTAACACGCAATACTCAGCAATTCATCAAGTATTTTGCAGTGCAAAATCAAAGACTTACCAAGCAATATCAACGCCTGTCAATTAATAACGATTCCGTTGACTTACATCAATAATCCCCCAGGAATGGGTAGACAAAAGCACCCATAATCTGGATATTGCTCCGCCATACCTTCTCGATGCCAAGTAGGTCAAAATAAAGGTCAGGGCTGAGTTGCCGATAGACCAGCATCGAGTCTCAAAAGGTTTTCCAGAGTTAGGAGTTTCTGCGTATCTGCGCTATACCCGCGTGCGCGAAACAGTCTCGGGCAAAACAGGAGCGCAGAAGGATGAACGACGCCAATCAACTACGCATGCTCAATCTAATGCTACGCAAACCGGACGAAGGCACCCTACCCCTGTTACAGCGACTTGCAGATGAGCAGCCGTGGATGCAGATCGGCATCTCAGAACTCTCCGAGACCCCCCTCTCCCAGTGGCAACAGGAGTATAAGCGACTCTTCGTCAAGCAAGAGGAACCAAGTGCTGCACCGCCCTACGAGACCGTCTACCGCAAACAGAGTCCTTCAAAAAAGGTTCTGGATCGACTCAAGGCCCTCTATCGCGATATGGGATTCAATCCGCAATCGATGCCCGCCGACTACCTCGGTACGCAACTAGAGGTGGCAGCCCATCTGGCGGAGTCCACAGATCCCCGGGCCGATCAGTGGAAGATGCGTCTCTGGCACGACCACCTGCTGCACTGGATACCCGACTTCGTCGACGACCTCTGTCAACACAGCAAGCTGCTGATCTATCGCCTCTGGGGTGGTCAGCTGGCGCTACTCTCCAACAACATCGAGGGGAGTCTGGCAACCGCCTGACAGCCACTCGGCTCAGGCGCTCACCAGTGTCTGAACAGGTTATACAGCAGACGCCAGGAAGTACTATAGATCTGAATGAAAATCGCCTCCTGCAGCATCAAACCCAAAACGACCATGCCTCCAGTAAACCAGAGGATGAAGTAGGCTGAGAGCCAGATCTCTTCAAAATAGAAGAAACCGTTCAAGGCCAGCCAGATAAGTGTGCTTGTGATGGCACCAAGAATCAGATTGAGAAAGCCGATGGCCAGTCTGTCCATGAATCTCTTTTCATCCTTGTCTCTTTCATCCATCTAATTCTGATCCCCATCCTCCGCCGCCTGGCGTTTCGATACTCAGGGTCTCTCCCCTCTCGACCTGCAGGCTGATCTTCGGCGGTAATGCCTTGCCGTTGTATTTGTTGACCCCGGCTTCTCCCGGCTCACCCCCCTGCAAACCCCAGGGGCGATGCGTGCGTCGCTCGGTCAGCAGGGTGACCTGGGTCGGGGCGAGAAACTCGAACTCCCGGATCAGGCCGTCGCCTCCTCCTCTCTCTCCATCCCCACCCGATCCCTGTCGCAGGGCATAGCGTTTGATTCGCAAGGGGAAACGGCTCTCGATCACCTCCACCGGGGTATTCAGGGTATTGGTCATATGGGTCTGCACCCCATCCAGACCACCCCCATGACGACCCGCACCCATGCCGCCACCGATAGTCTCATAGTAGTCCCAGCGAAGACTCTCGCTGTCACTACCCATGGCGAGATTGTTCATGCTGCCGTGGCTGGCTGCGGGTATCTCATCGGGCAGGGCCTTGGCCAGGGCGCCCAGTACCACATCGACTACGCGGGTACTGGTCTCCACATTGCCTGCGGCAACGGCTGCGGGTCTTTTTGCATTGAGCAAACATCCTTCAGGGGCCTGAATCTCAATCGGACGAAAGCTGCCGGCGCAGGCCGGGGTTTGTGTTGGCATTAAACAGCGAAAGACATAGTAGACCGCTGCGGCAGCTACTGAGAGGGGGCAGTTGATGTTGCCAGCCACCTGATCTGCAGTGCCGCTGAAATCGACCAGAACACCTGTTTTGCTGACTCGCAATTTGACCTGTATAGGGATATCGACATGGCCCTGTCCATCGTCGTCCATAAGATCCTCGAAGCGATATTCACCTTCAGGCAACCGGGAGAGAGACTCCCTGGCCAGACGTTCACCGTATTGGTTCAGTGCCTCAAGACCTTGCTGGAAACCCGCGACACCCCATGACCTAACCAACTCCTGCAGTCTCGTCAGGCCGGCACGATTGGCGCTCATCTGGGCGGCGAAGTCTCCTTCAGACTCTTTGGGGTTTCGGTTGTCACCACAAAGCTGTTGCAGAAAATCCTTATCCAGATCACCACGACGGATCAACTTGCCTGGGGGTATCACCCTCCCCTCCTGATCGAGGCTATGGGAGACCGGCATCGATCCCGGCGAAGCGGCGCCGATATCGGCATGGTGGGCCCGGTTGACCAGGAAGGCGGTTAACTGGTCATCAAAGAAAAGTGGCGCAATCAGGGTCACATCCGGCAGATGGGTACCCCCGAGAAAGGGATCGTTGAGCACCACCATATCCCCCTCATGCCACTCGATGCGGGAGACGATATCGGCCATAGCGAAGGCCATGCTGCCCAGATGAACAGGAATGTGGGCAGCCTGGGCGCAGAGCATCCCCTCGGCATCGAACACGGCACAGGAGAAATCGAGACGATCGCGGATATTGGGAGAGAAGGCGGCGTTACGCAGCACCACTCCCATCTCATCGCAGACCGCTTCAAGACGGGAAGAGAAGATGTTAAGTTCGATCGGGTCCAATGTTCATCCTGTTGTCATCTGGCATACTTCCTCACAATATACCCTGTTGCATAGCGCCGGTAGCATCGCTAGAATACTCGACCATTCTACTAGGTTTTTTTCGACCGACCCGAGAATGCCGGCCGAGAACAAGAAAAACAGACTTTTAAACTTTAACGACAAGGAGTATGAACCCATGGCCCATGAACTACCTGCACTGCCCTACGCGATCGACGCCCTGGAGCCGGTGATCTCGAAAGAGACCCTGGAGTTCCACCACGGCAAGCACCACAACACCTATGTGACCAACCTGAACAACCTGATCCCGGGCACCGAGTTCGAGAACGCCTCTCTGGAAGATATCATCATGAAGTCATCCGGCGGCGTCTTCAATAATGCCGCCCAGATCTGGAACCATACCTTCTACTGGAACTGTCTGCGTAGCCCCAGCGACGACAACGCCCCCGGTGGTGCCCTGGCCGATGCCATCAACAGCACCTTCGGCTCCTTCGATGAGTTCAAAAAGCAGTTCGCCACCTCCGCCGCCACCAACTTCGGTTCCGGCTGGACCTGGCTGGTGCAGAACACCGATGGCAGCCTGGAGATCTTCAACACCTCCAACGCCGGTAGCCCGATGACCGACGGCAAGAAGGCCCTGCTCACCGTCGACGTCTGGGAGCACGCCTACTACATCGACTACCGCAATGCCCGTCCCGCCTATCTGGAAGCCTTCTGGAAAGTGGTCAACTGGGATTTTGTCGCTGGCAATATGAGCTAGCGCCTGTCAGTCAGCTTGACTGACGATAACTCGAACCCCGCAGTGTCGAAAGATAGTGCGGGGTTTTTCTTTGGCGAATAGATTATCCCCCTCGAAACTCATTTTGAGAATCGGCTTTCATTGAAGTGACACCGGTACTTCCAATAACTGTCACCCGGCAGGCATCAAGAGGAAATAAAGTCCCACTATGGTTTTGCATTAGTTCATGCCGACTATTCCATCACGACCAATGCAAACCCTTGAGGGAAAATCATGCTAACGAAAAGAAAGACTTTGCAATCCGTAGTCTTCGTCACCGCTGCTCTTCTGACGGCCGGCTGCTTTGCCGGTGGATATAGCGATGACTGGGACAACAAAAAAGAGAAACACCATCACCACTGGAATCGACACAAACAAGTCAGCGTACAACTGGGCCCCCGCCCCTACTATCTGATCAACGATATGGAAGAGAGCGAGTTGAAGGACGAACTCCTCGCCTGCGACAAAAAGAGATTCAGGAAGAGCGACTTCTCCATCGGCCATCGCGGTGCTGCAATGCAGTTCCCTGAGCACACCAAGGAATCCTATGTCGCCGCCGCCCGCATGGGTGCCGGCATCATCGAGTGTGACGTCACCTTCACCAAGGACAGGGAATTGGTCTGCCGCCACTCCCAATGCGATCTGCACACCACCACGAATATCCTGGCAACCCCTCTGGCCGAGAAGTGCAGCCAGAACTTCCAGCCTGCGCAATACGATCCGACCAGCGGAGAGATGATCTCACCTGCCAGCGCAATGTGCTGCACCAGTGACATTACTCTGGAGGAGTTCAAAAGCCTCAAGGGCAAGATGGATGCGGCAGATCCATCCGCAACCACGCTAGAAGACTACATGAATGCCACACCAAACTGGCGTACCGATCTCTACACCGCCAAAGGCACTCTCATGACCCATGCCGAGAGCATCGAGCTGTTTCAATCCCTCGGCGTGAAAATGACCCCCGAGCTGAAAAGCCCCAGCGTAGTAATGCCGTTCGAAGGTGATTACACGCAAGAGATGTACGCCCAACAGATGATCAACGAGTACAAGGCAGCCGGTGTCAAGCCACGTAACGTCTTCGCCCAGTCTTTCAATCTGGATGACGTCCTCTACTGGATCGGGTACGAGCCCCGCTTCGGCAGGCAGGCCGTCTACCTCGATGCCAGCGACAATCCTGTAGAGGCAGAAAATACCATCGCCATGATGTCTGAGCTTTCGGCAATGGGCGTCAATTACCTGGCCCCTCCTATCTGGGCTTTAGTCACACTTAATAACGGTGAGATCCTTCCCTCCGACTACGCCCTCGCAGCCAAGGCCAATGATCTCAAGCTGATTGCCTGGACCCTGGAGCGCTCCGGCCTGCTGCAGAACGGCGGCGGCTGGTACTACCAGAGCATCACCGATGCCACAGACAACGACGGCGACATGATGGTGTTGCTCGATGTATTGGCCCAGGATGTGGGTATCGAAGGCATCTTTTCCGACTGGCCGGCGACTGCGACCTACTACGCCAACTGCAAAGGCCTTTAATAAAACAAAATAACAACTAGGCAGTTAGGATTGGCCGCCCGTTTCGGGCGGCTTTTTTTATGCCTGACTATCGTTAAGCGGCAGCGTGACACCACCACTCAAAGTCATCTGCGGGAAGGGAATCTCCCAGCCATTTTCTGTACAGGCATCGACACACCAGCGTTGAATCGCCCGCCGCAGCCGATTGTATAGATCACCCAACTGACCGTCGAAATCAGCAATCACCACCAGGTCGAGGGAGGAGCTGTTGGCCAGGGCGAACTCCACTCTCAGATTGAGCAGCTGATCGGCATAACCTTCCGCTTCGATCTGTTTCTGGATATGGGCTTGAAGTATCTGCGGTATCTCACCGGTACTCTGCTGCTGCAGATCGTAGCTGATGCCAAAGGTCTCCTTCAGGCGGAAGTTGGTGGAGAGATTGCGTGGTGATGCGGCAAGAAAGTCCCCGGTGGCATAGGTCTTTTGAGCACCACCCCGCTCCACCAGTTGCACCATCTCCGGGGAGATACCGATCACCTTGCCCCTGACACCGTCACTCAGAATCACCCAGTCATCCTGCTTGCAGGGAAACCAGGGTTCGCCATGCTTTCCCGGTCTCGATTTCAGATCCACAAGATCGTCGATGGGTACTCGCTGTTTGAGATCCGCAACGGGATTGACCAGGGTGCAGAAAACATTGATCTGCTCCACCAGCCAGGGCAGGCCATCCATTTCGATACGTTCACCCTCCCGCACCGAACCGATATTGAGAAACAGCTGAATCTGGTGCCAGTACCTGGGTAAGGTCTGGCGCAGGGTCCAGGCGATACCCAACAAAAGCAGAATACTCAAACTGAAGAGCACCCAATCTTCGACCACATAGAAGACCACCATCGGTCCTATGATGATCAGGAAGATAGTCACAATACGGTGAACCAGCTCAAGCAAACGGGTGCGGAAAGTCCGGTGCTTTGTCTTGAAACCCGGCATGTAACGCCGCATGAGATTGAGACTGAAGCGGGAGAGCAAAACAATCAACAGGATAATACCCACGGCCTCGATCAGATAGAGCCCGCGCTTCTGGAAAAAGGATTTCAGGTAGCTCTGAGACGCCTCGGTAATCGAGGCCTCCGAAGCCAGGAGTTCCTCCAGCTGTAACTGTGCCGACTCGAGTTCACTCTGCATGAAGGCGCGCTTCTTCTCCCAGTCGCTCACAATCCCGCTGAGAGAGGTTTTAATCTCGTCAGACTCGCTCTTCTGCAACAGATTGTCGGCGTTTTTCAAAGCCGATTCGATAACCTTCAGGCGCTCTTCGTAGTAGGCGATTCTCTCTTTCAGGTCTGACTTCTGGCGGATACGGGAGGTCATATCCTTCATCTCGTCAATAGCTGGCTTGAGTAAGCCAAACAACTCTTCCTGGAAATCGAACTTGGTCTCCTCCTGATCGCGTAGTACGGATAGGTCTATACCGGCTGAAATGTTTTCCAGATTTTTCCTGGTGGTATCGAGATCGGATTCGAGCTTGGAACGGGATTCAGACAGGGACTGCTTCTCGCTTTCTGATTTCGTCTCTGAAATCTGCTTGTTCAGTTTCTCGATATCCTGCTTTAGATTTTCCCGCAGAGTGACAAGATTCTGTAGCGTCACCAAGGCCTGGCGCTGTTTCTCACTCAAGCCGGCACTTCCATCTTCGGCGTGGAGGATTAGAGGGCCACCCATCAGCAGCACTATGCCGATGATTATCAGAATTGCTTTCAGATTGATATTCGGGAATCTTCTCATCGCTATATTTCGCTTTGTCAGTTGCCGCACTGATAATCGGCTGGGGGGAGAGTGTTACTCAGAGACAGCCTGGTCTATTCGTCATTCCGGCGCTAGTTTATTTTCTGGATCCCGATTTTCTCCGGGATTACGATTCTTGAATAACGCAGAGCATCCTTAGATAAGGATAGCTGGCATTTATTCTCTCCTGCGGCTCGTTCAATTATCTCTTCTCGCGCAGAGAAATTCTCCCTGCTTAAAACAATCCATATTTTCCCACTGTGGTAATCACAGTAATCAATATTCCCAGAATCAGATTGGTCAGAATCAGCTTGCGGATCAGGGTGATCGCCGCCACTGCCCTGGGCATATCCTGCTCCTTCACCGCCACACTCAATTGATGATAGGGCAGCGCATAGATAAAGATAAAGATCGCCGCCATCAATATCCCGCCACCAGACATAAATGAGAGCCAGAAGGCGGTCTCCTCTCCATAGATGCTGAACAACATCCAGAAGCCACTGGCCAGAATCACGATCACGGCGCCCCAGACCCAGGAGAAAAATCTGTCGAACACCCGCAACAGCAGGGGAAGGCGCTCCTGAGGCTCCAGCATTTCATTCAACACCACTCGCAGGATGACATGGGCGAAAAACATCCCCCCCACCCAGACAATGACCCCCAAAAGATGCAGCGCCAGTGCAATCGACATGACAAAAACCTCTCAACAACAAGGAATTGTCGACCATTGTGCCTAACAGAGGTGGAATCGCCAAACGGGGGCAAAGTTTGTAAATCAACGATTCGCTAGGTAGACTACGCGATTTCCTGCCGTTTAGAGACGGCTCTCAGGGAGAATCGGCATCCCGTTACCGGATGCCTTTTTCACTTATAAAGAACAGAAAAATGTCCGACGCACTGATGACAACCTATAACCGTCTGCCCGTGGCCTTCACCAGGGGTGAGGGTGCCTGGCTGTGGGATGAACAGGGTAAAAAATACCTGGATGCCCTCACCGGCATTGCCGTCTGCGGCCTCGGTCATGCCCATCCTGAGATACAGAAGGCCATCTGCGAGCAGGCCGGCAGCCTGCTGCACACCTCGAATATCTATCGCATTGCCCACCAGGAGAGACTGGGGGAGAAGCTTTGCGACATCTCCGGTATGGAAAGGGTCTTCTTCGCCAACTCCGGCGCCGAAGCAAATGAAGCCGCGATCAAGGTCGCCCGCCTCTATGGCAATCGCAAGGGCGTCAAGAATCCCACGATCATCGTCATGGAGCAGAGCTTCCACGGACGTACCCTGGCGACCCTGTCAGCCACTGGCAGCCGCAAGGTACAGGCCGGTTTCGAGCCCCTGGTGCAGGGTTTTGCCCGGGTGCCCTACGACGATATCGAGGCCATCGAAGAGATCGCCAGGAACAACAAGAGTGTAGTCGCAGTGCTGGTGGAACCGGTACAGGGCGAGGGTGGCGTCAATATCCCCGCAGCAGACTACCTCGACCGAATACGGCAGATCTGTGACGACAACCAATGGCTGATGATGCTGGACGAAATTCAGACCGGCATGGGCCGGACCGGCAAGATGTTCGCCCACCAGCACAACAGCTGCCAACCGGATGTCATGACCCTGGCCAAGGGCCTCGGCAACGGCATGCCCATCGGCGCCTGCCTGGCCCGGGGAGCGGCTGCAGAGATCTTTGCACCGGGCAACCACGGCTCTACCTTCGGTGGCAATCCACTGGCCTGCCGGGTAGGTCTCAGCGTCATCGATGTGATCGAATCCAACAACCTCTGTGACCGGGCCGCCGCCCTGGGCGCACGCCTGCAGAAGGGCTTCGAAGCCAAACTCAGCAAGCTCGAAGGCGTTGCAGAGATTCGTACCGCCGGTCTGATGATCGGCATCGAACTTGATCGCCCTTGCGGAACGCTGGTCACCCAGGCACTCGAGCAGGGACTCTTAATCAATGTCACCGCCGACAAGGTGATCCGCCTGCTGCCATCGCTCACAATTTCAGATGAAACCTGCGACGAGATCATCGACAAGGTCTCCGCTCTCGTCAGCGCCTTCCTCTGAATCAACCCCCTCTTCTCCAAGATCAGTATCATGGTACAGAAACCAAGACATTTTCTTTCTCTACTCGATCTCAGCAAGGATGAGCTGCACAGCATCGTCAGAAGGGCGAGTGAACTGAAACGGATGCAGCATCGGGGCGACAATCATACTCCGCTGAAGGGGAAAAACCTCGGCATGGTGTTTGAGAAATCATCCACCCGCACCCGGGTCTCCTTCGAAGTCGGCATGTCGCAGCTTGGCGGGCACGCCCTCTTCCTCTCTCCAAGAGATACCCAACTGGGACGTGGCGAGCCCATCGAAGACAGCGCCAGGGTGCTCTCACGGATGGTCGACATCATCATGATCCGGACCTTTGAGCACGAAAAGATCGAACTCTTCTCTGCCCACTCCCAGGTGCCGGTAATCAACGCCCTGACCGACCTGCTGCACCCCTGCCAGCTGTTGGCGGATATGCAGACCTTCTTCGAACACCGAGGCGATATCGCCGGTAAAACAGTGGCCTGGATCGGCGACGGCAACAACATGTGCCACTCCTACATCAATGCCGCCAGGCAGTTCGACTTCCAGCTCAAGATTGCTTGCCCGGAGGGTTATGATCCCAATCCTGAAATCCTCTCCGCTGCCGGTGAGCAGGCTGAGATCGTGCGTGATCCCATGGCAGCCGCAAAGGGCGCCCATCTGATCGTCACTGACGTCTGGGCCAGTATGGGGCAGGAAGAGGAGCAGAATGATCGCAGTAAGGTGTTTGCAGACTATACAGTCAACGATGAGTTGATGGCCGAGGCCGACAAAGACGCCCTCTTTTTCCACTGCCTGCCTGCCCATCGGGGTGAAGAGGTGAGTGCATCGGTGATGGACGCCCCTGACAGCGTGGTCTGGGACGAAGCGGAAAACCGGCTACACTCCCAAAAGGCATTGATGGAGTTTCTCCTGCTCGGCAGGGTGTGATGCCGCCAAAAATGTGTACTATTTCGTAATTTGGATCACAGTAGCTTGTACAATGGACCCGGAAACACATAGCTGAATATTAAAATGAAGAAATTCTTACTGCCGCTGATCCTGATCTCTCTCCTCCTGCCGCAACTTGCGGGCGCTGAAACCCGCTACGTCACTGACGTCTTCAAGATCAACATGCGCAGTGGTGAGAGCACTTCGCACAAAATCATACGCTTGCTCGATAGCGGACGGGCGGTAAACGTCATCTCCAACAATCCCGCCACCGGTTACAGCAAAATCCGGGTCGGCAACAAAGAAGGCTATGTTCTGACCCGCCAGCTGATGAACCAGCCCAGCGCTCGCTCGCAGCTCGACAGCATGCGCAATGAGATAGATGCGCTGAAAGCAGCCCCCGGCGAGCTGCGCACCAATCTGGCCAATCTGCAGAAGGAGCACCGGGAGCTAAAACAGGCTCATAGCAATCTGCTGCAGGTGAAGAACAAGCAGGAGCAGGAGCTACAGAGCATCCAACGCACTGCCTCAAACGCTATCCGCATCTCCAACGAGCGCAATGAACTGCGTAAGCAGGTGGCCGACCTGACCCGCGAGGTGGAAGATCTCAAACAGGAGAACCGCGACCTCAGTAACGAGGCGACCCGGGACTGGTTCCTGATCGGTGCAGGCGTGATTATCGCCGGCATACTCATCGGCCTGATCCTACCCCATCTACGCTTTCAACGCCGGCGCAACTCCTGGGGTTCGCTCTAACTTCGCTAGACTTCTCAAGCTGGGGCAGCCTTTGGCTGTCCCTGCATGAAACAGATAAACGCAGCCGTTTCTGCTTTAAGCTCCTTAAGACCAAGCCGACAGTGGAAAAACAAATACCCGGATAGAGAACAACGCTGTATCGCTTCACCCATCCGCTTATATGACCTCTATCAAGAGAGCTGAAGCCCATGAACGATATCGCCTTCAAATTTGTCAAACGGCTCAGCGCGGAACTCTCTTCCGGCAATCTGAAATTACCGGCCTTCCCTGATATCGCTGTACGCGTAAAGAAGGCGCTGGAGGGTGAAGACGTCTCCGCCGACAAGGTGGCGAAAGTCGTGGGCAGCGATCCGGTATTAACCGCCAGATTGCTGAAAGTGGCCAACTCCAATTTCGCCAACCGCAGTGGCGCCACGATCAAAGACCTGCGCACTGCCATTGCCCGCCTCGGTTACGACTTGGCCTATAGCACTGCGGTCTCCCTCGCGGTTGAACAGATTCTGCAATCAAAATCGGTGGGGGAACTGCGTGAACACCTCAAGGTACTCTGGAAACACAGCGTACACGTCTCCGCTATCGCCTACGTCATCGCGAAAAGACATAGCAATGTGAATCCCGATGAGGCCATGCTGGCGGGTCTGTTGCACGACATCGGCAAGTTCTACATCCTCACCCGCACCCAGGATCACCCTGAACTTTTCGCCGATCAGGCGGCCCTGGATGAGCTGATGTCCAACTGGCACACCGGCATCGGTCATGCGATTCTTGAATCCTGGGGCTTCAGCGAGGATATCGCCAACACCGCCAACGACCACGACGATCTGCAGCGACAACTGTTAGGTCAGACCGATGTCACCGATGTAGTCATCACCGCCAACCTCTGTGCCTACTGGGACAAGTTGGGAGATGATTTTAATTGGTCGCAAGTCACTGCGGCACAACGGCTCAAGCTGGATCATGATTCCATTCAGGAGATCCTCAAGGCCTCAAAAGAAGAGATTCAGTCGATCATGAAAGCGCTGAACAGTTAGGGAACCTCTGAATAAGTCTGGGCCGAACAGATTGTCGATAAAAATGTGCCGATTCAAGGCGCTGATCGCACGTAATAGCAAGCGATTGCGAAGATCTGCAACGCCGAAGCGGTCGGCCCATGACTTGTTCAGCGGTTCCTTAGCATCTTGAACTAAAGACTCACAGCTATTTACCGGCACGCATCAGGCCACCCAGTCCCATCTCCTCCAGCGCATTACTCAACAGAGCCTTGACCTCTGAAGCACGCTCGCAACGCAGGGCAGCCTGCAGCAGCGACTTTGCCCTCGCCATGGAGACGGATCGCAGCACCCACTTGACCCGCGACAGACTGCCGCCGTTCATACTCAGACTGTCGATACCCATACCCAATAGCAACACAGCCGTCGCTGGGTTTCCGGCCATCTCGCCACAGACGCTGACCTCCCTTTGATAGACCCGGGCGCCCTCGACAATCTGGATCAGGGCCCTGATAACCGCCGGATGTAGATCATCATACAGATCCGCCACATGACCGTTGTTGCGATCAACGGCCAAAAGATATTGCGTCAGATCGTTGGTGCCCACCGAGAGAAAATCGACCCGACGAGCCAGCGCCTCCACCTGATAGACCGCCGCCGGCACCTCGATCATGACACCGATCTTCGGCATCGAGACCTCGTAACCCTCCTCAGTCAGCTCATCATGGGCACGCTGGATCAAGAGCAAGGCATCATCAACCTCATCCACATGACTGATCATGGGCAAGAGCAGTTTTAAATTATCCAGTCCACTGGCGGCCCGCAACATCGCACGCACCTGGGTGAGAAAGATCTCCGGATGATCCAATGTAATTCTGATGCCACGCCAACCCAGGAAGGGGTTCTGCTCCTCCAGGGGAAAATAGGGCAAGGGCTTGTCACCGCCGATATCCAGGGTACGAATGATCACTGGCCTGGGATGAAAGGCCTTTAGCACCTTGCGATAGTTGTTCACCTGCACCGACTCGGCGGGGAAGCTATCACGCACCATAAAGGGCAATTCGGTACGGTAGAGCCCTACCCCAGCCGACTCCGCCACGCCACTGGCGCTCATCTCGGAGATCAGTCCCGTATTGAGATAGAGAGGGATGGAGACCCCGTCGGTGGTCTCACAGGGCAGATCCTTATCCGCCAGCATCTCCTCCGACAGCACCCGGTCCTCGTCCGCCAGGCGCTGGTACTCCTGTAACACCGAGGGTGCGGGGGAGACATAGACCCGTCCCAGATAACCGTCGAGGATGACAAAGCGGCCATCCATCCGCGTCACCGGCAGATTGCTCATACCCATCACCGCCGGCACATCCATGGCCCGGGCCAGAATCGCCACATGGGAGAAGCTGGCGCCGGTGGCGGAGACGACACCGGCAAGACGATCCTTGGGTACTTCGGCAAGCTGCATGGCGCTTACCTCTTCACCGACCAGAATGGTATCTTCGGGATACTCGGCCTGCTGACTCTCTCCCTGCAGGTGCATCAGAATTCTTCGACCCAGATCCCGCACATCGGAGGCACGTTCCCGCAGATAGACATCCTCCATCGCATCGAAGACCTTGGCGTGCTCCTCGATGGTCTGTCTCAATGCACCCGGCGCCCACTTACCGGCCTGGATCAATCTCACCGTATTACCGATCAGGGAATCACTGCCCAGCATCATCAACCAGGCGTCGAACAGCGCCTGATCCTCCGCCGGCAGGCTATCCTCGAAACGTTCCTCCAGCGCCATCAGGTCGGCCACTACCGCAGCCACTGCCGTGCGAAAGGCCTCCTCCTCCGCATCTGGATCGAGGGCCTGTCGATCTGGCACCGCATCCAGATCCGCTGGCGGGTAGACCACCACCACAGTACCAAAAGCGACTCCAGGGGAACCTGGCCTGCCCTGCAGGAAGCGCTTGGGCGGCGCCAACCCATCCGATGTCACCAACTGGCCGCTGGCCTGGGCATGGGTGATGGCACCGGCCAGTTGTGCCGCCAGGGTGAAGAGGAAGGTAACCTCGCTGTCGGCAAAGGTGCGGGTATCGATCTGCCGAACCACCAGCACGCCGAGCACCTTACGGTTCTGGATGATCGGGACTCCGAGAAAACCGTGGTACTGAACCTCACCCGTCTCATGGATGGAGAGATAGCGGTTGTGGCTGGGGGCATCGGCGACATTGACCGGCTCCGCCCGTTCACAGACCAGACCGATCAGCCCCCGATGGTAGGGCAGCCTGACCTTGCCCACCGCCTCGGCTCTCAGACCGTCGGTGGCCATCAGAACATGCTCACGCCGTTCGAAATCGGTGAGATAGATGGAGCAGACATCCGCCTTGATGGCCTGCTTCACCTGGGAGACGATGATCTTAACCACCGCATCCAGATCGGAAGCAGCATTGACCTCCTGGACAATCCGATGCAGCGGATCAAGCATGATCCGGCCAGCCTAGCCCGTGCCTTTTACTGCTTTTCACCGGCGGTTTTGTCTCAGGTAGTTTGTCTGGCTGCGACTGGGTGCACCCTCTGGGTAGAGCAACGGCGCCAGCTCTTCCAGCGCCCGGGTGTAGACCTGACGTTTGAAATAGATCACCTCGCGCACCGGCTGCCAGTATTTCACCCAGCGCCAGTCCTGAAATTCGGGGGTCTCGCTATGATCGAGGCAGAAGGCATCCTCGCCGCAGTTGGCCTTGAGCAGAAACCAGATCTGCTTCTGTCCCACACAGAGGGGTTCACAGTTGCGGCGAATATAGCGCTCCGGCAGACGATATTTAAGCCATTTGCGGGTCGAGCCAAGGAGCTTTACCTGATCGGGTTTCAGCCCGACCTCTTCCTCCAGCTCGCGATACATCGCCTCCTCCGGCGACTCATCAGGTTTGATGCCGCCTTGGGGAAACTGCCAGGCATCCTGACCCACACGACGACCCCAAAAGAGCATCCGGTCGTTGTTACAGAGGATTATGCCGACATTAGGTCTAAAGCCTTCCGAGTCAATCAAGTCACTTGCCAAAATTCATAATGATTATTCTCAACGATTCTTCCACAATCACATGAGAGCAGCAAGAAAAGACCAACATAAGCCTTTGCTGATCTTGGAAATTACGGTACTGTTCGCAGGGTAAAAAAGAGCCTTGTTTCACCCACACATTTTATTGTTTTTTTGCAGGACCTAGCCCATGCCACTGGCGATCTTCGACCTTGACAACACCTTACTGGCCGGCGATTCCGACTATCTGTGGGGACAATTCCTGGTCGACAAAGGGGTTGTCGACGGGGATGAATACAAGCGAAAAAATGACCACTTTTTTGATCTGTACAAGCGGGGTGAACTGGATATTTATGAATTCCTCCGCTTCTCCCTCACCCCCCTGAGACAGCACCCCCCCAAGCAGTTGGATCTTTGGCGCAACGAGTTCCTCGACAGGATCATCTCACCGATCATCACCCGGAACGCGCTGGATCTGGTGAAAAAGCACCAGGATACCGGTGACACCCTGATGATCATCACTGCCACCAACGCCTTTGTCACCCGACCCATCGCCGAGCGATTCGGTATCGAACACCTGATCGCCTCAGAACCGGAGACGCTGAATGGCCATTTCACCGGCGAGGTAGCGGGAGAGCCCAGCTTTCGGGAGGGCAAGGTCAATCGCCTCAACCTCTGGCTGGAGGAGCACAATCAAAACCTTGACGGCAGCTGGTTCTATAGTGACTCCCACAACGACCTGCCACTATTGGAGAAGGTCGACCATCCGGTAGCGGTGGATCCGGATGAAACCCTGACAGAGATCGCAACCGCCCGCCGCTGGCCCATACTGCAACTACACGGATAAATCGTCCATACTATTTACATGATGGACCATTAGAGGATGAACCTATGGCCAATAGCGCTTTTTTCGCCGTACTGATTGTACTGATTCTCTCTGTCTTCTACGTAATGAAGGGCAGCGACAATCCGCCGGAGACCAGCTTCAATCAGACGCCGAAGCAATATATTGAGATGGTGGAGCAGAAGAAGGCCGCTCGCCAGACCGCAGAGCAGATGAATCAGTCCCTGGAAGAGAGCAGCAAGCGGGCAGACGAGGTACTGAATTCAATCAATCCTCAACGCTGACAGAAGGGTCGCTCGTCGGGGTTCTCCACCGCGTCGGCAATGGCGTTGACCAGATCCCCCAGTTCTTGCGGGGAGACACTGTCGAGCAGTTTGCGCATCAACCCAGGATCCACCGCCGCCTGTACCACTCTTCCATCCTTCAGGGTCACATTGACACCGGCGGTATCGACGTGATCCTGCCCCTCAGCTTCTGCCACCAGGGACTCGTTGAGTTCAAGCATCTCGTCGTAGTAAGCCTCGATCTTCCGGTCGAGGTCATCATCCAGATCCTCCGGTAACTCAACCAGCCAGCTCAGATCTCCGGATCTGGCCTCTGGCTGCAACCCCAAGGTTTCCAGATAATCGATAAACAACCGCCAGGGGCGCTCGTGAAAAAATATATATTCCAACATTTATCTTCTCGATGGACTCACCTAATGAGCCACCCCCGCTGCTAACCTTTCGCCCTGTAAGAACCTGCGGGAGCAAACCCAATGAAATCGACAAATCATCTTTCTCAGATTCTGGGCAATCTGAGCAAAATCGTTAGGCCCCGAGTCTACGCCAGAATACCCGACAGAAAAACCCGAAGACGTCTCATATTGCAGGAATCACCCCTGGCGGGATATCAATATCACCGTGCCTCAGCCATCTGGCCCTTCCTGCAGGTTGGGGAAAAACTCCATCTGAAACGGGAACCCTGCAACCCCCACGACCCCTATGCGGTGGCGGTCTGGTTCCGCAACGAGCACCTGGGATATGTCCCACAGCGGGAGAATCGCACCTTGGCCAAGTTGATGGATCAGGGCGTCCCCCTGGAGGCGAGCCTGACCCGACTGCTTGATGAGGGTAATCCCTGGCGTAAGATACGTTTTCGGGTGGAGATGCTCGCCTGACAGATCAGTTGATGCTCAAGCCTCCAGGCCTCTTCGGTCGATTGCTGGACTTCTTGCGTATTCCCTCAATCCCAAGGGAGAAGGTCATCTCACGGGCCGCCTTGCCAAGAAATTTTGTGATCCCGAAATCTGCCAGCTTAATCCGAGTGCTCCCCTCGAATCCGCGACGATAACCACCCCAGGGATCGGTACCCGAGCCCAGATGTTTCACATCAATCTCAATCTGCCGGGTCACACCGCGCAGGGTTAAATCCCCCAGCAGCAGACCCGTACCATCTTCCCTTTCGGCATAGCTGGTACTGACAAAGCGCGCCTCCGGGTATCTCTTCACATCGAGAAAATCCTCATCCCTCAGGTGTTTGTCCCGCTCCGCGTGGTTGCTGTCGATACTCGCTGTGTCGATGAGGACCTCTATCTGAGCTGAGGCGGGACTCTTCTCATCGTAGCTGAACTCACCGCTGAAGCGGTTGAATCTGCCGACCAGCCAACTATACCCCAAGTGACTGATCTTAAACTGGATAAAGGCATGCCCTCCCTCTGTGTCGATGACATAATCGGATGCCATCACCTGCCCAAAGGGTAAAGCAGAACATAGCGTCAGCATGACAACTCTGAGCATAGATCTCATGTTTCTCTCCTGGATAAGCAATATGACCAAGAGCATAGCAGTATCTATTCAAACGCTTTCTGCCTTAGATATCCGCCGGACCGATTTCCCATCGAGTTGGCTGTTTCAACGGATGAGCTATACTCATCGCTATGGAATCGAAGGACACTGGAAAAGTCAGACTGAACATAGTGGATGGCAACTATCTCCATGGCGTCATCTATACAGACGAAGAGATCGTCGAGAGCGATATCGCTCCCGTCACAGAGTTTCTGGATCAGTTCAGCGAATCCATCCCGGCATTGATAGAGCGGAAAGGCAGCTACTCCATATCCGTACTGGTGCAGATCGCCATGATGCAGCAGACAAGACATCGCCTGAAGGCAGTCGCCTACCTCGAACGCAACCACCGGGACGCCATCATGACGCGGATCGCCGCCAGCACCTATTTCAGAGATGTGCAGGTTAAGTCCTTCTTTGACAGGGACGAAGCGATCGAGTGGTTGGCCCAGTACTTCCCTGCCGATGCGATCACAACCAAAACGCCAAAGGCTGCAAAGCTTTAACCCGGATTCAGAAACTGTCTGGAAGCAGCACTTGCGAAGTGCCCTAGATCGGCAACGCCGTCTTATCCACCACCCGACGCATGACAAAACTGGAGTGAACTCCGCTCACGCCTTCGATGCGGGTGATCTTGTTCAATAGCAGCGCCTGATAAGCCTCCATATCCCGCACCACCACCTTGACTTGATAATCGGCATCCTGACCGGTGATAAGCAGGCACTCCAGCACCTCTGGCAGCGCCGCGACCTTCTGCTCAAAGTTATCGAATCGCTCTGGCGTATGACGATCCATGGAGATATGGATCAGGGCAATCATCGTCAGACCCAGTTTGCCGGCATCCAGAAACGCCCGATAGCCTGCGATAATGCCCGACTCTTCCAGCGCCCTGACTCTACGCAGACAGGGCGAGGGGGAGAGACCGATCTTCTCCGCCAGGTCCTGATTGCTGATGCGCCCATCCTCCTGCAGCAGCTGCAGGATATGTCTGTCGTACCTATCCAATGTCAATTGATTGCTCATAGCTCCCACCCAGAAACATATATATTC
>JBNKMQ010000179.1:0-15192 GCA_050293225.1 Sedimenticolaceae bacterium
GCCTTGCCTTCGGTGGCGAGGGGGTCGGTCTTGACCGGGATGCCCAGCACCTCGGAGGCCACCGTGTAGGAGCGCAGGTGACAGGCGCCACGGTTGGAGGTGGCGTAGGTCAGTCCCATACCCTGAATACCACGGGGATCGTAGGCGGGGAACTCCTGCTTCTTCACGGTCATGGAGAGCTCGGGGTGGCCATATTTCTCACACAGTCGGGCAGAGCCCAGGCCGATCTCTGGACCGAAGCCACGCCCTTCGGCCGTCATGTGGGCCAGATCGATCAACGCCTGGGCGGAGCCGAAGGGGGCATCCATACCCAGCTGTTCCTTGCTGATTACACCCATGGTGTAGAGCTCCATCACCGCGCCGATGGTGGCGCCGAAGGAGATGGGGTCCATGCCGTCCTCGTTGCAGATCATGTTGGCGACGGTGAGGGCCTCCAGATCGTCCACCCCATTGGCGGCGCCGAGGGACCAGGCGGCTTCGTACTCCAGACCACCGCTGGCGCCCCAATACTTCGGATTGTTATCCACGCTCCAGTGGGTTTTGTCGACCTGGGAGATACGTCCGCAGGCGATGGTGCAGCCGAAGCAGGCGTTGTTGGTAACCAGGTTGGCCTTACCGTCGCTGGGACGCTTTTCGTGCATCGCTTCACCGGAGATACTGCCGGCTCCTTCGAACTGCACATCCTGGGAGTTACGGGTGGGCAGGGCGCCCATCTCGTTGATGACGTTCATCAACACCTGAGTACCGTAGGTCGGCAGGCCCTGGCCGGTGACCGCATTCTCCGCCAGGATCTGCTTCTTCTCCTTGGTGATCTGCATGAAACGTTTGAAGTCCTTGATGTTGCCGACGCCTTTGGTACCGCGCACGGCCAGTGCCTTCAGATTCTTGGTACCCATTACCGCGCCCACACCGGAGCGTCCCGCCGCCCGATGCAGGTCGTTCACGATACAGGCGTAGAGCACGCCGTTCTCACCGGCACGGCCGATGGAGGAGACACGGATCTGGGGATCCTGATGATCCTTCTTGATGATCTCCTCGGTGTCCCAGGTGGTCTTGCCCCAGAGGTGTGAGGCGTCACGCAGCTCGACCTTGTCATCCTGGATCCAGAGGTAGACAGGTTTATCGGATTGGCCCTCACAGATAATCATGTCCCAGCCGGCCATCTTCAGCTCGGCACCGATATAGCCACCGGAGTTCGAGCAGGCGATGGCGCCGGTCAATGGCCCCTTGGTGACCACTGAGTAGCGACCGCCGGTGGAGGCCATGGTGCCGGTCAGGGGGCCGGTGGTGAAGATGAGTTTGTTTTCCGCCGAGAGGGGATCCACTTTGGGATCAACCTCTTCGACAAAATATTTGGTTGCCAGGCCTCGTTGACCGAGATACTCCTGGGCCCACTCCATGTTGAGGGGTTCTTCTTTGCAGGTACCGCTGCTGAGATCGACTCGCAGCACTCTATTTGCCCATGACATGTGCGTTTCTCCTGTCTGAATTTGGTGCTTAGGCGCTGGCTTGCTGGGTGTCGGTTTTACCCGCCCAGGCGCGCATTTTTTCGAGTCCGGTCCAGTTGGCGTCCACATAGGTGATCGCCTCGGTGGGGCAGGCCGCTGCGCAGGCGGGGTCTCCACCACAGAGGTCGCACTTTTGCACCTTGCCGGTATCCTGCACATAGTTGACGGTGCCGAAGGGGCAGGCGATGGTGCAGACCTTACAGCCGACACAGACATCGTCCTTTATCAATTTGGCGCCGGTGGCGGCGTCGAGCACTATGGCCTCGACGGGACAGGCGTGCATACACCAAGCCTCAGCGCATTGGGTGCAGGTGTAAGGGACCTTACGACCGGCCTCCTCAAAGCTGAACACCTTGATCCGGGACTTGGCAATGTTGAATACCTGATGGTTTTCATACGAGCATGCCATCTCACACTGAAGGCATCCGGTGCACTTTTCTGGATTGATCAGTAGGGCTTGTTGCATGAATCAGCTCCTTCGCTAAAAGTTTTACTTGTTGTGCGTCTTTTTCTACTGCTGATCGCGGGTCTTTCCACAAAGAAATAGGGGGAATTGCTGTTTGAGCAGACCTCTAGAGAACGTAGTACAGAATTTAGCAGTTTGCATGCCATTCAGTAGGAAAAGAGTGGTTCTCAGAGCGGGCAGGCTATATATGGGGATCAACATTTATCGTGTCGCTCTCTTGGGTGGGACGGGATAGTGTCCACCCTGTAGTTATTGGGTCAGTTTGTACACAAATTGTTCAAATTCTGAGCACTGCCAATAACAGCTCAGCAGATTCGGTTTTTTCTATCCGGCGCTGAAAAAAACCATTTAAACTGTCTGCTTATTCAGTGAGAAAGATAATCGTCTAATCTGTATACGGTTTCTTTTCTTGGCTATGGATCATTTCCTCTGCGCATGCATCTGCAACATTAAGCCTGATTTGTTAAGATTGTGAATGAGTTAAGTAATAACCGCTGATTGAGGGCCCAAATAGGTGGGCCGCTCTGTTCGGTTTTGGTGGAGTGAAGTGGTCAGGCTGGGGTTTTATCAGAAAGAGGACAGGCTCCCAGGGAAAGGAGAGAGGAAAAAAAACATATGTACACCTGCTTGATAAGCGTTCATGGCCTGATTCGAGGAGATGATCTGGAGTTGGGCAGGGATGCCGATACTGGTGGTCAGACCAAATATGTGGTTGATCTGGCCAAGGCCCTGGGGGCACGCGAAGATGTCTCCCGGGTCGATCTGATCACCCGTCGCGTGGTCGACGCCTCTGTCAGTCCTGATTACGCAGAAGCCATCGAAGCATTAAACGACAAGGTCAGGATCGTCAGGGTTGATGCGGGTCCGCAGGAGTATATGCAGAAAGAGGCGCTCTGGGACCATCTCGACAGCTTCATGGATAACACCCTTGCCTGGTTGAACGAACAGCCGCGCATGCCCGATATCATCCACAGCCACTATGCCGATGCCGGCTACGTGGGTGTCAGGCTGTCTCACCTGCTCGGTCTGCCGTTGGTGCATACCGGTCACTCTCTGGGCCGGGATAAGAAGAAGCGATTGATTGCGAAAGGTCTGAGCCGAAGCAAGATCGATGATCTCTACAACATCGCGCGACGGATCGATGCCGAAGAGGAGGTGCTGGCCAACGCCGATCTGGTGATTACCAGCACCCACAATGAGATCGAAGAGCAGTATGCGCTGTATAACTACTACCAGCCGGATCGGATGGCCGTCATCCCGCCGGGGACTGATCTGAAGCAGTTCCATCCTCCGAACGAGAAAAAGGAGGCGTTCAGCTTTCTCCCAAGTATCGATAGATTCTTTGAGAATCCTGGAAAGCCGATGATCCTGGCCCTCTCCCGGGCCGATGAACGCAAGAATATTCAGACACTGCTGGAGGCTTACGGAGAGTCTGATCAGCTACAGCAGGTCGCCAATCTTGTGATTATCGCCGGTAATCGTGACGATATCCGCGAGCTCGACAGCGGTTCTCAAGGGGTATTGACCGATCTGCTGTTACTGATTGATCAATACGATCTCTACGGCCGGGTGGCGATACCCAAGCACCACCTGGCGGATGAGGTGCCACAGATCTATCGCATCGCCGCCAAATCCAAAGGCGTATTCGTCAATCCCGCTCTTACCGAGCCGTTTGGATTGACCCTGCTGGAAGCCGCCGCCAGCGGGCTTCCCCTGGTTGCCACCGAAAACGGAGGCCCCGTCGATATTATCGGTAACTGTAAGAATGGCCTGCTGGTCGATCCCCTGGACAAAGAGGCTATTACGCAAAGTCTGCTGACAATCCTGAGCGATGAGTCTCGCTGGAGCGCCTTCTCCAACAACGGACTCCAGGGCGTGCGGCAATACTATTCATGGGAGGCCCACGCAGCGAGATACATGCAGAAGATCTCATCTCTCCCGGCCGGACACGAAAAGACCCCCATGTTGCCCCCCAAACATGTCAAGCATCGCCCCAGGGATCGGGCAATATTCACCGATCTGGATCAAAACCTTTTAGGCAACCCGGCAGGACTCAAACAGTTTATCGAGGTGGTAAGAAAGAACCGTAAATGCGCCACCTTCGGTATCGCTACCGGCAGGAGATTGGACTCGGCACTGACGATTCTGAAGAAAAACGGCATACCCATGCCCGATGTGCTGATCAGCAGCTTGGGTACCAAGATCCACTACTCCCAGGAACTTGTCGAAGATGACTTCTGGGGTGAACATATCGACCATCTCTGGCAGCCGAAAAAGGTGCGGCGGGTGATGTCGGAACTGCCGGGTATCGAACCCCAGGCGAAGAATGAGCAGAGTTTTTTCAAAATCGCCTATCACTATGATGAGATAAAGGCACCCACGGTAGATGAGATCAACACACTGCTGCAGAAGGAAGAGCTGACCTGCAATGTGGTGCACGCCTTTGGGCAATATCTCGATATCCTGCCATCAAGGGCATCCAAAGGGCAGGCGCTGCGTTATGTGGCGCAACGCTGGGAGATCCCGCTGGAACATATCCTGGTCGCCGGTGGTTCCGGCGCCGATGAGGATATGATGCGCGGCAATACCCTGGCGGCGGTGGTGGCCAACCGGCACCATGAAGAGCTGTCTCACATGATCGATGTGGATCGTATCTACTTCGCCAATCAATCCTATGCCCTGGGAATTCTGGAAGCGATAGAACATTACGATTTCTTCCGCGCCTGTGAAGTGCCGCTGCACCATGACAGATAAATTACTGGTTTGTACCGATCTCGACAGGACACTGATCCCCAATGGTCCTCAGCCTGAATCGCCCCAGGCCCGGCCGCTGTTTCGTCAGCTATGTGCGCAAGAGAATCTGACCTTGGCCTACGTCAGCGGGCGCCATAAGGCGCTGGTGGAGGAGGCGATATCTGATTACGAATTACCGATACCCGACTATGTGGTGGGGGATGTAGGCACCACGATATATCAGGTCAAGAGTCAGACTGAGTGGCGCCTTTTCAAGGACTGGGAGAGCGACATCGGGAAAGATTGGAACGGTTTGATTGATAACGATCTGAGCCGACTGTTTGCCGATCTGGTTGCACTCAAGCTGCAGGAGAGGGAGAAACAGAACCGCTACAAATTGAGCTACTATGTCGCTTTGGATATCGACCGCGATCAGCTCGATGCGATCATACAACAACGATTGCAGGAGGCCGGGGTCTCCGCCTCGCTGATCTGGAGCGTGGATGAGATGGCCGAAATTGGCCTGCTCGATCTGTTACCGGCCTCTGCGACCAAACTGCACGCGGTGGAGTTCCTCATGCAACACTTGGGATTCTCCAGGGCGAATACACTCTACGCAGGGGATAGCGGGAATGATATGCCGGTATTGTTGAGCGGGATCTCATCGGTCCTGGTAAACAATGCACAGACCGAGGTGAAACAGGAGGCGGCAGGTCAGACCACCGGTGACAGCCTCTACTTCGCAAAGGGGGGCTATCTACAGATGAACGGCAACTACAGCGGCGGAATTTTAGAGGGCTTGGCTCACTACCATCCGCAAATGGCCGAGCAAATCCTACATAACAATGATGATCAGGAAGCGTAAAGATGGGACATGTCGGCATCTTTGGTGAAGTGCTCTTTGACAGCTTTCCTGATGGGGAAAAAGTCCTTGGCGGGGCACCTTTTAATGTCGCCTGGCATCTGCAGGCATTTCGCCAGCAACCGGACTTTGTCAGCAGCGTTGGCCTGGACACAGAAGGAGAGACGATTCGCAAATCGATGCAGCGTTGGGGTATGAATTGCAGCTGCCTGCAATCCGATGATGCTCATCCTACCGGATTGGTGGAGGTCAGCCTGGATAACGGTGAACCCAGTTACGATATCGTCGATCAGGTCGCCTATGATTTTATCGATGCCGAGCAATTGGGTGAACTTGACCTTGGCATCCTCTATCACGGATCCCTTGCCCTCAGACATGAAAACTCGCGCCTGGCATTACAGAGGTTGAAGTCCTTAAAGCCGTCGATTGTCTTCATGGATGTGAATTTGAGGCAACCCTGGTGGCAAAAGGAGCAAGTGCTCTCCTGGGTGAATGAGGCCGACTGGGTCAAGCTGAATCAAGAGGAGTTCACCCTCCTGAGCGGAGAGGCGATTGATCTTCAGCCGGCGATGTTGCGATTCCTGCAGAAGTACGGACTTGAAGGGTTGATTGTGACCCTGGGGGAGCAGGGAGCCATGGCGGTGACGGCGGATCAGACTGTCTACCATGTGCCAGCAGTGCGAGTGACTGAGATAGTGGATACTGTCGGCGCCGGAGATGCCTTCTCCTCTGTGTTGTTGTTGGGACTGAATCTTGGCTGGCCGGTGAAACAGACGCTGGAGCGGGCTCAACAGTTCGCCTCCGCCCTGGTGGGTCAGCGTGGAGCCACCATCGGGGATACCGAATTCTACCAGCCACTAATCGATGCCTGGGGGCTCTGATCGGGTTAAAGCTGTCGGCCTGACAGGCCGATTATGCATGATAAGATGGTTGGACCCTGGTGACAGGGTCTTGGTACGAATATCTGCAAGGGGCTGACAAGCGCAGGCAATATGTACGAACAGGTCTCCCATTCACTATTGAATCGAATTCTCGATGAGCTCAAACCCGATCTCCAGCAGCGGGATTTGCGCCATTTCTATACCCGTCTGGGCGCCAACTTTTACGCCATCTATACCCTGTTCTTCCACCTCTATGGTCAGCGGGAGGACTTCAAGGATCAACTGGTCAACCTGGTGGAGGTGATGGCGACCCGCTATGTCCAGCGACATGCCAAATTGCGCCATCTGGATGAAGAGAGAGAGAACGACCACAACTGGTTTCTCAGTCAGGAGTGGGTCGGCATGGCCCTCTATGCCGACGGCTTTGCGGGAAACCTGGAGGGGGTGAGGAGTAAGCTCCCCTATCTGCAGGAGCTGGGCGTCAACATGTTGCATGTGATGCCAATATTGGTCTGTCCCGAGGGTGCCAGTGATGGCGGTTACGCCGTCAGCGACTTTCGTAATGTCGATCCGCGGGTCGGTACCCTGGACGATATCAATGAACTGGCCGCTTCAACTCACACGCGTGGGATGTTGCTGACCCTGGATATGGTGGTCAACCACACCTCCGACGAGCATGAGTGGGCGCAACGGGCTCGAGCAGGGGAGCAGAAGTATCAGGACTACTTCTACCTCTTCGACAATCGCGATGTGCCCGATATGTTCGAAGAGAGCATGCCGGAGATCTTCCCCGAGACCTCCCCAGGTAATTTCACTTGGGACGAGGAGATGCAGAAGTGGGTGATGACCGTCTTCAACCACTATCAGTGGGATCTCAACTACAGCAATCCGGCGGTCTTCATCGAGATGATCGATAATATCCTCTTCTGGGCCAATCAGGGGGCGGATATCATCCGCCTCGATGCGGTCGCCTTCCTATGGAAGAAGATCGGCACCAACTGCCAGAATCTGCGTGAATCCCATCTGATCCTGCAGATGATGAAGGATTGCTGCCAGGTGACTGCTCCCGGTGTTCTGTTTATCGCTGAGTCGATCGTAGCGCCGGTGGAGATCATCAAATATTTCGGCGAGGATGCGGTCATCGCCAAGGAGTGCGAGATCGCCTACAACGCCACCTATATGGCCTTGATGTGGGATGCGGTGGCGACCAAAAACACCCGCCTGCTCAGGCAGGGTATTCTCAGCCTGCCGACCAAACTGGATCGGGCAACCTGGCTCAACTATGTCCGCTGCCATGATGATATCGGCCTGGGTTTTGACGATTCCGATATTATTGCCGCCGGCTATCAGCCCATGGCGCATCGGCGTTTCCTGATTGATTACTTCACCGGGCAATATGACGACTCCCGCTCCCGGGGGCTGCCCTTCGGTGTCAATCTGAAGACCGGTGACGCGCGCATCTCCGGCTCTCTGGCCTCCCTGGTAGGGCTCGATGCCGCTCTGGAGGAGGGCAATGAGCATGAGATCGATCGCGCAATAAAAATTATCCTCTTGATGCACAGCATGATCTGCTCCTTTGGCGGCATCCCGCTGCTCTACTACGGGGATGAGATCGGTAACCTGAACGATTGCCAGTTTATGCAGGATGAGAACAAGGCGGGGGACAATCGCTGGATGCACCGGCCCACCATCGATTGGGAGAAGGCCGAGCTGAGACACAAGCACGGCACCCCCGAGCAGCGTATTTTCGATGGACTGAAAAAGATGATCGGGGTACGTAAGGGGATCGCTGCCTTCGCCGACTTCAATAATCGTGAGCTGATCGACCCGGGTAATCCCCACCTGTTTGTCTTCTGGCGCAGCAATCCCATGATGCCCAATGGTTCCGTGCTGGTGGTGGCCAACTTTGACGATTCTCCGCAGTACATGGAGCTCAGTATCTTGGGTAATCGAGGCATGTTCGGTCACGGCAATCTGCTCGATCTCTGCTCCGGCGAATCCCCCCGGCTGTTCAAAGACCAGCTGGTTGTACCACCCTACCATTTCTACTGGCTGACCGATCAGCGTCCCGATGTCGGGTTCGATCTCTAACCGCGCCAGTCTTTGCGTGAGACTTTTGTGATAAAAAGCGGATAGCTTTGCTATCTTGTTTTGCTTTCATTAGGCACAAAGTCATGCGCCACCAGCGGATGCCTGAGAGTCTGATTGTAAAGAGAATAAGGGAGGGACGTTAAATGGGAAAAAAAATTCTCGTTGTCGAAGATGAACCCGATATCGCCCGCCTGGTGCAGACCCATCTGCAGGAGAACGGTTATGAGGTGGATACCGCCAGCAGCGGCGCCTCCGCCATGCGTCTGTTCAAGAAAGGCGGCTATAAACTGGTGGTGCTCGACCTGATGCTACCGGATACCGATGGCCTCAGCCTCTGTCGCCAGATGCGCGAGAGTGAGGAGTACGTGGCGATCCTGATGTTGACCGCCAAGTCGACTGAGCTTGATCGAGTCCTGGGTCTGGAGATGGGGGCGGATGATTATCTCACCAAGCCCTTCAGTGTGCCGGAGTTGCTGGCTCGGATTAAGGCGCTCTTCCGGCGTATGGATGCCCTGCAGCAGCGAACAGAGAAGCCGGCGCAGGAGGAGGTGATCGAGAGTAACGGTCTGCATATCGATGTCTCCCGTCGCCGGGTGCAGATCGATGGTGTGGAAGTGGAACTGACTGCCAGGGAGTTCGAGCTGCTGCTCTTTTTCGCCCGTCAACCCGGCCGGGTCTTCAGTCGGATACAGCTGCTGGATCAGGTCTGGGGATATAACCACGACGGCTACGAGCATACGGTCAACTCCCATATCAATCGCCTGCGGGGGAAGATCGAAAAAGATCCGGCAGATCCAAAATATGTCCTCACCGTCTGGGGTGTGGGTTACAAGTTCAACGAGGCGGAGTGAATGCTGCGTACCCTCTATTCCAGACTCTCCCTCGCCCTGGTCGCGCTCTTTCTGGTCACCGGTATTGTCTATACCTTGATCACTGCCTCGATGACCGAGAGCCATCTGCAGGAGATCACGCAACACTTCAATCGGAATCTGGCCCAGCGCATCGTTGCCGACCGGCAGTTGGTAATCGATGGAGAGATAAATCAGTCGGCGTTGAAATCCACCTTCAGCGACTATATGGATATCAATCCCAGCATCGAGATCTACCTGCTGGATGAGAGAGGAGAGATCCTCGCCTTCTCCGCTGATCCGGGTAAGGTTAAACGCAAGCATGTGGATCTCAATCCCATTCAGGCCTTCCTCCATGGCGAGGGTTTTCCGCTACTGGGTGATGATCCTCGCTCCCACGAGCGGCGCAAGGCCTTCTCTGTGACGCGCCTGCCGGCCGGTGAGGGCAGTGACGGATATCTCTATGTGGTGTTGCGCGGAGAGGAGTATGACACCGCCGAACAGGCGGTACAGGAGAGCTATGTCTTCAATCTGAGCGCCAGTGCTGTCGCCATCAGTCTGGGTTTCGGCCTGATGACAGGTCTGTTGCTGTTCCACTGGTTGACCCGGCGACTGCAGCGACTCTCCAGCGTCATGATCGATTTTCAACAGAGTGACTTCACCCAACACAAGGCCTTCGGTGCGCCCCCTGATCGTGGGGACGAGGTCGATCGTCTCGGTGCCGCCTTCGATGATATGGCCTCGCGGATCATCGATCAGTGGGGGCAGTTGAAGGATCAGGATCAATTGCGTCGGGAGCTGGTGGCTCAGGTCTCCCACGATCTACGCACTCCCCTGGCAGTACTACATGGCTATTTAGAGACACTGAATATGCCGGATACAGATTTGGATGCTCAGCGGCGAGAGGAGTATATCGGCATCGCCTTGCGTCAGAGTGAGCGGCTGAAACAGATGATCGAGGATCTCTTCGAACTGGCCCAGTTGGAGGCAAAAGATACCGAACCGGCGTGTGAGCCGATGGTGATAGCTGAGCTGGTGCAGGATGTGGTGCAGAAATTTCAGTTGCCGGCGAAGCAGGCTGGTGTCGAGCTGGTGTGGGAGCCCTCGGCGGGTCAATATTTCGTCGAAGCCGATTTCGCCCTGACCGAGCGGGTGCTGAACAATCTCATCTCCAATGCGCTGGCCCACAGTCAGGCAGAGGGTGAGATCCGCATTCAGATAGAAAAGGAGTCATCCCATGTGCGGGTCTCGGTGGGTGATGATGGCAAGGGGATTGCGGAGGAGGATCTACCCCATATCTTTGATCCTTTCTACCGTAACAAGAGCGGCAAGAGCGCTTCAGGCCATGCCGGACTCGGACTGGCAATCGCTCATCGTATGGTGGAGCTGCAGGGCGGTACTATCCAAGCGGAAAACAAATCCTCCGGCGGCGCACTATTCAGTTTTACTCTGCCCCTTGTGCAAGCGTGATGAGAATGTGATATTTCGGTGATTCTCTCTGGATCTCAGAGGCCTAAACTCCTAATCAAGTCGTGAGAGCGGTGAGTGCAAACATCTAATAACTGCACAAAGCCAGGGGCGAATATCTGGCCCTGAAACCTGTCTCACTGGATTGAAACCTGGAGAATCCTATGCAACGAAGAAGTCTGATTAAACTCCTGGGGGCTGCGGCGGTGGCGCCTATGCTTGGTACAACGGTATTTGCCAGACAGGATGAGAAAATGACAAGCCAGATTGAGAAGCTTGAACTCAGCGAAGCGGAGTGGCGTGAACGCCTTACCCCTGAGGCCTACAACGTCTTGAGGGAAGAGGGCACGGAGCGACCCGGCAGCAGTGAGCTGTTGGATGAGAAGCGTGAGGGCACCTATGTCTGTGTCGCCTGCGATCATCCCCTGTTCGATGCGAGTATGAAATACGATAGCGGTACCGGCTGGCCGAGTTTTTATGAGACCCTGCCCGGCGCCTTCGAGACCAGGCGGGATTTTAAACTGATCTGGCCGCGCACCGAGTACCACTGCGCCAAGTGTGGCGGTCATCATGGTCATGTTTTCGAGGATGGTCCCAAACCCACTGGACTGCGCTACTGTAACAACGGCGTGGCGCTGAAGTTTGTACCGAGCGCGTCATGATCCCGCGCAAGCTGCGCCACTTCGGTGGCGGGCTGCTCTGCCTGCTTCCCACTTTGGTGTCGGCAGAGCCGATCAGTTTCGTGAGCCCGGCGACCCGGGTTACTGTGGTGGAACTGTTCACCTCCCACGGCTGTAGCAGCTGCCCGCCGGCTGAGGCCTGGCTGGGGCGGCTGGATCAACGTTCTGATATCTGGAAAAGCCTTATCCCCATTGCCTTCCATGTGGACTACTGGGACTACCTCGGCTGGCAAGACAGCTACGCATCCTCCGAATACAGCCAGCGGCAACGGCAATATCGCCGATCCGGCGGCCTCAACTCAGTCTATACCCCCGGTGTGCTGGTCAACGGCAAGGAGTGGCGTGGGTGGTATCGGGGGGATTCGATACCGCAAACGGCTTCCGAGGAGGTTGGTAGACTTACGCTGAATGTTGAGCCTGGAAAATCTGCCGAGATTGAGTTTTCTCCTAGAGGGGATCAGAGATTGTCTGATGTAGAGGCCCATCTGGTGATTCTTGGCAACGGTATTCGAGACGATATCGGTGCTGGCGAGAATCGTGGTCGGTCGCTGGAAGGTGACTTTGTGGTGTTGGGGCATCGTACGGCTGCAAAACAGGACAGGGCACAGCGCTGGCGAATCGATTGGCCTGCTTTGAAATCGAACAGGGCTAAAAAGCATGCCGTCGTCGCTTGGGTTAGCCGATCTGGCGATCCTTCTCCCCTGCAGGCCACAGGCGGCTGGCTGCCCCAGATCGACCAATAAAAAGGTATCAAGCCCAGGTTTATCGCAGAATTACGTATGGGTTCGACGTTGCCAATTGCGTGAGTATGGCGGTTATGCTATTCTTCGCGCCGATCTGCGGTTGAGGCTATCGGTCACTGGTCAAGGTCCGGACTCCCGCGGCGAATTATAATAAAACCCCGATAGCGGGGTTTTTTTGTTTTCGGAATTCACTCCGGACGCCTTTAGATATATAAGGCGGATCTGGGTTCTGAAACACGCGATGGGCCATGTGCCCATTTTTTATTTGGGTGATTGCATGCGGTCTGCGCCGGAAAAATTGAACGCCCTGGTCAGGCAGGAAGTGGAACTGCTCGGCTACGAGCTGGTTGGCGTGGAGCTGCTCTCCCAGGGCAAGGGTGGCAGCCTGCTGCGGATCTATATCGACCACGCAGAGGGTATCACCCTGGATGATTGTGCTGAGGTCAGCCATCAGGTGAGCGGTGTGCTCGATGTGGAGGACCCGATTAAAGAGAATTATCGGCTAGAGGTCTCCTCGCCGGGCCTGGACAGGCCGCTGTTCGAACTGGCGCACTTTGAGCGCTTCAAAGGCAGCAAGGTGAAGCTGAAGACCCGTAGCAAAATAGATAATCGGCATCGCTTCAGCGGCATGCTGCAGGGTGTTGAAGAGAGTCAGGTTTTGATTGAAGAAGATGGTAATAGTTACCGGATCCCTTTCGAAGAGATCGATTCGGCGCGGCTGATACCTGAATTTTGAATTGGGAAATAACCGATGAGTAAAGAGATACTGCTGGTTGTAGATGCGGTCTCCAACGAGAAAGATGTAGAGAAGTCGATCATATTCGAGGCGATCGAAGCCGCCTTAGCGTCTGCTACTCGCAAACGCAACGGCGACGATATCCTGGTACGTGTGGCTATCGATCGTACCTCAGGTGACTACGATACATTTCGTCGCTGGGAGGTGGTTGAGGCCTATGCGGAGGATGAGCCGGATGCGCCCCTGCGTCAGGTCATTCTGGAGGTCGCCCGCGAGGAGAACTCCGATATCCAGGTCGGTGACTTTATCGAAGAGCCCATCGAATCGATCGAATTCGGCCGTATCGCAGCCCAGGCCGCCAAGCAGGTCATCGTACAGAAGGTACGCGAGGCGGAGCGAGCCAAAGTGGTCGAGGCCTTCAGCGGACGTGAAGGCGAGCTGGTGACCGGCGTAGTCAAGCGTATCGACCGCGGCAATGTCTTTCTCGATCTGGGTGGCAATGCCGAGGCCTTTATCGGTCGCGAGCACATGATCCCGAAAGAGTCTGTGCGAGTGGGTGATCGTTTGCGCGGTTATCTCTACGAGGTCCGTTCTGAGCCCCGTGGTCCGCAACTCTTTATCAGCCGGGCAATGCCTGAACTGCTGATCGAGCTGTTCAAACTGGAAGTCCCCGAGGTGGGTGAGGGGCTGATCGATATCCGCGGAGCGGCTCGCGATCCCGGTCTGCGTGCAAAGATTGCGGTCAAGGCGCTGGATCAACGTATTGATCCTGTCGGTGCCTGTGTCGGCATGCGGGGTTCCCGGGTGCAGGCGGTCTCCAACGAATTGAACGGCGAGCGGGTCGATATCATTCTCTGGAATGAGAACCCGGCGCAGTATGTGATCAATGCCATGTCACCTGCCGATGTGGTCTCCATCGTGGTGGATGAAGACAGTCACACCATGGATGTGGCCGTGAGTGAGGAGAATCTCTCTCAGGCCATCGGCCGTGGTGGACAGAATGTCCGCCTCGCCAGCCAACTGACCGGCTGGGAGCTGAATGTGATGGATGAAGCCCAGGCCTCGGAGAAGAACGAGAGTGAGGCGAGGGGATTCATGGAGAGCTTCATGGAGCAGCTCGATGTAGACGAAGATATCGCCGCGATCCTGGTGCAGGAGGGTTTCACCACGGTTGACGAGGTGGCCTATGTCCCCATGGAAGAGCTGATGGGGATCGATGAGTTCGATCCGGAGCTGGTGGAAGAGCTGCGCAACAGGGCGAAGGATTTCCTCCTTACCCGCGCCATCGCCAATGAAGAGGCGTTCCGCGAACCGGCAGAAGACCTGCTGACCATGGAAGGTATGGATAAGGATTTGGCATTTACATTGGCCGGCAAGGG
The DNA here is from genome assembly GCA_050293225.1 of Sedimenticolaceae bacterium. Lineage (GTDB taxonomy): Bacteria > Pseudomonadota > Gammaproteobacteria > Chromatiales > Chromatiaceae > Thiodiazotropha. Next base: position 14,395 of record JBNKMQ010000179.1, read on the forward strand.
CGTAGTCACCATGGAAGACCTTGCCGAGCAGTCCATCGATGATCTGATGGAGATCGATGACATGGATGAGGAACGAGCGGGCAAGCTGATCATGACAGCCCGTGCACCCTGGTTTGAAGAGGCAGAATAGTCACGTGGACTCAGTCTCCGGTATTCAGCCGGCCAGGAAGATAAGAAACGGTGGAAAAGGCAAACTCGAGAGGCCTGATGTATGAGTGAAGTAACAGTTACACAACTCGCTAAAGTCGTCGGTATACCCGCTGATCGGTTGATGGAACAGTTGGCCGATGCCGGGATCCAGGCTAAAGACCCAGAGGATAAGATCTCTGACGAAGAGAAGAGCAAACTGTTGCAGCATCTGCGTGAGAGTCATGGCAAGAAGAAGACGGCGAGTATCTCTTCGCCAAGCAAGGTGACCCTGCGTCGCAAGACTGTGAGTGAGCTGCGTCAACCCACCGCTTCCGGTCGCAGCACCCTCAACCGTTCGGCTGCGGCCTCTAAAACGGTCAGCGTCGAGGTGCGTAAAAAACGTACTTACGTCAAACGTGGTGCGGTTGAGACCGATGAGACTACGGTAAAAGACGCCGAGGAAGCACGCAAGGCACTGGACGAACAGGCCAAGCAGAAGGCGGAGTTCGAGGCTGAAGTTGAAGCGCGCAAGGCGGCTGAAGCCAAGCGGGCTGAAGAAGAGGCCGCCCGAAAGGCCGCTGAGGAAGAGGCCAAGCGCCAAGCGGAAGAGGAAGCCAAGCGTAAGGCGGAAGAGGAAGCCGCAGCCGCAGTAGCAGCGTCTCAGATTCC
>JBNKMQ010000180.1:0-5483 GCA_050293225.1 Sedimenticolaceae bacterium
ATCCCTGAAGATCGCCCTAAATTCGCATCGTGATTTCCGTCTCAGGAGAATCTTTCTCAAATTAATGAAAATTCCAACAAGCCCTAAGGGTTACTACTCATAATGTGACTTTTTCACAAACAAATTTCAGAAAAATCCTACAAAGGTAGTGAATATTTCGGATAGTAAAATTCCTGCTACTGATTAAACTTAAGATCACTTAAGAGAAGTTCGCAGTATAAATATAATTACAGAATCAGTCTGAGGAGACGTGTCATGAACGAATACGCACAGTCCGTATCCATGTCGGGTAGAAAAGCTCAGGATTCAGCGGTGAAAAGCGAGAGAGGGAGCCACACAACACATCAGGGCCGGTCAGTCACCTCAACCTACGGTGAGATATTGAAGAGAGAGCTATTGATCGGTGAGCGGGAAGAGGGCAACTATTTCAAGTGCTATTGAATCCTCATCAAGGCGCTTCAACCAATAAAGAATCCCTATTCGCAGTTGAAGCGCTTGCCGGTAATTCCTTTGCTGTCCGGCCCTGCTAGATAGAGGTAGGGTGAAACGCGAGTCTCAGGTAGTGGATGGGTCGTGGGTTCTTCTCCAGGAAAGGCCCACATACGCAACGCAGTCCGGGTTGGTCCCGGTGCGATACTGTTGACACGGATCTGGCTCTTCTCCAGTTCATCCGCCAATGTTTCCATCAATCCTTCAATGCCCGCTTTAGAGACGCTATAGCCACCCCAGTAGGCCTTGCCCTTTCTGCCGATATCGTCCGAAGTGAAAATAATGGAGGCATCATCTGACTTGCGTAGCAGGGGCAGGCAGGCCTGGGTCAGGATAAAGGGGGCAGTCAGATTGACCTGCATCACCTTGTTCCAGGTCTCCACATCATAGTCATCCACCCGGCTCAACAGTGAGAGCTGTGCTGCGCAGTGGACCAGGCCGTGCAGGACGCCGAACTCATTCAGCAGGGTCTCACCCAAAGCGTAATAGTCGGAAGCTGGGGCCTTCTCCAGATTGAACGGTATGATCGCCGGCATGGGCCCGCCTGCCGATTCAATGGCGTCGTAGGTCTCTTCCAGCTTTTTCTCGGTACGTCCCAGCAGGATGATGGTGGCGCCATGTTGTGCAAAGGCCTTGGCAACTGCCTGGCCAATGCCGCTTCCCGCACCAGTGACCAGAATATTACGGCCGCTCAAGAGTTCGCTTTGGGGGGAGTAGTCCTGCATCTTATTACCTTCGATCGTACCTTCGAGAAAATCTGGGCTGCATTATAACGGGAGTGATCTATGAATGAATTGACAAGCGTCTATAGACTTTAGATCCAGTCTAAAAGATCCAGTGGGTGGGCAATCTCCCCATCCGCCTGCCAAGCTGTCGGATTGTCCTCTTCCGACAAATATCCAAAACCGGCGATCAGAGTGCGGGTTCCGGCATTTTTTCCCGCCTCGATATCCCGTTCGGCATCTCCCACATAGATCGTCTCTTTGGGATCGGCCTGGGCCAGCCTGCAGGCGTGCAGGATAGGTTCAGGGTGAGGTTTGGGATGCGCGGTGGTGTCGCCGCTGACGATGGCGCAGGCTCGCTGTGCCAGTCCCAGTTGTTGCATCAGGGGATCGGTCAGATAGGCGGGTTTGTTGGTGACTATGCCCCAGGCGATGGACTGCGCTTCCAGTTGCTCAATCAAGCTCTGCATGCCTTCGAACAGGCGGGTCTGTTCGGCGATGTTCTCCTGATAGAGGGTGAGAAAGGCCTTTTGTAGCGGGGGAAAGGCCGGGTCTTCAGGTTCAATGCCGAAGGCGACTCTCAACATCGCCTTGCTGCCATGGGAGACACTCGGCCTGAAAAAGTCGTAGTCGATAGCCGGTCGGCCCTCGCGCTCGAGCAGTCGATTCATGGCGTTGTGGAGGTCGGGGGCGGTATCGGCAAAGGTACCGTCCAGATCGAACAGAACGCAGCGGGTCATCAGTCGGACTGTCTCTCCGTGGCGATCATATAGTTAACGTCCACATCGTTGGTCAGCTTGTACTCCTGGGTCAGCGGGTTGTAGCTGAGACCGGTCATGTCGCAACTCTCCAATTCGGTGCTGCGGATCCAGCCGGCCAGCTCCGAGGGGCGGATGAACTTGGCGTAGTCGTGGGTCCCCTTGGGCAGCAGTTTGAGCAGATACTCTGCGCCGACGATGGCGAAGAGATAGGCCTTGGGGTTGCGATTGATGGTGGAGAAAAAGACGTGGCCACCGGGTTTTACCAACTGACTGCAGGCCTTCACCACCGAGGCGGGATCGGGCACATGTTCCAGCATTTCCATGCAGGTCACCACATCGAAGCTGCCGTGTTGCTCGGCGGCCAGTTGCTCCACCGGCAGACGCTGGTAGTCCACTTCGAGGCCCGATTCCAACAGATGCAGTCGCGCCACCTGCAGGGGGGCCTCTCCCATGTCTATGCCCATTACCTGGGCGCCCTTGGCCGCCATGCTCTCGGAGAGGATGCCGCCACCGCATCCTACATCGAGTACCTTTTTTCCAGACAGAGAAGCGATTCGATCGATATATTCCAGCCGCAGTGGATTGATCTCGTGCAGGGGCTTGAACTCGCTGTGGGGATCCCACCAGCGTGTCGCCAGCTCCTCGAATTTGTTCACTTCCGCGTGATCGACGTTGATCTGTTCCTGACTCATACAGCAGCCTGATTGAAAAGGTTTGAAATAAGCTCGCTAGGTTACACTACTCTGGACTCAGCTTTCAGCCATTCGTTCACGCCAATGTTTCGCCCGCTTGAGCAGTTGCGTCTGATCCAGTGTGGTGAGGCTGCCGTCGCTTACCAGCTGGCGGCCGGCGACCCAGACCTCTCTCACCTGTTCCCGTCCGGTGGCGTAGACCAGCTGAGAGATGGGGTGGTAGAGGGGTTGGGTCTGCAGCCGGTTGAGATCCACTGCGATCAGGTCGGCGGACTTGCCGATCTCGAGGGAGCCCGTCTCGTCATCAATACCAAGCGCCCTGGCGCCGTTGATGGTTGCCATGGAGAGGGCCTTGGCCGCAGGCAGGGCACTGGCGTCCTCTGCGACTCCCTTGGCCAGGAGGGCGGCGGTGTGAATCTCGCTGAACATATCCAGATCGTTATTACTGGCGGCGCCATCGGTGCCCAGGGCGATGTTCACCCCGGCCCTGTGCAGACGGTCAACCGGGCAGAAGCCACTGGCCAGTTTCAGATTCGACTCCGGACAGTGGACCACATGGCCGCCGGATTCGGCGAAGATCTCAATCTCCTCGTTCTCCAGGTGGGTCATGTGTATCGCCATCAGGGAGGGGGAGAGCAGACCCAGCTGCTTCAAGCGCTCCATCGGCCGGCAGCCATGTTGCTGCAGTCCCTGTGTGATCTCATCCTGGGTCTCGTGCAGGTGGATGTGGACAGGGATCTCCAGCTCATCGGCGTAGATCCGGATGCGTTCCAGAACCGGATTGGCCACGGAGTAGGGGGCATGGGGGGCGAAGGCGGTATGTACCAGGGGGGTATTGCGGAATTGATCGTGGACCTCAAGCCCCTTGTGAAGATACTCGTCGCCATCGGCGGCCCAGACCGAGGGGAAGTCGATGGCGATCAGGCCCACTACCGCACGTATCCCGGCGGCATCCGCCGCCCGGCCGGTGATATCAGGAAAGAAGTACATGTCGTTGAAGCAGGTGGTGCCCCCCAGAAGCATCTCTGCAATAGCAAGTTGGCTACCGTCCTGGATGAACTCCTCGCTGATCCATTTTCCCTCTGCCGGCCAGATATGTTCGTTCAGCCAGGTCATCAGGGGCATGTCGTCTGCCAGGCCTCGCAGCAGTGTCATGGATGCATGGGTGTGGGCGTTGATCAGGCCTGGGAGCAGGGCGTGACCAGGGAGATCCTTCTCCTGCTCGGCCTGAAAGGCCTGAGTCGCTTCGGCTGTCGGTAGAATCGCATGGATCCGGCCGTCTTTGATTGCCAGGGAGTGGTTCTCCAGTACCTCTGCCTCCGGCACCACCGGGATGATCCAGCGTGCATGCAGCAGTTTATCGACCGATTGCGTCATGTTTTGCCTTTATTTGGGCTCTCTATTGAGAGAGGTCTGTTTTGGTTGATTCGGAACTATATCGCAGAGAGGGTGTTGATGTGCAATCAAGAGCTGAAACTCTTGGGCAAATCTGCTTTCATGTGGGCCCTCTCCAATCAACGAATCAGCAAAACACGGGATACCCACGATGGACAATATCAATGCGCTGCCAGAACCCTCTCCAGATCAGGCCATTGTCTGGCAGGAGGGTGAATTCTATCTGCTGGATCAGCGCTATCTGCCCGACAGAGAGGTGTTTCTGCCGCTGAAATCCGCCGCGGAGGTGGCCGATGCCATCCGCGACATGGTGGTGAGGGGAGCGCCGGCCATCGGTGTCACTGCGGCCTATGGTGTGGTCCTGGCGGCTCGGGACGCCTTCAAACAGGCGGGGGATGGATGGAAGCGGGCCGCCATGCCGGCTTTGGCGGGACTGCGTTGCTCCCGTCCCACCGCAGTCAATCTCTTCTGGGCACTGGATCGCATGGAGCGGCTGATCGAACAGTTGCCCGCATCGGAAGATCCCTCCCATGACCTGCTCAAAGAGGCCAAGCGGATACACCAGGAGGATATCGAGGCCAATCGAACCCTGGGGGCGTTGGGGGCGGAACTCATCAAGGAACAGACCGGGGTGATCACCCACTGTAATGCCGGCGCCCTGGCCACCGGTGGATATGGTACCGCCCTGGGGGTGATCCGTGCCGCCCACGAGCGTAATCTCATCGATCGGGTCTACGCCGACGAGACCCGTCCCTGGTTGCAGGGCGCCCGTCTCACCGCCTGGGAGTTGCTGCACGACCATATCCCGGTCAGCCTGCTGGTGGATGGGGCTGCGGCAAGTCTGATGTCCCAGGGAGGTATCGGCTGGGTCATCGTCGGCTCCGACCGGATCGCCGCCAATGGAGACGTGGCCAACAAGATCGGTACCTATGGTCTTGCTGTCGCAGCCAAGCATCACGGAGTCAAGGTGATGGTGGCGGCGCCCACCTCCACTATTGATATGAGCATCCCCTCCGGCAAAGAGATTCCCATTGAGGTGAGGGAGAGCGATGAGCTCCTCTCCTGCGGAGGTAAGCGGGTGGCGGCCCAGGGGGCAACGGCCTGGAATCCGGTCTTTGACGTGACGCCGGCATCCCTGGTTAACGCAATTGTCACAGAGAAGGGTGTTGTGCTCTCGCCAACTAAGAAAAAGATGCAAAATCTGATGGCCAAGTGAGCTGAGAGGCCCTGAAATGAGATTTCAGGCGTTTTTTATACAGCACAGGGGGCGGGGCTTATGGTAAACTCCTCTTTTTTCTGACGCCCCCAGAGAATCTTTCGGGGTACTAGCTGAAGACAAAGAACACTATGAGCGAATTCGCAAAAGAAGTCCTACCCGTCAATTTGGAAGACGAGATGCGTCAGTCCTACCTCGATTACGCCAT
>JBNKMQ010000181.1:0-1988 GCA_050293225.1 Sedimenticolaceae bacterium
GGTCACCATCGGCGGCTGTGGCGGTTGATCCGTTGATACGGATAACGACCCCACGCATTCAAGAATCAAGAGGTAAACACAATGGCTAACTCGATTAAGATACGCGCCAGTGAGAAGGGTGGCGAAACCACCCTGAAAGCGCTGATTTCCCACCCCATGGAGACCGGTGCCCGCAAGGATGCCAAGACCGGCAAACTGATTCCTGCCCATTTCATCGAGGAAGTGGTTTGCAAGCACAACGGCACCACGGTGCTGACTGCAGAGTGGAGCGGCGGTGTCTCCAAGAACCCCTACATCTCGTTCAAATTCACCGGTGCCGCTAAGGGCGATGAGATCACGCTCTCCTGGACCGACAACAAGGGTGAGAGCGACAGCAAAGCCGCAAAGATCAAATAACAGCGGTTAGGTTGTGCGCAACCGAATAGGTCATCAGCCAAGCTGACTGGCTGACGTAACGAAAAGAGTGGGACGCCTTCGGGCGTCCTTTTTTTGCCTGGTAGAGAGGCTGGCAACTGCATTGCGGATGGGCTCAGCCAACACATCCACCGGTCTCGGACCGCTGATAGTGTTCCAGTACACGACTCAACTCCTGATCCAGAATCGGCATAGGGATTCCAGGTTACTTGTCGGCGGATTTCTCTTTGCTGGCAGCATCCTCTTCCAGGAGTTTGGCCCACTCATCCTCCAACGACCCGGCTTCAGATTCAGCCTCCTCTGATTCAGGTTGAAGTTCAGTCGCCTGAGCTTCCTCTAGCGGAACAACCTCGGGGAGTTCGATATCCACCTGTTCCAACTCGTCCAACAGGGATTCTGCGATTCCGGTATCTAGCTCTTGCTCAGGTAGCGTCTCCAGGCCATCTTGTGTCATCTCATCGGCAATTTCCATCACCTCGTCAATGATCTCGGAAACCTCCTCGTCGACTGCACCCTGCACTTCCTCTTCATTATCGAAGTCGAGCGACTCGTCCGGGAGGTCCGGCATCGGTTCGACAGCCACATCCTCCGCCTGAAAATCGGGGATATCGACCTCAATTTCGTCTTCCATTTCGACTGCCGAGGACGCTGACGCAACCACTTCACTCTCCGGCGCCTCCAGTACCTCGGTAGCATTCTCACGGGTCAGCGGTTTGTCTTCACCGCTGGCGAACATCGAGGAGTACTCGTTCAACATGCGGCCCATGGTATCCATGGTCACCTTCAGCTCATCGGAAAGGCGTTGGTTTTCATCATGCAGACGCTGTACCTCCTCATCTGCATCATCACTGTCTGGCGTCACTGCGGCAGTATCGCCCCCAACCGGTTTGAGCCCCTGGTAGGCAAGCACCAGGTCCTCTTCGTCAACATCGATCTGCTGCAGATGGACCTGATCGTCTTCCATGTAACCATTGATCAGGTTCTGAAACAGCTTCATCTCCGCCTGTATGATGTTGTGCAACATCTGTTCGAGTTCGTTGCCCGAAAGCCCATATTGATCGCTCAGCAGAGATTTTAGACGCTGGCTGCGTGCCCCTTTGTCGTTTTGCACCCGCTCTGCCAGATGGTGAGCCGCGCGGCGAATATTTCCCTTGCGCCTGAGTGTGAAGAAGCCGAGTACACCACAGACGATAGCCAGGCCGATGATCACCTCGACCATGATGAGTACAGTCAGTTGACTCAGTTCGATCATGTCGGCTTCTCCTCAACCTCAGCCGCATCACCCGTCGCCTCAGGCATCACAGCGCTCTCATCCTCGTCGACCAGTTGCACCATCTGACGCTGGCTACGACGCCGCAGCCACCAGAAGAGACCAGCTCCGCCCCCCAACAGCAGCAGATTGATCACCCCAAACCAGACAGCGGCCCCAATCCAGCCATCCTCCTCTTCAGGCCCTGGTGTAGGCTCAGGCGCCGGCTCGGCTGGGGGTGGTGGTGCAGACTCGACTACCGGTTCGGGTGCGGCGACCGGCTCTGGTGCGGGAGGGGGTGGTGCGCCCATACCCTCCACCTCAG
>JBNKMQ010000182.1:0-1978 GCA_050293225.1 Sedimenticolaceae bacterium
GATCCAGCTCTTCTCGACATCGGACGCGCTCTTGATCGTGCTCTGGCCCTTGCCTGAGGAACTCATGATCGGCTTTACGACACAGGGAATGCCGATCTCGGCGACGGCCTGATCGAAATCCTCCCGGTTGTCGACAAACCGGTAGGGAGAGGTGGACAACCCTAGCTCCTCCGCCGCCAGACGACGAATCCCTTCCCGGTTCATGGTCAGGCGCGCTGCATTGGCGGTTGGAATCACGGTAAAGCCTTCCTTCTCCAGCTCGACCAACGTGTCCGTTGAGATCGCCTCGATCTCCGGCACGATGTAATCAGGCTTCTCCAGTTCGATCACCCGCCGCAACTCGGCCCCATCAAGCATGGAAAAGGTGTAGGAACGATCAGCCACCTGCATTGCCGGGGCATTCTCGTAACGGTCACAGGCGATCACTTCACAGCCATAGCGCTGTAGCTCAATAACCACCTCTTTCCCAAGCTCCCCAGAACCGCAGAGTAGGATTTTGGTTGCAGACGATGAGAAAGGCGAACCAATCCTGGTCATGAGAAATACCTGTTTATTGTAGCAAGGTTGTTTAAATACCTGATCCCGTGGCACAAGACGCCATCAGCACTCGATGAAAAATCCGTAGCTCGCCCAGGATTTATTTCAGGGATGGTTGCTGACAGGAGCTCAGCCATCACCAATTTGGATGAAGCTGGTATTATAGTGCCCAACAACGAAACCACTAGCCCGGATTACCTACCAGACAAACTCTCATCGCGTGCAACCCGAGATTCATCGAGTTGGCGCAACAAAGCTTGTCCTGATACTCCACACACCTGAGAGCACCCCGTGACCACCCAGTTCTCCCGCTTGAAACTCGACCCCGCCCTGCTGGGCAATCTCGAATCCCTCGGCTATACACAGATGACGCCGATACAGGCCGAGAGCCTGCCCCATCTACTCGATGGACGGGATCTCATCGCACGCGCAAAAACCGGTAGCGGCAAGACCGTAGCTTTCGGGCTTGGTTTGCTCAATCTGCTGGACCAGCAGTCTTTTGCGGTGCAGGCCCTGGTGCTCTGCCCGACACGCGAACTGGCCGATCAGGTCGCCAAGGAGTTGAGGCGCCTGGCGCGTACCAGCGCCAACACGAAAATCGTCACGCTTTGCGGGGGTGCGCCTTTCGGACCTCAAGTCGGTTCACTGGAGCATGGGGCGCATGTGGTGGTCGGCACCCCCGGCCGCATCCTCAAACATTTGCAAAAACAGACACTCTCACTCGACAGCGTGCGCTCGGTGGTACTCGACGAAGCAGACCGCATGCTCGATATGGGCTTTTACGAGGATATGGGCTCTATCCTCTCCGCCACGCCAAGCCGGCGCCAGACCCTGCTCTTCTCTGCCACCTATCCCGAAACCATTCGTGATCTGAGTGCCGCCTTCCAGCGCAACCCCATGGAGGTGACGGTCGATACACAGCACAGTGAGCTCAAGATCAAACAGCGTTTTTATGAAGTGGACAGAGGCAAACGCAACAAAACCCTGGCGGCTCTGCTAGCACAATACAAACCCGCCTCTTCGGTGGTCTTCTGTCATACCAAACAGCAGTGCCAGGAAGTTGCTGATGAGTTGCGTAAACTAGGCATACCCGCTTTGGCGCTGCATGGCGATCTTGAGCAGAAGGACCGGGACCTGGTTCTGGTTCGCTTCGCCAACAATAGCGTACCGGTATTGGTGGCTACCGATGTCGCCGCCCGCGGCCTCGACATAAAAGAGCTGGAAGCCGTCATTAACTACGAGCTGCCCCGCGACCCTGAGATCTATACCCACCGTATCGGTCGCACAGGCCGGGCTGGTAACAAGGGACTGGCGCTAAGCCTTTTCATTGTCTCCGAAGCCAATCGCGTGAATGCCATCGAAGCGAGCCAGGAAACAAAACTGCGGATGGATCAACCCCGCGGACTGGAGCTGCCCGAGGATTTTCGGCTAACAGCTCCCA
>JBNKMQ010000183.1:0-8317 GCA_050293225.1 Sedimenticolaceae bacterium
CGGCGTGATCCAGAAGTTGGCGCAAGGAAATCAGAGCCATGATAGCCTCCTCGATCGTTTTGTTAGTTAAGTTCTACTCTTTACTAATATCTTCAGACAGCCACGAATCGCAGCCACCTCAATCCACATGACCGGCGACCACATGCTCGCTGACTCGCATTACCTTCATGATATTGGTCTGACCCTCCACACCGGAGCGATCACCTTTGGTGATGATAACCAAGTCATTCTCGCGCACCTCACCGCGCCGTAATAACTCATCGATCACCTCTTCATTCACCTGATCCACATCCGTGCTGGAAACATCGAAACTCACCGGATAGACACCGCGATAGAGGGTCACCTTGCGGCGCGTATGCACATGTCGCGTAAGGGCGTAAATGGGAATGTCTGAGCTGATTCTCGACATCCACTTCACTGTGGAGCCAGACTCCGTCAGGGCCGCAATCGCCTTCACACCAAGATGGTTGGCAGTATACATGGTGGCCATGGCGATCGCCTCATCGACACGGCCGAAAACCGTATCGAGCCGGTGATGGGAACGTCTTGCCGTACTCTGTTTCTCCGCCTCCAGACACACCCTGTCCATCGCCTCGATCACCTTGTGAGGATACTTACCCACTGAAGTTTCAGCAGAAAGCATCACCGCATCCGTGCCGTCGAGCACCGCATTGGCTACATCGAAGACCTCGGCGCGGGTCGGAATCGGACTCTCGATCATCGACTGCATCATCTGGGTGGCGGTGATGACGACGGTGTTCATCTCGCGGGCCGTCTTGATCAGCTCCTTCTGCACTGCAGGCAGCTCTGCATCACCAATCTCTACACCCAGATCCCCCCGCGCCACCATGATGGCGGAGGATGCTTGAATGATTTCAGCAATACAGTCCAAGGCTTCGGCACGCTCGATCTTGGCCACAATGCTACCGCTACCACCAGCCTCACGCAGCAGGCGCTTTGCCTCCAGCACATCCTCTGCACTTCGAACGAATGAGACAGCCAGGTAGTCGGCATCAATCTCGGCGGCGAATTTGATGTCGTCCCGGTCCTTATCGGTCAGGGCCGGCGCCGAAAGACCACCACCTTGCTTGTTGATACCTTTGTTATTCGAGAGCTTGCCGCCGACCACCACTTTACAGTGGATCTCCTGGCCCTCCACCTCACTGACCCAGAGGACGATAGCGCCGTCATCCAGTAGCAGGGTATCGCCGCGGGAGACATCGTTGACCAGATCGGTATAGGTAATACCCACTCGATCTTGATCGCCTGCATCCAGGCCACAGCCCGCATCGAGAATGAACTCCCCGTTCTCTTCCAGCTCTATCGAACCCTGCTTGAACTTGCCAATGCGAATCTTCGGTCCCTGCAGATCACACAACACACCGATTTGCCGGCCACAGGCCCTGGCCCGATTGCGTATACGCTCCGCACGCTGTCGCTGCGACTCATGTACATCATGTGAAAGATTAAGTCGTACCACATCCACGCCGGCGTGGATCAGTTTATCCAGCATCTTTGGGTCGTCAGTTGCCGGCCCCAGTGTCGCCACGATTTTTGTTCGTCTTGGCATACAGTTCCAAATTAAAGTTGATTCATCGGCGGGACTTGTACTAAGCGCTCCCACCTCACAAGATCCTCTGACAGCGACTGACCTATTCGGCCGCCCGGCTCTCCAGCATTGCTACCGCCGGCAGTGTTTTGCCTTCGAGATACTCGAGGAAAGCACCACCTGCGGTGGAGATATAGGAGACCTTGTCGTAGATGTCGTATTTCTGGATCGCTGCGATGGTGTCACCACCACCGGCCAGACTGAAGCAGTCTGAGTTGGCGATGGCCATGGAGACGGTCTTGGTGCCTTCGCCGAACTGATCGAACTCGAACACACCCACTGGGCCGTTCCAGACGACAGTACCCGCCTTGGCAATGATATCGGCTAGCTCCTGTGCGGACTTGGGACCGATATCGAAGATCATGTCATCATCCTCTACATCACCGGCATCTTTCAGGGTCGCCTCGGCGGTCTCGGAGAACTCCTTACCGCAAACCACATCCACCGCGATTGGAATGTTGGCGCCACGCCCCTTCATCTTCTCCACCAGGGCCTTGGCGGTATCCACCAGATCGTCTTCGCAAAGAGATTTTCCAACGTTGTTGCCCATCGCCTTGAGGAAGGTGTTGGCGATGCCGCCACCGACCACCAGCTGGTCAACTTTCTCAGACAGGGCTTCCAGCACGGTCAGCTTGGTAGAGACTTTCGATCCACCAACAATGGCCACCATCGGACGCGCCGGATTGGCCAACGCCTTTGCCAGGTTGTCCAGCTCATCAGCCAACAGCAGACCTGCACAGGCGGTAGGAGCAAATTTACCTGCGCCGTGGGTCGATGCCTGAGCACGATGGGCGGTACCAAAGGCGTCCATGACGAAGACATCGCAGAGGGCGGCATACTTTTTCGCCAGATCCTCATTGTCTTTCTTCTCGCCGGCGTTGAAGCGGACATTCTCAAACAGCACCACTTCGCCATCGGCCACATCAGGAGTGTTATCCAAATAGTCCTTGATCAGACGAACCTCTTTACCCAGCTTGGCGGAGAGATCCTCGGCAATGGGCTGCATGGAGTTCTCGCTATCCACCTCACCCTCGGTGGGACGGCCGCGATGGGACATTACCTGCACCTTGGCGCCGGCTTTGACACAGTGCTCAATGGTCGGCATGGAGGCGGTGATACGGGCATCCGATGTGACTTTGCCGTCTTTCACGGGAACATTAAGATCAGCACGGATCAAGACACGCTTACCGGCGAGGTCGAGGTCGGTCAGTTTGATGAATGACATTACAAACTCCTGGGTCGATTCTATTATTTTCGTATGAATTTTAAATTATGGATTCTTGACGCGATCGAGTCGCAAACAAAAACCCATAGTTAAAAACTCAGCGCGTTGAGACATGGGACGGAGATAACTCCGTCCCATGTCGATGAGCCGTTTACTTGGAGACGTGCTCAACCATACGCAGCATGTTGCAGGTATAGCCGTACTCGTTGTCGTACCAGGAGACAACCTTGACGAAGGTGTCGTCCAGCATGATGCCGGCGCCAGCGTCGAAGATTGAGGGAGTACCACGACCACGGAAATCGGTGGAGACCACTTTTTCCTCGGTGTAGTCGAGTACGCCGGCCAGATCGCCAGACTCTGAAGCAGCCTTCATGGCGGCACAGATGTCTTCGTAGCTGGCACCGCTGTCGAGCTCTACGGTCAGGTCGACCACAGAGACGTCGGAGGTGGGTACACGAAAGGCCATACCGGTCAGCTTGCCGTTCAGCGCAGGCAGTACTTTACCCACAGCCTTGGCAGCACCGGTGGAGGACGGAATGATGTTCTCCAGGATACCGCGACCACCGCGCCAATCCTTCATGGAAGGACCGTCAACGGTCTTCTGGGTAGCGGTAGCGGCGTGAACGGTGGTCATCAGACCACGCTTGATGCCCCACTTGTCGTTCAGTACCTTGGCGACCGGCGCCAGACAGTTGGTGGTGCAGGAAGCGGCAGAGACGATAGCCTGGCCCGCATAGTCGTTGTGGTTAACACCATAGACGAACATGGGGGTAGCGTCTTTGGAAGGCGCAGACTGTACGACTTTCTTAGCGCCGGCAGCGATGTGCTTCTGGCAGGTCTCTTCGGTGAGGAAGAAGCCGGTGCACTCGATAACCAGATCAGCACCGATCTCGTCCCATTTCAGGTCGGCAGGATCGCGCTCAGCGGTAAGACGGATTGTCTTGCCGTTAACCACCATGTTGTTGCCGTCGACAGATACGTCACCGGCGAAGTTACCGTGTACTGAATCGTACTTCAGCATGTATGCCAGGTAATCGGGTTCCAGCAGGTCGTTGATACCAACCACTTCGATGCCAGGAAAGTCTTTGGCGATAGCACGGAAGGCCATGCGACCGATACGACCAAAACCATTGATACCTACTTTGATAGTCATTTCACTTCTCCGTTAAAAGATTAAGTAGCGTTTTTTTATCTTGATTGCCTCAACGGGGATGCAATGCATCCCCGATTGGAGATTAGTTAGGCAGAGACCTCGTTGATCGCTGCAGTCACGTTCTCAGCGGTAAAACCGAACTCTTTGAACAGCTCACCGGCCGGTGCGGATTCACCAAAGTGGTTGATACCGATTACCTTGCCGTTCATACCGACATACTTGTACCAGCCATCGGTGACCGCCGCTTCCACTGCAACACGGGCAGTCACTGCGGCAGGCAGTACGGACTCTTTATAGGCCGCATCCTGCTCATCGAAGGCCTTGGTGTTGGGCATGGAGACCACACGCACCTTCTTGCCGGAGGCAGCAGCGCCCTCGACAGCGATGCCGACTTCGGAACCGGTAGCGATCACGATCGCATCGGGTGTGCCGTCGCAGTCGACGATAACGTAGCCGCCCTTGGCGATATTGGCGATCTGCTCATCCGTACGAGTCTGGTGTGCCAGACCCTGACGAGAGAAGATCAGAGAGGACGGACCATCTGTCTTCTCAATAGCAGCCTTCCAGGCGACGGCGGTCTCAACTGCGTCACAGGGGCGCCAGAGATCCATGTTGGGAATCATACGCAGGGTCGGGATCTGCTCGATGGGCTGATGGGTCGGACCGTCCTCGCCCAGACCGATAGAGTCGTGGGTGTAGACGAAAATCGACTGCAGCTTCATCAGGGCCGCCATACGCAGGGCGTTGCGGGCGTACTCGGAGAACATCAGGAAGGTGCCGCCGTAAGGAATGAATCCACCATGCAGGGCGACACCGTTCATGATCGCCGACATACCGAACTCACGCACACCATATGAAATGTAGTTGCCGTCGGCATTGCCATCGGTGATCGACTTGGAACCGGACCAGGCGGTCAGGTTGGAAGGCGTCAGGTCGGCAGACCCACCGAGGAACTCAGGCAGCAGAGGGCCGAAACCATTCAGCGCGTTCTGGGACGCCTTACGGGTCGCCGGAGATTCAGCCTTGGCGTTCACTTCAGCGATGAATTTGGCCGCTTCAGCTTCCCAGTTGGCAGGCAGATCGCCAGCCATACGACGCTTGAACTCCGCCGCCAGCTCAGGGTGGGCAGACTCATAGGCGGCAAACTTGTCGTTCCAGGCAGACTCGGCTTCACCACCGGCAGACTTCGCGTCCCAACCCGCATAGACCTCATCCGGGATCACGAAGGGATCGTGCTTCCAGCCCAGCTGCTCACGGGTGGCTGCGATCTCTTCGGCACCCAGGGGTGCGCCGTGGCAGTCGTGGCTGCCGGCAAGGTTGGGTGAACCGAAACCGATGGTGGTCTTGCAGCAGATCAGGCTCGGCTTGTTGCTCTCGGCCTTGGCCGCCTGGATGGCACTGCTGATGGCATCGGCGTCATGGCCGTCCACACCGCGAATGACGTGCCAACCGTAGGCCTCGAAGCGTGAAGGGGTATCGTCGGTGAACCAGCCTTCGGTCTCACCATCGATACTGATGCCGTTGTCGTCCCAGAAGGCGACCAGTTTACCCAGACCCAGGGTGCCGGCCAGGGAGCAGGACTCATGGGAGATACCCTCCATCATGCAGCCGTCGCCGAGGAATACATAGGTGTTGTGGTCGACGATCTCGTGACCCGGCCGATTGAACTGGGCCGCCAGGGTCTTCTCGGCCAAGGCCATACCCACGCCGTTTGTGATGCCCTGTCCCAGGGGACCGGTAGTGGTCTCAACGCCGGGGGCATAACCGTACTCGGGGTGACCGGGGGTCTTGGAGTGGAGCTGACGGAAGTTCTTCAGATCGTCCATCGACAGCTCATAGCCGGTCAGATGGAGCAAAGAGTAGATCAGCATGGAGCCATGACCGTTAGAGAGTACGAAACGGTCGCGATCCGCCCACTCTGGATTGGCGGGATTGTGTTTCATGTGATCGTTCCACAACACTTCCGCGATATCGGCCATACCCATGGGTGCGCCTGGATGACCTGAATTGGCTTTTTGTACCGCATCCATACTCAGCGCACGAATGGCATTGGCAAGTTCTCTACGTGAGGACATTGACCCCTCCTGAATGTAAATGACTAAATTCTGTAATGAAATCAGAAAACTCTAAAGTGGCGAGCAAGCGCCGGATTCTTTGTTTGGTTCCCCATTGCTTTCGGGTAGGTGATCCACAGGTGCCTATTGTTCTTTGTTTACCCCAAACGCGACCTGTACCTGATCAGACAAAGGTGGACTATTCTGACCCAAGGGATGAGGGCGAGCAAAATAGCTGCCTTTATGGGGGCAATAAACCAGCTTGATGGAAATCCCTAATATCCTAATAAACCGTATATTTTGAATAAGTTACTCTGATCTCCACTTAATTGAGCAGCCCATACTGGGGATCTGCTCCTGCGGTCCATTGCCGGTCTCTGCGACCATTTTCATCGCTTCGTAAAGATCGCGGCGGACATCTGGTCCTGCAGTCTCCTTGCGGCTCTCATCGAGTCTGCCACGATACTGCAGCTGCAAATCGGCGTTATAACCGAAAAAATCTGGTGTGCATACCGCACCATAAGCCTTGGCCACCGACTGAGTCTCATCCATCAGGTAGGGAAAGGGGTATTCAAACCGCTTCGCAACCGCCTGCATATTTTCGAAGGAGTCCTCCGGGTATTCGCTGGGATCATTCGACATGATCGCTACCGCATTGATACCCAGGGGCATCAGGTCCCGTACATCCCGTACGATACGCTGCTGCACAGCCTTCACGTAAGGGCAGTGATTGCAGATGAACATCACCAGCAACCCCTTTTCACCAGCGCACTCCCGCAGTGACCAGTCACGCCCATCCACACCAGGAAGTGTAAAATCCGGGGCAGGCAGACCGAAATCACAGATTGGAGTTTCCAGTGATACCATTATTGCTCCACGCAATACATTGCATTGACCAAGGGTGGGGCATTATGCAAAAAGCAGGCTGATGTGTAAAATCCCGTTTTTTCCGGTGAACTAGGGCCGCCGCACCGGCACCCACCAAATCTCTATTCGATTTCAATAATATTTAGGAAAATCAATGGCAAACGATTTTATATTTACTTCGGAATCGGTCTCTGAGGGACACCCCGATAAAGTTGCAGACCAAATATCCGACGCCATGCTGGACGCAATTCTTGAGAAGGATCCCCACCCGGAACGGGCCAGGGTAGCCTGCGAGACCCTGATCAAGACGGGCGCGGTAATCGTTGCCGGAGAGATCACTACTGAGGCCTGGATCGATCTCGACGACCTGGTACGCAATGTGGTCTGCGACATCGGCTACACCAGCTCCGATGTCGGATTCGACGGCTCCACCTGCGCAGTAATGTCATTGATCGGCAAGCAGTCGGGAGATATCGCCCAGGGCGTGGATAGAAGCGCACCAGAGGAACAGGGGGCAGGCGACCAGGGCATGATGTTCGGCTACGCCACCAACGAAACCGACGTGCTGATGCCAGCCCCAATCACCTACGCCCAAAGACTGGTGCAGCGTCAATCAGAGATCCGTAAATCCGGTGTCCTGCCCTGGCTGCGTCCCGACGCAAAAAGTCAGGTCAGTCTGCACTATGAAGATGGCCAGGTGACCGGTATCGATGCAGTGGTCCTCTCCACTCAACACGATCCTGATATCGACTACAACCACCTGCGTGATGCAGTAATGGAGAACATCATCCAACCTGTTCTGCCTAAGGCCTGGCTGGACAACTGTCCCCAAGATAAGATCCACATCAACCCCACCGGCAGTTTCGTTATCGGCGGTCCTGTGGGTGACTGCGGCTTGACCGGGCGTAAGATCATCGTCGATACCTACGGCGGCATGGCCCGCCATGGTGGCGGTGCATTCTCCGGCAAGGATCCCTCCAAAGTCGACCGCTCTGCCGCCTACGCCGGACGCTATGTTGCTAAGAATGTCGTTGCCGCGGGTCTCGCCGACCGCTGCGAAATTCAGGTCTCCTATGCCATCGGTGTGGCTGAGCCCACCTCCATCATGGTGGAGACCTTTGGCACCGGCAAGGTCTCTGATGAGAAAATCGTCGAGCTGGTTCGGCAACACTTCGACCTGCGCCCCTACGGCATCCTCAAAATGCTGGACCTGTTGAATACCAGCAAAATCAAGTACCGCAAGACCGCCGCCTATGGTCACTTCGGTCGTGAGGATGAAGGTTTTACCTGGGAATTGACTGATAAAGCGGAAGCTCTTCGAGAGGACGCGGGACTTTAAATTATTTTCAATTTTGAATTGATGGGTTGGCTACGCTCGTGATTTTTAATAAATCGTGTGCATAGCCAAC
>JBNKMQ010000184.1:0-8791 GCA_050293225.1 Sedimenticolaceae bacterium
GTGAAGGCGACCCTGGTCACCTCAGCCAAGGTGGATGAGGATGTGGTCTATGAGTTGGTCAAAGCAGTGTTTGAAAATCTGGATAACTTCCGTCAGCTGCATCCCGCCTTCAAGCATCTGCAGGCGGCAGAGATGTTGCAGGGTAACTCCGCTCCCTTCCACGCGGGGGCGTTGAAATACTACAAAGAGAAGGGGCTGCTTTAAGTGGGTCTGTAAACTCAAGTGTGGCAGGGCCACACTTGAGTCTCAGCGGGTTCAGTATCAGAGGCCCCAGACCAGGGAGAGGTTGTATTTAAAGTCGTTCTTATCGACACCCGCTACGGCCTGGGAGTCGTACTCATTGATCAGGCCGATCTTCATCGCCAGGTTACCGCTATCGCTGATGGTCATCTTCCAGTCGAAGGTGGTGATGTTGCGGTACTCGCCGCTGTCTTCCAGGCTGGGTAAGAAGGTGGTCTTGAACGCAGCAGATTCGCGCTCCGAGATGGTCCAGGTGGCTTCCAGTCCGAGGATCGCCTCTGGGGTGAACTCCTCATCGGCATCGCCATAGGTCTTGTTGCCGCCAAGACCCAGACGCCCGGCCACATACCATTCGTCGTTCTTGAGGAACTCATAACCGGCACCGGCGGAGGCGGCTAGACGATAGTCCCAATCCTTGAACTCGTCCCAGTCGTAGCGGCCCTGGGCGAAGGCGAACCAGGGGGTGTCCTGAAAGTACCAGTCCTTGAGCAGGTCGGCAAAGAACTGATTCCTCGATTCAACACTGTCTGTTTCGGCCTTGTCGTAGGCGGAGACGAATTTCCAGCCATGCTCATCGTCCTTATAAGCAGCGCTGTAGCCTGCATGCAGACTCAAGGAATCGGAGTTGCCGCTGGAGCCGTTCACTCCCGCTTCGATTTCATGTTTCCAGCTGTTCTCTTCCTCCTCCGCCAGCAGGGGTGAGGTGATTGCGACGAGGAGGCAGAGTGTTAGAGTAGTGAGTAAGCGTTTTATGCTCATTGGTGGATCAGTTCCTGGGTTCGCTGTGGATAACGCGGCGATATTATCACATCCCATCCTGACAGATTAAAAATGCAAAAGTTAACAAACGTGGCAATCCGGTGAACGGCGCGACTGAGTCGACGACACGACTTGAAGTGATTGAGGCAGCAGAGTTCGGAGGGAGACAGCCCACCGGATGGGAGCGTCAGTTTCTTCTCGGAACAGCGCTGTTGTGGGCGCTGTTTCAGCTCTGGGTCGCCTCTCCCATTCCCTTTGCATTAGGTGTGGGGGTCTTCAACGATACCGAGATCCGCTCCATCCATCTCGCCTTCGCCATCTTTCTGGTCTATCTCTCATTTCCTCTGCGGCGAAGGGTGATTGTCCATCAGATTCCCTGGTTCGATTGGCTGCTGGCGATTACCGCCAGCTTCTGTGCCGCCTATCTTTATATTTTCTACGAGCAGCTTGCCGATCGTGCGGGGGCTCCATCGTCGCTGGATGTGGGTGTCGCTGTTGTCGGTGTATTGTTTCTGCTGGAGGCAACGCGTCGGGCTCTTGGTTGGCCGTTGACCGTGATTGCCGTCTGTTTCCTGATCTACTCCCTGGCCGGCCCCTGGCTGCCGGATCTGCTGGCGCATAAAGGGGCGTCACTGCAGCGTCTTGCCTCCCACCAGTGGCTATCCACCGAAGGGGTGTTCGGGGTTGCGGTGGGGGTTTCGGCGGGCTTCGTGTTTCTCTTTGTCCTCTTCGGCAGTCTGTTGGAACAGGCGGGGGGCGGGCACTATTTTATCCGCGTCGCCTACGCCATGGTGGGACACATGCGGGGTGGGCCGGCCAAGGCGGGAGTGCTGGCCTCCGGTCTGACCGGGATGGTCTCCGGCTCCTCCATCGCCAATGTGGTGACTACCGGTACTTTCACCATCCCGCTGATGAAAAAGGTCGGCTTCAGTGCCGAGAAGTCAGGGGCCATCGAGGTGGCGGCTTCGACAAATGGCCAGATCATGCCGCCGGTGATGGGGGCGGCGGCCTTCCTCATGATGGAGTATCTCAACCTCTCCTATCTGGAGGTGATCACCCATGCCTTTCTGCCGGCGGTGTTGAGTTATATCGCCCTGATGTACCTGGTCCATCTGGAGGCGGTGAAGTCGGGAATGGAGGGGAGACAGCGTCAAAGCCGGGGAGGTCTCTCAAAGCGCTTGATCGGTTGGGGGTTTAGCCTGGCTGGAACGGCCAGCTTCTTTCTCCTGGCCTATCTGCTCGTGGAGAGCATCAGTCGCTGGTTTGGCGACGCATCCTTCTATTTGATCAGTGGATTGATTCTTCTGCTCTACATGGCGTTGATCTATTGCGAAGTCCGTTGCGGCCTGGCCGAACAATCGACCGAGGAGGATGAGTCCCTGACTCTTTCTCAGGCGCTGTTGGGGGGGCTCCACTATCTTCTGCCGATCCTGGTGCTGGTTTGGTGTCTGATGTTGCTGAGGCTTTCGCCGGCCACTGCGGTCTTCTATGCCATCTGTCTGATGATTGTGATCCAGCTGACCCAGGACGGGTTAAGGGCCCTGTTTGCCAGGAAGTCAGTGGTTTCGGGATTGAAACGGGGTTTTCTCTCTCTGATCAGGGGGCTTGAGAATGGTGCACGGAACATGGTGGGGATTGGTGTTGCCACCGCTACCGCTGGCATCGTTGTTGGTACTGTGAGCCTGACCGGAATCGGCCAGGTTTTGGGTGAACTGATCGAGACCCTCTCCCTTGGCTCTGTCTTCCTCATGCTGCTGCTGACCGCGGTGATCTGCATGATTCTTGGTATGGGCTTGCCGACAACAGCCAATTACATAGTGGTATCGACCTTGATGGCGCCGGTGATCGTCCAGCTTTCCGCCTCCCATGGGCTGGAGATCCCGCTGGTGGCGGTACACATGTTCGTCTTCTATTTCGGCATCCTGGCGGACGACACGCCACCGGTGGGATTGGCTGCCTATGCGGCGGCGGGGATCTCCGGGGGTGATCCGATCCGGACCGGGCTGCAGTCTTTCTACTATGACATCCGAACTGCCATTCTGCCTTTCATGTTTGTCTTCAATACGGAACTGTTGCTGATCGGCGTCGACAGCCTGATCGATTTCCTGCGCGTGGCAACCCAGGGTTTGATCGCCATGTTGCTCTTTGTCTCCGCCACCCAGGGATGGTTGATGCTACGTAATCGCTGGTGGGAGACGCTGTTGTTGTTGCTCATCGCCTTCTCCCTGTTTCGTCCCGATTTCTGGCGGGATCAGCTCTACCCAGCCGAGGAGTTCCGAGCGGCAACAACCGTCGAAGAGCATCTACAGGGTCTCTCTACAACAGATAGCGTCAAACTTCAGGTCGAGGTGGAGCAGGACGATGGCACGCTGCATCAGAAAGATATCCTGCTGCCGCTCATATCCGTCAGCGGTGAGGGTAGGCTTGGACAGTTGGGGTTTATTACTGAAGAGGATAGGGATAGTCTTCGGGTCAGCGATATCGCCTTCATGAGTCCGGCGGAGATGGCGGGGCTGGAGCCGGGATTCACCCATAGAATCACCGGTTACTATACTCCTTTGGAGCAGCCGGCCAGCAGGTGGTTTCTGTTACCACCGCTACTGCTACTTGTCTGCATACTCTTGCTACAATGGCGGCGAATGATACGAAAATAAGAGAGTGGAGGCTGAGATGAGACGACTATTTGGCATGTTATTTCTCTTGCTGGGACTGACAGCAGGCATGGCAGTGGCAGGAGGAGAGCCCTCCGAGGAGCACGCAGCTGTCTCGGTATTTGAGTCCGAGGAGAGCTTTGAAGATGTAATCGAGAATATCAAGATGGCCATCATCGACCGGGGAATGCTGGTCAGCGGTACACTGCATGTCAGCGACATGCTGAATCGGACGGGGCCAGACCTGGGCTACTCCCAGGTGTTTCTCAAGGCGGAGTCGGTAGAGTTCTGTAGTGCCTTGATTTCTCACAAAATGTCCCAGGCGGCGCCGGAGAATATCACCATCTGCCCATTCACTATTGCGGTCTATGTGACCCAGGCAGAACCGGAAAAAGTGAGGGTGGCTTATCGGCAGCCCCTATTGGCGGGAGAGGCCAAAGCGGCGAAAAAGGCCATTCTCGAGATGCTCGACGGGATTGTTGAAGACTCAATTTAAGCATTCTGTCGCAATAAAAAAACAATTAATTATTCGCGACTATTAAAGATCAATGGAATAATGCCGAGATAAATGTGGATTAAGAGGTGGTTTTCGTTTTAGCCACATTGGGGTTGAAGGGAGAAGAGAGTAATGTCAGAGAGTTACCAGGTTGTTTTTACCGGTCAACTGCTGCCAGGGAAGGATGTGGAACAGGTGATTGAGAGTTTCAGCGAAAAATTTAAGCTGGAGCAGAGCAAAGCCAAACGGGTTATTCAGGCGGGTAAGTCGATTACCCTGAAGAAGGGATTGGCCCTGGAGAAGGCTGAAAAATACCTGAAAGTGCTTGAACATCTTGGTATGCAGGTGGAACTGAATCCGAAACCGCCGCTACCTGAGCCTCCGCCCCCCCCCGCAGATGGCGGATTAACGCTGGAGCCGATCGACAATGGTGGTGATGACACCACAGAGGTGCTCGACCCGGTACACATGTCGGCAACCCGCTGTCCCAAATGTGGCTCGAATAAGATGGAACTGGGTATCTGTCAGGATTGCGGCATCGTGGCTGCGAAGTTTCTTGCCGCCCATGAGTCCCAGGCCGATACTGATCATACTGTGCAGGAAGATGAGCCAAATCCCTACACGGCTCCAGAGGCGGATCTGGTTGAATCCAGCGAAGGCGAGATGGATGGTCCCCATGGGGTCAGTGCCGGCCATGGCTGGGCCTGGATCGTCAAAGGTTGGTGGTACTTCAAGCAGGCCCCCATCGCCTGGATCCTTGTGTTGGTGGTCTGGTTCCTGCTCGCGATGGTGGTAAGCCTAGTCCCCTTGCTTGGGGCCATAGCCGTCAACTTGTTGACCCCGGTGATCACAGGAGGCCTGATGTATGGTTGCCGTGAACAGGATGAGGGTGGAGACTTTGCCATCTCCCACATGTTTGCCGGATTTTCCAACAATGCGGGACAACTAGTGCTGGTCGGCCTCTTCTACTTCCTGCTAATGATGTTGATAGGTGGTGGCATCATGGTGATTTTTGTCGGTTCAATAGGACTCGGCGCCATGGCGACACAGGATCCTGAGGCCATGGCTATGACCTTCCTGACGCCTGGATTCATCACCGCCATGCTGGTGGCATTTCTTCTCTTCGTCCCGGTGATCATGGCCTACCTCTTTGCCCCAGCCTTGGTGATCCTGAATGACCTCAACGCCTTCAGTGCCATGAAGCTGAGTTTCGTTGGCTCACTCAAGAATACGCTGCCTTTGACAGTCTACGGACTGGTCGCAATTGTGTTTATGATCATCGGCTTTATCCCCTTTGGTCTGGGATTGCTGGTGGTCTTTCCGATTCTGACCGCTGCCATCTACAGCGCCTATCGGGATATCTACTTCAGCTGATGCAGCCGGTAGTGGGCTGAGGGGGCGGAGATCAGCGTTGAGGAGATAGGGAGGCCAATCGATACCCTTGGATTCTACGAGATTCCCGAGGGAGTGAGGTTGGAGTTCCGCCTGGCCGGCCCCATCGTCAGGGCTGCCGCCTGGGCGATCGATGCCTCGATTCGGGCTGTGCTATATCTGGCTCTGGCCCTGTTCATGTCTCTCCTGGGTGGAGTCGGTATGGCGGTGATGCTGATCGGTTTCTTCCTCATCGAGTGGTTCTATCCGGTTTTCTTCGAGTTGCAGAACGGCGCGACGCCGGGCAAACGGATGATGGGTATACTCGTCATCCAGGATAACGGTACGCCGGTGACACCTTCCGCATCGGTCATACGTAATCTGTTGAGAACCGCAGATTTTCTTCCCTTTCTCTACGCCACGGGTTTGGTCGCCATGTTACTCAACAGGGAGTTCAAACGACTGGGAGATCTGGCCGCCGGCACTCTGGTTATCTATCGGCATGAGGCGAAGATGCCGACCAACCCACCTTCCGATAGTGTCACCAAGCCGCCACTGGATCTGAACGAGGATGAACAGATGACCCTGCTCGCCTTCAGTGAGCGGGCTGAGGGGCTCTCTGCGGACAGGCGGGAGGAGTTGGCGGGCTACCTCTCCGAAGTGACAGGCCAGCAGGGGGCGAAGGGCGTCGATACCCTCTATGGCTACGCCAACTGGATCCTCAGGGGGCGCTGATGAAACAGGAGGCATTCGAGGCGGAGAACCGGGCCCTGTGGGATGAGATCGAGCATTTGATCGATGATCTGCAGAAGCGCCGGTCCAAGCGCAAGACAACCGCTGAGGATCAACGGAACTTTCCGCAGGACTATCGGCGGCTCTGCAGTCACTATGCCCTGGCCCGAAGCCGTCGTTTCAGTCCTACCCTGGTGGCCTATCTGCATAGCCTGGTATTGCGTGGACATCCGCTGCTCTACCGCAAAAGCGGGGGTTGGCTCTGGCGTATTCTCGAGTTCATCTTTCGCGGGTTTCCCCGGGCCCTACGAAGGAATCGCAACTACTTTTATCTCTCCCTGGCAACCTTTCTCCTGCCTGCATTGATCATGGGGGTCGGCTGTTTTCTGCAGGAGGATCTGATCTACTCCGTCATGCAGGAGCAGAATGTATCCCACATGGAGAGCTCCTACGACCCGGCGAATGAGCATCCGGGCCGCTCTCCGGATCGGGGCTCGGAGACCGACTTCACTATGTTCGGTTACTACATCATGAACAACATCGGCATCGGTTTTCGTACCTTCGCCATGGGGATACTGCTTGGTGTGGGGACCCTGTTTCTGCTGTTCTACAATGGTGTGGTGATCGGTGGGGTCGCCGGACACCTGAGTCGTCTAGGTTACCAGGAGACCTTCTGGCCCTTCGTCTCCGGTCATGGCGCCTTTGAGCTTACCGCCATCGTCATCTGTGGTGCGGCGGGATTGATGCTGGGAAAGGCGGTCTTGGCCCCCGGTCCCTTTGGTCGGCTCGAGGCCTTGAAGCAGAATGCCAGTGAGGCTTTGCTGCTGGTCATGGGGGCGGCGCTGATGCTGCTGGTTGCGGCCTTCATAGAGGCCTTCTGGTCATCCAGTGGATTTGCTCCGGCGATCAAATACTCCATCGCTGCACTGCTATGGTTATGGGTGATTCTCTATCTCGTCTTTGTGGGCAGGGGGCAGGGTGGATCTCGCTAATCTCAGTGTCAAACTGCGGCCCCGTTCCCCTTGGGAGGGGATAGATCTCGGCTTTAAACTGGCCCGGCAATGGTTCTTTCCGCTCTGGCTGATCTGGTTGGCAAGTGCGATACCTTTTATGCTGATACTTACCATCGCACCCTTGCCGCTCTGGCTGGCAGGGTTGCTGCTCTGGTGGTTCAAGCCGATGTATGAGCCGCCTCTGCTCTTCTGGCTGAGTCGCAGATTGTTCAATCAGGAGCTGCACTGGCGGGAGCTCCGCAGAAACTGGCGATCTGTGGTGCTGCCCCAACTCATTGCCAATCTTACCTGGCGTCGGCTGAGTCCCGCCCGCTCCTTTGTCATGCCGGTGGCGGTCCTGGAACGGCTCAAAGGTAAGGCCCGCTCCCGCAGGATCAATGTGCTTGGACGGAATGGTCATGCTGCCAGTTGGCTGACGATTATCGGTGTCCACTTCGAGATAATTCTTGAGCTCAGTCTGATCTCTCTGCTGGTGCTTTTGATTCCCGATGAGTTGCTCTGGACCGACTGGCACAGCTATTTGCTGGAGCCCGATACGGTCAGTGAGTGGATACACCAGTTCTGCTCTTTGCTGGCCATGTCTTTGATGGCGCCCTTCTATGTCTCCGCCGGCTTTGTACTCTATCTCACCCGGCGCAGTGAGCTGGAGGCCTGGGATCTTGAGCTGGGTCTCAAGCGCATGGCGCAGCGTTATCGGGAGAGTCGGACCGGTAAAGCAGTTGCCCTGCTGCTGGTGGGTTGCTTGGCGTTTTCGACCATGCACTTCTCGCCGGTTGAGGCGGCTGAAGTCAGTCGGGAACAGGTGCAAGAGACAATCGAAGAGGTTTTGCAACATGAAGATTTTGGGCGCTACGAAGAGCGTACCAAGTGGAAGTTTATCGGTGAGAAGTCTGAAAGCGGGGATAACAACTGGTTGATTGATTGGCTCGATGCCATCTTCAAAGGATTCGGACAGAATTTCGCCTTCGTCTCTGAACTGCTGCTCTGGCTGTTGGCCGGGGGTGTGCTGGCCTATCTGATCTACTGGTTTGTACAGAATCAGGGCCTTCTCAGACCCTCTCTGGGAAAGACAGAGAGGGGGCGCCGCACAGCGCCAACTCACATCGCCGGTCTCGATCTGCGACCGGAGAGTCTACCGGATAACCCCGCCGAACAGGCGGCCCGACTGATCGAGTCGGGTGACTATCGTCAGGCCTTCAGTCTGCTCTATCGGGGCGCGCTCTCCACGCTTGTGCACAACTTCTCCATGGAGATTCATGAGGGGGCTACCGAAGGGGAGTGTCGCCGATTGGCGCAGGAGCAGTTGGAGAATCCCTTGTCCGAATTCTTCTCCCGTCTGACCTCAATCTGGCTGATGCTGGCCTATGGTCACCGGAATCCTGAGAAGTCCGAGGCGCTCTCAATGTGTGAACAGTGGCAAAGCCGCTTTGGCGGTGGCGGATGACGGCAACCCGGGTTGCATGGCTGGCGGTACTTTTGCTTCTGCTGATGATCGGTGGCGGTTTCACCTACTGGTGGTTTGAGAATTT
>JBNKMQ010000185.1:0-2039 GCA_050293225.1 Sedimenticolaceae bacterium
AACGTCACGGGACCGACCTGACGGGCGGCCAATTCTCCCTGCGGATTGACCAGATAAGAAGTGGGCAGACCGGGAACCTTGCCCAACTCGGTACTCGCCACCGGTTTCATCATCAGAATGGGATAGCTGAGAAACTGATCATCGACAAACTTCTGCAGCCGGTCTTTTTTAATCCGCTCCATGGCAATCCCCAAGACGACAGCATCCTTGTCTTTGTGGTTCGCATGGAAGACCTCCAACTCTGGCAGCTCTTCACGACAGGGAGGACACCAGGTCGCCCAGTAGTTGACCAGCACCCATTTGCCTCGATAGTCGGACAGGCGATAGGTTTTGCCATCGAGACCTTGCAGCTCGAAATCGACCGGCTCTGCCAAGGCTGAGAGGGACAGGCCACAGAGGCAGAGCAGAAAAAGCGCGTAAAACAGTCTCCGAGACAACATACAAGATCTCCGAATTAATCTAATTATCAACAAGTTAACTTAACAAAAAAGGGTGCGGTTAGATGTTGATTAAGACCGCCGTTCTCAGGTTAAATTCCATTCAGTGCAATTCTGGAAAACCTTAACAAAACAAGCCCGCCCGGATGGCGCAGTGGCAACTGAGTGTTATAGTTGGTTGATCGGTAACCCGCAGGAAATCCATCGCATCCAGAATGTTCGATTTTTTCACCCACCGCCAAGGCTCCAGCGCACCAGCCCTCTTCTACGTACCGACGCAGGATCCGTTTGAGAATCCGCTGGTGGAGACCAATCCAGCTCCACTGCGACAGTGGGCCACCGCCCTGCCCTTTGCCAACCCTGACCAACTCTCCGAAGCGGTCCTCACCAGTCTGGTCCGCCTCAACCGCTATCCCGGCTCGCTACGCAAGCGGGACGAGCTGATGGAGATCTACCACACCCCCGTGGTCAGACTGCTGCACAGCAGCAGCGGTCGCCGCGGACCTGCACCGACCCCAACCCTGCGCCGGGTGATGCTAGAGATGGCCTATGGCTACAGCCACATTGCAAACGAATGCCTCCGCAGCAAGGCCAGCAAAAAGAACCTGGAGCGGCTCACCTTTGCTATCTACCATGCCATCAGGTTCTACCTGCAGGAGTACCTTTACGCCTGTGAAGAGTTCGACTGTCGGGATATCCACACCTATCGTGAGACCTCGCGCCTGCACACCTTTGCAGAGGAACAGCAGATAAACCACTCCCCGGTCGACGATGGGGACAACAAGCCATTCGAGCATACCATCGAACAGCAATACAATCGCTTCCTGCTGCTGCGTCTGCTCGACCCCTGCCACTTGCAGGAAGGAGAGCCACGGCTCTGTTTCGACTACCTTGACGAGCTGGCCGTTCATGCCCGGTTCAAGCCACCAAGCCGGGAAGTCGACCGTTCTGGCCACTATGTCGTCGACCGCCTCGGTGAGGTGCCGCCCAGTCTGTTTGAGCCTGAAGGCCTGGGCACCTTGGCGCAACCCCGCTTCACCCTTTTCGACCTCAATCCGGTCAGTCAGCAGATCCATCAGCAACTGCGTAACCTGGAGCGTTCGGGGGATCAGAAGCCCCCCGCCCTGAGCAAACTGACCACTCGGGAGATCACCAGCCTGTTGGCACGCATACTCAAGTCGTGGCACATCCGTCCGCAACGGGATAGCGAACGCCATACCACCTCAGGACAGGTCAACGTGTGGACAGGGCTACAACACATCTACAGCTACCTGACTCACGATCAGACAGTCACCACAGGGCAGGACGAAGCGCAGGATGACGAGATCACCCTGACCCAGGTCCAATCGTCAGTGCAAAACCAGGCACAAGACCCTCGCAAGCCCCAACTCAGGGCCAGACGATCGAACCAGAGCCGCTCCGGAGTAGCGCTCCACCTAAACATGAACCCGGCAGTGCCTTCACTGATTGGCGAAATCGTGTTGATCAGACTGCAGACAGAGGCGGACAGCAACGATTGGAAGATCGGCATCGTCAAACGCGCACTCAACCAACAGGCAAACATTCTGGAAATCGGCGTGCAATTCGTGCAGGGACGAATTG
>JBNKMQ010000186.1:0-3789 GCA_050293225.1 Sedimenticolaceae bacterium
TTTTCCTATTCTACTCGATGTTCTGGATCTGCTCGCGCATCTGCTCGATAAGAACCTTCATCTCGACTCCGGCCCGGGTCACTTCCACATCGTTGGATTTCGACGAGAGGGTGTTCGCCTCGCGATTCAACTCCTGCATGAGGAAATCCAGACGACGCCCCACCGGCTCATCGGATGACAATACCCGCTTCACCTCGGTCAGATGGGTCTCCAGGCGATCCATCTCCTCGTCCACATCGAGGCGTTGGGCCAACATGGCCATCTCCTGCTCCAGTCGCTGTTCGTCGAGCTCTTCCATCACCTCAGCCAGCCGGTCGCGAACCCGCAAGCGGATATTGTCCAGGACTTCAGGCATCAGACCGCGAACCCGCTCCACCTGGGCCTGCATCGACTCACAGCGTTGACCCACGATCTCCGCCAGGCGTTCTCCCTCGCGCAGACGGTTGTCGATCAGACTGTCGATGGTGTTCTCCAGCAGCGCCATCGCCTGTTGCTTGACCGGCGTGTAGTCCCTCTCCTCCTCTTCCAGGACACCAGGCCAGCGAAGAAGATCCATCGGGCGCAGATGACCCTCGGCTTGCATCAGGTCTGCAATCTCCTCTTCCGCCTCCATCAACTGCTCGACCAGACGCTGGTTGATCCGTACACCGCCTTCGGCGCCGCTCCCCGGCTTGAACTTGAGATTGACGTCCAGCTTTCCCCTGCCGAGACGGGTGTTGAGTCGCTCGCGGACACTCGACTCCAGGACCCGTAACTCCTCGGGCAGACGCAGAAAAGTCTCCAGATAGCGATGGTTGACCGAGCGGATCTCCCAGCTCATGACACCCAGATCGCCTCGATACTCTTCCCTCGCAAACGCGGTCATGCTGCTGATCATATCCACCTGCCTGTGTTGAAAACTAAATTTTGCTGGTCAAACTTTTGCATAATCGCATACCTTTGCCCACTCATCACCCACGAGAATGAAGTTAAACAGAATGAGAACGGCTCCACAGGGAGGGGTTTATCCCTCTATTACGGCTTCAGATTTACCTGATCCAGCCGATAGCCTGCTATGGAAATCGTGAGCGCTACAATAAAATTTACGATTTTAACGCTGGAATGTTTGACCAAAGTCACTATATTGGATATCCGTCGGCAAGGAATCTTATCTACCCGCTAAGGCATTTAATGAATTACGCTTTATAATCAGAGTGATGAATTCGCGAGCAAAGAACAGAAAGGACTGCCCTGAGAGAGGACGTACCACACTCCAGTCTCTTGCCGCATCCGCGTGCTCACTGCCCCCTCATAGCCACTACCCATACACGGAATAATGATAGACAAACTCCGTGACAGCCTCCCCGAAGGCACGATTATCGACTGCTACCAGGTCATGAAGGTAGTCGCCAGCGGCGGTTTCAGCCTGATCTATCTGGCCGAGGACGAAGACACCCAGGACGAGGTGATCATCAAGGAGTTCCTGCCCAAAAAGCTGGCGAAGCGCGGAGAAAACAACCGGGTCATACCCAACGAGGCGAAGAACCAGGACAACTTCAACCGCAGCCTGCGCCTCTTCTATCAGGAGGCCAAGGTGCTCGCCTCCCTGCGGCATCCCAATATCGTGCAGGTGAGAGGCTTCTTCCTGGAGAACAATACCGGCTATCTGGTGATGGACCACGAGCGGGGCAAGAACCTGGCCAGCTACATCAAGAAACGTGCCGGCAGCTTGAGTACCCGCTTCATCATGACAGTGTTTCCACCGATCCTGGATGCACTCAATCTGATTCATGCAAAAAACCTGCTCCACCTGGATATCAAACCGAGCAATATCCATCTGCGCACCGGCGGCAGCCCCCTGCTGCTGGACTTCGGTGCCGTACACGAATTACAAAATGAGACCAACCGGGCCGGCAGAGTGGTCACCACCGGCTTCTCTCCCGTAGAACAATACTACCAATCGGGAAAGGTCGGCCCCTGGAGCGACGTCTATGCCATCGGTGCCAGCATGCGTGCATGCCTGGACGGCAAGGCGCCGCCCTCGGCGATAGAACGACATGCGAAAGAGAAGCTGAAGCCTGCGGCCAAAGCCTATCGAAGGCGCTACCCCGCCTATCTGCTTGAAGCCATCGACTGGGCGATGGAACTCGAATTTGAAAAACGACCCCAGAACGCCGGCGAGATGCTGGATGCCCTGAGTGGCGGCATCGCCGATGTGGACAGTGAAAGTGAGGCCTCTGAATTCCTCTCTCCGAGGAGGGCCTCCTGATGAAGTACGAAACCGCTCAATGCTCACTACTGGGCAATCGTTCAACCAACCAGGACCGCTGTCTGGTCCTCGAGGCACCCGACGCCATACTGCTCTGCCTGGCCGATGGAATGGGGGGACACCCCAAGGGTGAGAAGGCGGCTCAGATCCTGATGGACAATGCCCGCCGGGCCTTCCTCACCAGCCGCAAACCCATCGCCAACCCCCACTTCTTTCTCAGCGGTCTGATGGAGATGACCCATCAGCGGATTCTCGAATACGGCCGCGAGCAGGAACCACCCATCGAACCCCGCACCACCGGCGTACTCTGTCTGGTACAAGAGGATAACGCCTACTGGGCCCATATCGGTGACAGTCGGCTCTATATCATGCGGGAGGGGGTCATCTATATGCGTACGGACGACCACTCCTATGTGGAACATCTGCGCCAGCAAGGCATTATTTCTGCCGCCCAGGTGCATACGCACAAATTCCGCAACTATGTCACCCGCTGCCTGGGTGGCACCAACAACCGTCCTGTCGCCGAACTCAGCGGTCCACACCCCCTGAAACAGGGAGATGTGGTGATGCTCTGTACGGATGGATTCTGGGGACCGCTTTCGGAGCGTCCCCTGGTCGACTCCCTGTCGAACTCCACTGGATCGCTACACAACTCTCTTCAAGGCCTGGCCACACAAGCCGAAAGCGTCAGCAATCCGGAAAGCGACAACGTCACGGCGGTTGCCCTGCGCTGGAATGAAAATATCGCCAATCTTGCACCGGCGGACATCAGCATGTCCCTGGCGGAGAGAAGAAGAACCGCGAATGAGAAAGCTCGGGATTCCGTTGATATCGACAAGGCCATCGACGACCTCAAGCGGGTCATTGACGACCTGGATATTGAAGAGTAATCCGACGACTTCAATCGTCTGACTTCTTACCCCGCTTTTCCCGCTTCTCTTTGCGGTACTCGGCCCGCTCCTTCATCTCTTCCCTCTCGGCCTTGCGTGCCTGTTTCTCCATCTCGATGCGAGCCTTCATCTCTTCCCGCTCCATCTCATGCGCTTGCTTCCGCTGCTCATGGGCCTCTTCACGTGCTCGTTTTCTCTCTTCATGATCCCGCTTACGCTCCTCCTTCCAGGCCTCGCGCTCCTCTTTGCGCATCTCCTTCTCTGCCTTGTAGCGCTCTCGCTCGCTGCCGCCATTGGAATCCGCCACGACAAAAGGGGCGAATACCAATACCGAAAAAAACATGCTGATAAGAAAAACTGTGCGCTTTGAATACATGCTGCCTAACCTCATATTGTTGATGATCAGACCTCAGTTTATGCCCCGGATTTCTTCACCGTTCGATAGACGAACAGCAGCAGGAAAGCACCTGCCGTGGCGGTCAGAATACTGACGATACTCAGATCGCCGGTAGAGCCGATACCGAGCAATGCACCCAGGTAACCTCCCACAAAGGCGCCCGCAACACCCAGTAGAATGGTGATGAAGATCCCGCCGTCATCCTTACCCGGCATGATCCACTTGGCCAAAGCGCCGGCGATCAGGCCCAACAC
>JBNKMQ010000187.1:0-12411 GCA_050293225.1 Sedimenticolaceae bacterium
TGGTGGCCGATGCGGGGGCCATCACCGTGCCGACCCAGGTGCTGGTCTCCGGCGCCGACTGGGTGGTGAAGCATCAACCGCAACACGACTTCTACGATCGTCTGGGCTCACCGGTGAAGGAGCAACATCTGCTCGAGGGTTTCTATCACGACACCCTGGGTGAGGCTGAGCGGGAGTCAGCCGTCAGGCTGGTGCAGGATTTCATCCTGCGTCAGTTCGATCAACCACATAAAAATATCGACCTCACTCACGCCGACCGGAAGGGTTATACCTTTGACGAAGCACGCCAGCTCTCCGAACCGCTCTCCAAAGGCAGCCTCAGAGAGTGGGGCTGGAAGAGCTACCGCAAAGGACTGCAGTGGGCGGCTAAAATCTCGGAAGGTATCGCTCTGGGTCAGCGCACCGGTTTCGACTCCGGCAGCACCCTCGACTATGTCTACCGTAACCGGGCACAGGGGACTGGGCCCATCGGAAGGCTGGTGGACAGAAACTACCTCGACGCCATCGGCTGGCGCGGCATTCGCCAGCGCAAAGTCCATCTGGAGGAACTCATTCAGCAGGCGATGAGTGACCTTCGCCAGTCAGAGAGACCGGTGCGGGTACTTGACATCGCCGCCGGTCACGGTCGATACATCCTGGACGCCCTCACCACTCATAGTGAACAGCCGGACAGCGTACTCTTACGTGACTACTCGGAGATCAATGTGAGTGAGGGCCAGCAGCTGATCGCGCAGATGGGTCTCGGGGAGAGGGTCAGCTTTGCTAAAGGAGACGCCTTCGACACCCAGTCCGTCGCCGCTGCTCAACCCGGCACCACTCTGGGTATCGTCTCCGGACTCTATGAGCTCTTTCCCGATAACGACCTGGTGCGTGCCTCTCTGGCCGGCATGGCGCAGGCGGTGCAACCAGGGGGCTATCTCATCTACACCGGGCAGCCCTGGCATCCTCAATTGGAGATGATTGCCCGCGCCCTGACCAGCCACCGGGACGGCCAGCCCTGGGTCATGCGTAGACGCACCCAGGCGGAGATGGATCAGCTTGTACATGAGGCCGGTTTCGAGAAGATCGAACAGCGCATCGACGAGTGGGGGATCTTCACTGTCTCTATCGCCCGTCGCCGGGTCTCATGAATACCCTTGCCCTCACCACTCGGGAGCCGATTCGGTTCAAGCACAGCCTGGCCTGGCTGATCCTGTTGGCACCGATCTTCTTCCTCAGTTACGGCTGGGCCAATCAGCTGGCTGCCAGCCGTGAGGTCACTGCCAGCATCGTCTTCGACTGGGAGCGGATCATCCCCTTTCTGCCCTGGACCATCATCCCTTACTGGTCCATCGACCTGATGTACGGGCTCTCCTTCCTCGCACTGAGATCACCCCGCGAAGTCAATCACCACGGTCTGAGGCTGTTGAGCGCACAACTCATTTCGGTAGCTTTCTTCGTGGCCTTCCCTCTGCGCTTCTCCGCCGACAAGCCGGTCACTGAAGGGCTCTTCGGAGCACTCTTCGATGCCCTGGCCGGTTTCGACCTGCCCTACAACCAGGCCCCCTCGCTGCATATCAGCCTGCTGGTGATTATCTGGTGGAGCCTGATACGCCATGCCAGCCCCGGCAGACGCTGGCTCTGGCATGGTTGGGCACTGTTGGTGGCGGGATCGGTGCTCACCACCTGGCAGCACCACTTCTTCGATGTGCCGACGGGACTGCTGGTGGGACTGTTCACACTCTGGCTCTGGCCTGACCAGGGCGATTCGCCCATGTTCAAGCGTATAGAGACAAGCGCACCTAATCGCCGACTGTCACTCTTCTACCTGCTGGGCGCCTCCCTCTGTGTGCTGGCCGCAACCCAGGGGGGGTGGGCGCTCTGGGCCATCTGGCCGGCGGTCTCACTGGCACTGGTTGCATACAACTACGCCAGGGCAGGCACTGCGGGTTTTCAAAAACAAAACGGTCGACAGAGCATGCCGGTTCGCTGGTTACTGGCGCCCTATCGACTGGGAGCGTGGATCAACAGCCGTGCCTGGACCCACAAACAACCCGAGCCGGATCAGATCACAGATCAAATTTGGATCGGCCGTATTCCGAGCAGGTCCGAGCTGGCCGCAAGCGGTTTTGATGCAGTACTTGACCTGACATCTGAGTTCAATACCCCGAACAATCTGCGTCACTCTGAGAGTGTGCCCATGCTCGATCTGTGTACGCCAGATATAGAAACCCTACGCTTGGCAGCCAGATCCCTAGAAACATTCCGGCAAAACGGACATCGAGTTCTTGTCTGTTGCGCGCTGGGTTATTCACGCAGTGCTTTGACGCTGGCAGCATGGCTGCTGCAAAGCGGAGAGTGCGACAGTGTTAACGCCGCCATTATGCGCATCAAGGCACGCCGCCCAGGAGTAGTCCTGACTGACGCTCAACGTCAGCTGCTTAAGGAGATTAAAGATGAAAGTAAAGGATAGAGAAATCGCAACTCTTGCAACCCATGCAGCAAAGACCGCCCGCCAACTCGACATTGGCTGGAAGATACTCATTGTCAGTGTGCTTGCGCTCTCATTGACCTTTTTAGTTTGGCTGACTTGCCATCCGACACGCATGCCTCTGCTCATCTCGGCATTGGTAATTGGCTCGTTTCAAGCATATTTCGCACTACGGGTGCTTATTGATGCCACCGTGTTTAAAAACTGGTCATGTCGTTGGCAGAAAGGATTCAACCCGGTGGCCGATCTGGCTGCTTTCGATGCCAGAATTGGACGCACTCCTCCAACAACAAGCAGCATAGGAGAAAATCTAGCAAAGCGAACAGAAGGCGCACAGCGATTGCTGAATTGGCAGCTGTTTTTTGCTGGCTTTCAGTTACTCCTGTTCGGCCTTGCCCTCTGGCCCTGATAACTGGAGCGATACATATTGGCGTAGAAAAGATAATCCTGAGAAGGAGGACTTATCCAGATAAACCATCCTATGGCATGATGTGCGTTTGAAATGCTTCCCTGGAAGCTGAAACCATCGATTGAGATCACATCATGGCCCAAACGCAGCAATTGATAGAAGCCCTGAAACGTACCCTCAAGGCACACGGTTTGACCTATGCCGACGTAGCTCAACACCTTGGACTGTCTGAGGCAAACATCAAGCGGCTTTTCTCAAAAAAGACCTTTACCCTCGAGCGTCTGGATCAGGTGTGTCAGATGATGAATATGGAGATCTCTGACCTAGTGCAGGAGATGAATGAACGGAAAGGTGAAATCGCCATTTCCGGCTTGAGCCTCGAGCAGGAGGCAGAGATTGCGAGCGACATTGAACTCTTACTCATAACGGTCTGCGTACTCAATCGCTGGACGATTCAGGAGATTATGCAGAGGTTTAATATCTCTGAGACAAAATGCATACAGCACCTGGCCAAGCTCGATCGCCTTCGCTTGATCGAGCTACTACCAAAAAATCTGGTCAAACTGCTAGTGGCGCGTAATTTCAAATGGCAGGAGAACGGACCGATTCAGCGTTTATTTCAAGAGAAAATCGAAGCTGACTTCTTCTCCTCAAGATTTGATCGACCTGAAGAGAAGCTGATCGTAATCAATGGCATGTTATCTGAAAGTTCAAACCAGATATTCCAGCGCAAGATGGCGGAGCTGGCGAGGGAGTTTGATGAACTTAATGATGAAGATACCAAACTACCACTCGCAGAGCGCTTAGGTGTTACCGTTGTGGTCGCCATGCGGCCCTGGGCATATGGATTGTTTGACTCACTACGGAAACAGCATTTTCATAAGTAAGTTTTGGCGTAACGGGTTGAACAAACCGCCGCTAACAATGCGCTGTCTGCATAACCACAAGCCAGGAGTTTGCCAGATACCGCATAGCCAGCAACACAATCATCACCCGGTGACGACTATCTTGGATCAAGATATGAATCTCAAGTGGAAAATCAGAGTCAACTTGTCTTTTCTGCTCTCGCAGTACATTTAACTCAAGTTCGAAGCCATGCCGCATAAATCCAATCAGCGACAAGTCTTCAATTCAGTCCAGCAAATACCTCGAAGACTACAATCCATCCATCAGGCTGAGATTCAGACCGTTTAAAATCAAAGCCGTCGCTTTCCCAACCATCCGGCTTAATCCCTTCGATTAGAATTCGCTTTTTTGAAATACCCGCTTGATTGACTTGAGTCGCTACAGAATTTGCATGCTTGAGTGCAGTTCGCATTTGCTTTATTGGAGAACCTTCCGGGGTCGTCAGCCCAGTCAACTTGAGAACGGTAGTGGGATATTTTTCTAGCAGCTGAACTGCTGCTTCAAGTCTTAATTGCGACTGACGAGTCAGTCCCGATTCAGCGTCTTCAGACATAAGGAAGTAGTGCTGCTTCAGCTTAATTTCTTGAAACTCCTCCTCAGGAGGATTCTCACTGGTCGCCGGGCTCAGTTTATCGGTTGTTTGGCCAGGGATTTCTACTCGCTCTTTGGCAGCTTGTTTTGGCCTATCTGTTATTACGCGAGACTCTTGAACCTCTTTTTTCGACTCCACTTCTGCCATATTCTTGCTGGCCGAATCATGGGTAGCAACTGGCTTTACTGAGCCAGGCGTAGGCTTCTGAATGAAGTTCTTATTAAAATCGTCCCAAACCTGTTGTCCCTGTTTCAATAGTGCATCAGGATCAGGTCGCATTATCAGCAAAACCACGATTAGAACCGCCAGCGGGTAGAACAGCAGACGCCAGGAAAAAAACTTTCTCTTTTCACCAAAGAGATCATCGACATCGGTCAATAGCTGAGACTTAACTTCCTCGACCACATCGCCTTGGCCCTCAATATGAATCTCCGGCAGGTCAAGGTGGTTTTGATCATGCAGATTTACTCTAGGCGAGTCGGTTGCCGCACCGAACAATTCAACAGGCTCAGTGTCTGCTTCATCGGAAGCATTTTCTATCCCCTTGTTATCGTCTTCGATTTGATCCTGATCGAATTGAACAGGAACGGCGCTATCTGGCTCTACTATCGATTCTTCAGCTCCAGCTACCTTTGAAATTGCCTGTTCATCAACTACCTGCTCTGCAATCTCTTCCGACGGAATCTCTTTTTCAGCAGCGTCAGACTCAGGCTCTTTTGATGCATCGACTAAAGGTTGATCCGACTCGGACTCAAGCTCTTCACTGGAGTCATTATCTACAGCACCATTCCTTTGCCGCTCTTTATAGGCCTCGAGCTGATCCTCAATATCTATACCCAGTCGACGTTCCCGATTCAGCTCTTTAACGACTGTCCAAAAATCATCCTCAGAGAGTTTGTGTTTCTCTTCCAAGGCTCCATAGAGCAACAACCTGCCCACAGCATGATTGATCTCTCTTGGAATGCCATGGGTGAGTTTTTGAATCAGGGGATAGAGTTGCTCATCCACCTCAGGATCATGATCCCAACCCACCATGTCGAGACGATGATTGATATACTCCCGGGTCTGCTTTTCATCCAGTTGCTCGATGCGGGTACTGGCAATAATTCTCTGCTTGAGATTATGCATCCCAGGCATGTTTATCAAGCCTCTCAACTCCTCCTGGCCAACGAGAAATATCTGAAACAGGGATTGATTTCCGATTTGCAGATTAGAGACCAGGCGTAACTCTTCCAGCCCGTTTTCTGTAAGATTCTGAGCCTCATCAACAATAATCACAATTCGCCGCCCCTGGGTGTTTAACTGGGCGGCATGATCGCTAAGTCGCGTCAATAAGGTTGCTTTATTGTAGTCCTGC
Organism: Sedimenticolaceae bacterium; assembly: GCA_050293225.1. Lineage (GTDB taxonomy): Bacteria > Pseudomonadota > Gammaproteobacteria > Chromatiales > Chromatiaceae > Thiodiazotropha. The sequence goes on from JBNKMQ010000187.1 coordinate 5,735, forward strand.
GCTTCGAATCCAAGTTCCAGAGCTATCATGCGAAGAAGCTCTTCGCTCTGAAACTGGTTGGTAATCAGCTTGACCACAGTGAGCTTCGAAGGATCGATATCATTAATGATATCCCGAATCAGAGTGGTTTTACCTGTACCCGGACGCCCTGTCACCAGGACAAATCCTTCAGCCTGATCCAGGGCATACTTGAGATAGGACCAGGCCTTCTTGTAGGAACGGTGGGCAAAACGAAACCCCTCGTCTGCACTGAGACGAAAGGGGTTAGCACTTAGTCCGTAGAAGGATTCAAACATTTATCGGCCGTTGGGCTCAGGGCATCCAATCCGCATAATTATCTACCGTTTTCAGACGGTTATCTCCTGGTCTCCTTATTCTAGACTACTTGTATCGATGAATAGACGATATAAGGTCCGGCTTATGAAACAAGATTCTCCCCTTAAATCTTGCCTTAAGCAAACCGTAAACATATGGAATTAAGTAAAATTTTGCGTCGTCTACATTCTTGACGACTTATTGACTTGTCAGCTTGCGCCTAAAGAGACTTGATCTCGACCTTTTCGCTCTTCGGTCTGGGCATACGGCACTGGAAGTAGGCGTGGCATCTCTCCACGAAGGCTTTTGTGCTTTTAGGCATAGGCACGCGAGCGCGGGCAATGTGTGTAATCAGATCTGTACCCTCTTTGAGCAGGCGTCCGCCCTCATCAGCCTCCCAGCAGGCGCTACAGGAACCACTACCCTTCTCGGTCGGAGCGAGCTCCAGCAGGTGCTCGCCCGCAACGACGAAGTTGGGCCAGACATCGAAGATAACAGGATCGGTGCGCAGGGTTTCACTCTTCAGTTTCGCAGCCTCGGCAAACGCTACTAACAATTTTTCTGCATCGGGGAAAAAATAGCTGCCTTTGAATGCCTCAATCATCGATGCAGAGATGTGATCAATATCCCGCATTGTCTGGGCAATCTTCAAATAGCGGGTCTCGTAGAAGGTGTTGACCGGTACGGTGAAAGCCCTGAAGGGCTCTCCCCACAACTCATCGATACCTTCGTCTCCGCTGCGATGTTTGACCAGTTTACCCATCTCCAGGGCCTGAAGAAGATACTCACCACACTCATGCAGCATCTCCCTGCCCTTGCCGGACATCACCTGATCCTCTTCCAGCTTGACCAGTTTACGGAAGATATCGGTACCCCGATTAAACAGTGCACCTGCCAGCATGGCGCCTTTCACCCGCTTGCGTTCGGGATCCTGCTCTGCTTCGTAGGCCTGTTTTGCTTCGTCCAGCCTGTTTCCCGGCATGTTGATGCCGTGTTCCACATGATTAAACAGGCGACGGGTCAGAGCCTCGATGAGAATTCTCTTGGTCTCCAGGCTGTCTTCCATCGGCTCATAACGTTTGATCCAATAGCCGTCATAGAAGACGCAGGGCTTGCCGTCGATCGTCTTTTCTTTGCCGTTGGGAATGTCGTCTCTAGTCTTCATGAGAAAATCCTAACCTGGGCGCTACAAACCCTTTGACCGCAGTCTGCAAATAAAATCCCATCCAGCAGACCCAAGGCCTGCTTCACACTTGTTTACAATCGGAAGCGAGAGCTGAAACATCGACTTGAAAATCATTTTGCGCCAGGCAGATTATCAGTGAACTAGAATAAACAGCGAAATCTATCCCAGGGTGTGACCATGCGCCACGGAGGCAATCAAGGTTGCGAGAGACGATTTTAATAATCTGTCCCATCAACCTTTACTTTACTATCTATCGGCATCATGGTTCGCACCTCCACGCTGTAGGGCAGATGTTGAATTTTGCACCTACCATTCGGCTATTGGAATAGCACATGTTTTAATACCGGCATAAGGAGCAGGAGCGTAAAATAATCCGACACCCTTCACTTACCAGACCTTGAAACCGAACAAACCCGGCACCAGATAGGTGGAGTATAGTCAAACAGATTCAGATCGCTAATAAGCTTGATCTCAAGCTTGTGAACTTGATCCACTTCATCCTTAAGAATCTGCAAAAAAATTAAATTACCCGAGACAGGAAGAGATCATGACAAAAAAGAATATCGCTGTTGTCACCGGCGCCTACCGTGGACTGGGACTGGAGACCTGCCGGCAGCTGGCAGAACTCGGCTACACCGTGCTGCTCACCGCCCGCAATGCCACTCTGGGAGAGCAAGCGGCCCAAGCCCTGCAAAAACAGGGGCTCGCGGTCAGCTTCCATCAATTGGATGTCAATGACCCCGACTCGGTTCAGGCTCTGCATGAGCATATCCAGGAGCGTTATGGAGAGCTGGATGTACTGGTCAACAATGCCAGCATCTTCCCCGATCCAGCGCCCTGGAAGGAGAGCAGCAGCGTCATGACTGCTGATACTTCACTGATCCAACAAGGTTTCGAAACCAACACCATCGCGCCACTGCGTCTCTGTCAGAGCCTGATTCCGCTGATGGGTGATCGTGGAAGAGTGGTGAATATCTCCTCCGGCATGGGGCAGTTGAGCGAAATGAACGGCTGCTGTCCCGCCTATCGCCTCTCCAAGACCGCCCTCAATGCGGTCACCCGAATCTTTGCCGATGAGTTGAAGCAGAGCAACATCAAGATCAACTCCGTCTGTCCCGGTTGGGTCAAAACCGAGATGGGTGGCGACGAGGCACCCCTCTCCGTCGAAGAGGGAGCAAAGGGTATCGTCTGGGCTGCGACCCTGCCCGATGATGGTCCCAGCGGTGGATTCTTCCGCCACGGAGAACCGATTGAGTGGTGATCATTACTCAGAGATTTGAGCGCGAAGTTTTAGTCAGACGGCGCTGATCCCTTCACCTCCAGTTTGGCCACCCGGACTTTCAGCGCCTCCAACTCTGCTCTCATCTCATCCACTAATGTCTGCAGATCCCCTGAGGGCGCGATCTCCTGTATGGACGCTTCCACTTCAGCCATCGTCTCTTCATCGCAAAAGAGGTGGCGATAGCGGGACTCGCGCTTTCCCGGTTCCCTCGGCAGACGAATGACAAAGGGACCGTCATCCCTTTGCGACAACTCCTGCAGTACCCGCTCGGTCTCTTCAACATCCGCAAACTGACAGAGCCTCTGGGTTCTGGTACGCAGCTCCCCTGGAGTTTGCGCGCCCCTTAACAGAAGAACGCAGAGGATGCCTGTCTCCTGCGGGGAAAACTCAAATCCACCAAAACCGGTATTGCAGAAACGATGCTTATATTTGGGTACCCGGCTGCCAAAGCCACTCTGGCTGCTGACCAGATGTTTCTTCACCAGATCGTCCAGGATCTGCTGTACCTCGCTCTCATCCAACTCCATCACCGGATCCCGACTGCTCTTCTGGTTACAGGCCGAAGTCAGAGCGTTCAGTGACAGGGGGTATTGATCAGGGGTAATGATCTCTTTCTCCAGCAGGCAACCAATGATTCTCGCCTCGCTGGGAGTCAGCTCTATTCGCATCTCCTCTCTTCCTCCAAAATGAACTTGAGATTATCAGGGTAAAGTTGATAACTGATTCATCCCGAAACCCCGCTGCTGCAGGTACTCTATATCTAGAAGATCATAGACGCTATTTCAAAGCCCTGATCCTCCAGCTGACAAGTGAAATTCATATCCGACTGAAGAGATTGGCCGAACCACTAAAGTGAGGGGGTAGGATAAATTGACGCAAGCGCTGAGTACATTTTGCAATCTCGTCTCCTAGCCTGCGCAATGCGTCTCAATCATGAGTTCAAATCGAATAACTTTTTTCCATACCCCGTCTTCAGCAAGAAGAGGAGACGGAGAGAACGCGAACCGGTTTCCAGTCACCCGGCAGACTACCCTGATCCTAATCGCATCAACTGATACTCGGCCTGTTTAACCCAGTTTCTGATGTCGTGAATGGTCGCCTCATATGGAAAGTTAACGATGCTGTAGATCGCGGCATCTTTGAATTCAGCCTTAAACCCACTCTGGTGGTGAATGAGACATCTATCAACAAAGATCTCCCAGCCATCCTCCCTGACCGACATATCCGAAGATTCCCCTAACGCTGTATATTCATCCATTCCAAAATCCCAAAGGTTTTTAACCACATCCAGCACACTTATCATAACTACTACTCAATGATTACTGATCGGAAGGTAAAAAAAGACAAACCTGCCCATATGAATATCAATCACCAGCCTGGCCCCGTGGTTTAACCCGTAGTCCACATAGCCGGGTATTGCTCGCCCCTTGTGAGTTTCACTGGCCTGTATCGGTGACTCGAAGTTTCTATCCCGGTCATACCAGGAGAGGAGTATCACTTCACCTAGTTGCTGTTCCGCTTCCCTGTTGGCCAGTTCCATGGCCTGATGGTAATCCTGTAGTGGCGGATCCGGATCGAACATCACCGTCTCCAGATCACTCAGGTCGGTGGTCCGGGAAGCTTCACAGAACTTCGAAGATAGCGACGACTCACCCATATCCCTACTCATGCCATAGGCTCTCGGCTGATACATAACTTATACTAGCTTGCCAAGATTAAGACCGTGAGACCGCTCATCGGGAAAACTCTGCCGTTTGAGAGATCACACCCCAGAATCAGCATTTAACGCCAGGTAGCACCAGCCATGATCAAGCTTTTCGGTATACCCAACTGTGACACTATGAAAAAGGCGAGAGCCTGGCTCAAGGAGCACGACATCGATTACGAGTTCCATGACTACAAAAAAGAGGGGGTCGATGAAAAACAGCTCCGCCAATGGGTGAAACAGGTCGGCTGGGAGACCCTGCTCAACCGGCGCGGCATGATGTGGCGCAAGCTGGATGAGTCGGTAAAGTCGTCAATTGATGAGACCTCCGCAATCCAGGTCATGCTGGAGACCCCCTCAATCATCAAACGCCCGCTAATGGTGCATGGGAAGGCACTGCATGTGGGCTTTAAGGCGGAGGAGTACGCCAAGATATTTGCCTGATTGAGCCCCTCCTCCTGGGCTTCAATCCCTGTATAATGGCCCGTTTTCCAATTTACAGATTTCCTTTTTGCAAGGTGTAGCATGATCAAGATCAACGAGAACTTTAATAAACTCCAGGCCTCCTACCTGTTCTCAGACATCGCCAAGCGGGTCGCCCAGTTCCAGCAGGACAACCCGGACAAGGGGATCATCAAGCTCGGCATCGGCGACGTCACCCGCGCCCTGCCCGAGGCCTGCATCCAGGCCATGCACGCCGCCGTGGACGAGATGGCCAATGATGCCACTTTCCATGGCTATGGTCCTGAACAGGGCTACGACTTCCTGCGCGAGGCTATTGCCAAGGGCGATTTCCAGTCCCGCGGCTGCGACATCGAGGCGGAAGAGGTCTTCGTTTCCGACGGCGCCAAGTGCGACTCGGGCAATTTCCAGGAGATCTTCGCCAACGACATCCGGGTGGCGATTCCCGATCCGGTCTACCCGGTCTATGTGGACACCAACGTCATGGCCGGCCGTACCGGTGCCGCCGAGGATGGCCGCTACACCGGCCTGGTCTACCTGGAGGGCAACAAGGCCAACGGATTCATCCCGGAACTGCCGAGCGAGCCGGTGGACCTGATCTACCTCTGCTTCCCCAACAACCCCACCGGCGCCACCGCCACCAAGGAGCAACTTAAAGCCTGGGTGGACTACGCCAAGGCCAACAAGGCGCTGATCCTGTTCGACGCCGCCTACGTGGCCTTCATCCAGGACGACGACCTGCCCCGCTCCATCTACGAGATCGAGGGCGCCAAAGAGGTGGCCGTGGAGTTCCGCAGCTTCTCCAAGAACGCCGGCTTCACCGGCACCCGCTGCGCCTACACCGTGGTGCCCAAGGCCTGTACCGCCTACACCGCCGCCGGTGAGCCTATCGCGGTGCATGGTCTCTGGAACCGTCGCCACACCACCAAGTTCAACAGCGTCTCCTACCCGGTGCAGAAGGCGGCCGAGGCAGTCTATAGCGATGCCGGGCAGGAACAGATCCAGGCCCTGGTGGACTACTACATGAAGAACGCCAGCTACATCCGCGAGAAGATGGAATCCCTGGGCTACGACTGCATTGGCGGCGAGAACTCCCCCTACATCTGGATCGACGCCAAGGGTGACTCCTGGGCCTTCTTCGATAAGCTGCTGAACGAGGCCGGCGTGGTCTGCACCCCGGGTGCCGGTTTCGGCAAGTGCGGCGAAGGCTATGTGCGCATCAGCGCGTTCAACAGCTTCGACAATGTGCAAGCCGCCATGAAGCGCATCAGTGAGGTATTGTAGTGCCCGTCTCCAACGATTATGCCCAACGGCTCGAACAGACGCTGCCCGGTATCGTCGAGCATTTCGGAACCCCCTTTCACCTCTATGACGAGAAAGGCATCCGCGAGACCGGCAACGCCTTGACCGAGGCCTTCTCCGGTGTCGAGTTCTTTCGCGAATACTTCGCCGTCAAGGCACTGCCGAACCCGGAGATCCTGCGCATCATGCATGCCATGGGTTTCGGCTTCGACTGCAGCTCCATCGCCGAACTGGCGCTGAGCCGCCAGATCGGAGCGCGCGGCGAGGAGATCATGTTCACCTCCAACAACACCAGCGCCACGGAGTTCGCCGCGGCGGCGGCCGACGGCGGCTGCGTGCTCAACCTGGATGACATCTCGCTGGTCGACAAGGTCCCCGAGATGCCGGAGCTGATCTGCTTCCGCTACAACCCGGGCGAACGCCGC
>JBNKMQ010000188.1:0-9906 GCA_050293225.1 Sedimenticolaceae bacterium
AACCCCTTTAAATGGGGCGTAGCCGCCGAAACGGAAAAGCGCTCCCTGGAGGATGCCATGGCGGATTGCGATATCTTTATTGGCGTATCCGGACCCAACCTGATTTCCCCGGAGATGCTCGCCAGCATGGCGCCCAAGCCTATCGTCTTCGCCCTCTCCAACCCGGTACCGGAAATCCGCCCCAAGGTGGTAGCCAGTGTCCGTGACGATGTGATCATGGCCACTGGTCGCAGTGACTACCCGAACCAGGTGAACAATGTCCTCGGCTTCCCTTTCATCTTCCGGGGCGCCCTCGATGTAAGGGCGTCATGCATCAACGAGGATATGCAGATCGCCGCAGTCAATGCTCTCAAGGAGCTGACTCACGAACCGGTTCCCCAGGAGGTGTTGGATGCCTATGAGCTCACCTCGCTCTCCTTCGGACCCGACTACATCATCCCGAAACCCCTGGATCCCCGACTCAGATCCCGGATCTCTTCCGCCGTAGCAAAGGCAGCCGTGGAGAGTGGCGTCGCCCGAGCGCCCTACCCTGAACACTACCTCTGACCGGCAGAAGTGGAAAAAAACTGAAATCCTGATAGAATCCCGCGTCCGCTGTCAATCAGCGGTTTCAGCGCCGTTTGGTCGCAAAACGGCGTTTCATCAACATACAACAGATTTTTCTGGAGATTGATATGTCTGCCAATTTTGAAATTACCGCCGAGGCGCGGACAGACACAGGGAAAGGTGCGAGCCGCCGCCTGCGTCGTTCCGGCCAGGTCCCCGGTGTCGTCTATGGCGCTCACAAAGAGCCCAGCATGATCAGCATGATGCACCATGAGATGGTGCATGCACTGGAAAACGAGGCCTTCTACTCCAGCCTGCTCACGTTGAAGATCGGCAAAAACAAGGAGACCGTGGTCCTCAAGGACCTGCAGCGCCATCCTGCCAAGCCGTTTATCCTGCACATGGATTTCCAGCGCGTTCAGTCTGACGAGAAGATCCGTCTGCATGTGCCGATCCACTTCCTCAACGAAGAGACCTGCCCGGGCGTCAAATCCGGCGGTCAGGCCAGCCACGTCATGGCCGACCTGGATATCTCCTGTCTGCCGAAGGATCTGCCCGAGTTCATCGAGATCGATATGGCTGAGATGGAGATGGGTACTGTACTGCACGCCTCTGAGATCAAACTTCCCGAGGGTGTTGAGCTTGCAGGCACTGATACCGGCGAGGATCCCATCGTACTGACTATCCACGCTACCCACCGCAGCGCCGAGGAAGATGAGGGCGAGGGCGGCGAAGCTGAGGGCGGGAGCGAAGGCGCAGAGACGCCCGAATAACCTCCACCCGAAGGGGGAGCTGCTGCTCCCCCTGATCTTTGATCATGGCCAACTCCCCCATCAAACTCATCGTCGGCCTGGGCAATCCCGGTAGTGACTATGAGATGACCCGCCACAATGCCGGATTCTGGTTCGTCGAACGACTGGCGCAACAGCACAATCAATCCTTCAAAGCCGAATCCAAACACCACGGACAGGTCTGCAAGCTGATGATCCACGGGCATGAGTGTCGTCTACTCAAGCCATCAACCTTCATGAATCGCAGCGGACAATCGGTCTCCAGCCTGGCCAACTACTTTCGTATCTCGGTAGATGAGATCCTGGTCGCCCACGACGAGCTGGACCTGCTGACCGGCGAGATACGCCTCAAGACCGGCGGCGGACACGCTGGACACAACGGCCTGCGGGATATCATGAACGCCATGGGCAGCCGGGATTTTCATCGCCTGCGCATCGGCATTGATGAGCCAGAGAGAAAAGGCCCTGGTGTCGATTTCGTCCTCGGGCGTCCCTCCAAATCCGCCCGCGAGGCGATCATGGATGGAATTGATCGCGCCATCGACTCCCTAGACGAGATACTCGACGGCCGTCTGCAACAGGCGATGAACCGTCTACATACCCGGCGATAGCCCCTGGGCATTGCGCCCTCTGCCTTCAGAACGGCTAAAAAACCCCGCTTTAGTCCTTATTTATCAGTCAATTATTGTGTACTGAGCGTAAATATATATAAGCTAAACTGGCTATATATTATGAAATGCTTATAATCCAATTATCTTACTCGGTTATTTATCTGGAGTAGACCGGCTCATGTGGTTGCTAAAAAAGACAATTTTTCTCCTGGTCCTGGTGACCGGCAATCTCCTCGCTGCGGAGAGCGATCCCGAGGCTATTGAACTACTGCGTAAGAGCGAATCCCTGATGCGCTCCGACGCCACTATGGCGGAGTACCAGGTCGACATCATCCGCCCCGACTGGCAGCGGCACATGACCTTCCGCAGCCACGACGACATGCGCAACAACCGCTTCCGCATGGAGATCCTCTCCCCCCGCAAGACCCGGGGTACGGTATTTCTCAAGGTCGACAACACCCTCTCCATGTATCTGCCGAAACTGGAGCGCCGCATCAATATCTCCCCAGCGATGATGCAGGATCCCTGGATGGGCTCGGACTTCAACAATCAGGATCTGCTGGAGACCGACTCACTCATCGACAACTACACCCATCGCATCCTCAGCACAGAAGAAAAAGAGGGCGTGACTATCTACACCATTGAGTCGACCCCTCTCCCCTCGGCGAAAGTCACCTGGCGCAAGCTGATCCACCAGGTACGCGGAGATGGTCTGCCTGTCTCCCTGGAGTACCACTGTGACAAAAAGGTCAGTCGTCGCATGGAATTCGACCAGGTACGTGAGGTGTCCGGCCGAACCATCCCCACCCGCTGGACCATGAACCCCCTGGACGACACAGGCAAGCGAACCGTCATCACCCTCACCGCCATCGAGTTCGATACCAAGCTTGATGACGCCCTATTCAATCCGGGTACCAAAGGTGCCCGATAAGGCCCCTGATGCCAGCCAATCGCCCCCCTATCAGTCAAATCACGCTGGCAGTCGCCTATCGCAATCTTCTGGGCCGTCTGCCAAGGACGCTTCTGACCGTCGGCGCCATCGCTGTGGGGCTTGCCTCCCTGATCTTTCTTTGGGGCTTCAACCAGGGACTGCATCAGAACATGCTGGGGAACTTCCAGCAGGCAATCATCGGTTCGATTCAGATCCACCACGAGGGTTACTTTCAGCGGCCTGAGCTGTCAGCGTACATCCGGCATCCGCAGGAAGTCTCAAAAGCGCTACAGCAAGCAGGAATAGAGAACCATAGCCAGCGACTGGAGTCCTTCGGTCTCGCCGCCTCCGATGAGACCACTGAAGGGGTGATGCTGATCGGTATGGACCCAGTGACAGAACCGAGGGTTACCGAGCTGGGGAAGCGCATTGGCGTCGGCCGCTTTCTACAACCAGGTGATGAATATAGTCTTATCCTCGGCGCCACCACAGCGAACAACCTCAAGGCCCGTCTCGGGGACGAGATCATCATCATCGGTTACGACCGCTATGGCGTCATGGTGGCAGAGCCCTTCACCCTCATCGGCATCATCACCAGCGGTGAGATGGGGCTCGACCGCGGCATGGCCATCACCAGTCTGGAGACATTGCAGGAACTGGTAGACATGCCGGGCCAGGTGACCACATTCGTCATCAATCAGCCGGAGAAGCAGATCGACAAAACCGTAGAGGCGCTAACACTGCTCCTGGAAGGCCACAGCCTGGAGATCATGCCCTGGTATGTCATGTTTCCGGTGATGAAGGAGTGGGTCACCCTGCACAATGGATTTCTCTACGTCTTCATCGGCGTGGTGCTGTTTATCGTCATCGCCAGTGAGCTCAATACCCTGCTACTCTCGATGCTCGACAGGACCCGGGAGTTCGGCGTCATCATGGCCATAGGTACCACCCGATGGCAGGTCGCGGCCCTTTTGATCACCGAAGCCTTCTTTATCGGTCTGCTGGGAACGATAAGCGGAACCATCCTGGGGCTGATCAGCGTCTACATCACCGGACTCACTGGTATCGATCTCTCCATCCTGCTCGGTTCCACCTCCCGTTTCTATGTGGATCCCCTGATCTATCCCCAGCTCGAACTCAGCAGTCTCGGGATTACCATCACAGCGATCCTGGCTGCCTCAGTGGTAGCGGGCTTCTATCCCGCCTGGCGTGCCAGCCTGCTACAGCCGGCGGAGGCGATTCGCAATGGCTGATCACGCCAAACTGGGTATCAAGACCTACGTGGTGCTGGCGATTCGCAACCTGCTACGCAATCAACGCCGCACCGTTATCACCCTGCTGACCATGGTCTTCGGCATCGCCGTACTGACCCTCCTGAGCGCACTCAACGACGGCTGGCTGAGTCAGATGAAGACCAACTTCATCCTTAGCCACACCGGACATGTACAGATACACGCCAAGGGCTTCGAAGCCTCGCAAAACCTGCGCGACAGTATTCAAACACCGGATGAGATCACCCGCCTGATGCAGAGCATCCCGGAGATCGTCGGCTGGACTCAACGTATCCGCACATCGGGACTCGCATCGGTGAGCGGCGGCAGCGCCGGTATCCAGATCATGGCCACCGACCCGGAGCAGGAGACCTGGGTCACCTCCATGTATGACAATGTGACCCGAGGAGAGTGGCTGCGCCCGGGAATGACGAAGGATCTGCTGCTTGGTGTTACTGTGGCGGAGAGCATCGGCGTCGACCTGGGTGATCGAGTCATACTGATGGCGCAAAGGCCTGCCGGCGACATGGTCTCCGAGGTCTTTTTTCTGCACGGCATTATTGAGACCGGTGCACCCCAGATCGACCGCACCCTCGCCATCATCCCCTTGAATACAGCTCAGGAGTGGCTCGGCATGGGTGACGCCATAACCGATATCGTGGTCAGGGCGGAACGGCACGAGGATACCGATCAAGTGGTCAGCTATTTTGCTCAACAGCTGTCTGCACAACGCTATGAGATTATGCCCTGGCAGGAGCTCGACCCCATGGTGAGACAGTGGCTGGAGTTCAGTGACGCCTACGGACTGGTGATCATCCTGGTGGTGGTGATCCTGGTGCTGGTTGAGATCATCAATACCATGCTGATCTCCCTGCACGAGCGAACCAAGGAGCTTGGCGTAATCGCCGCCATCGGCACTACCCGGCACCAGATCTTCGCCATGTTGTTGCTGGAAGCGGTGTTGTTGATCTTCATCGGAGCCTCGCTGGGTTATCTCCTCGGCAGCCTGCTGGTATACAGCCTGTCAGGTTCGGGCATCGACCTCTCCCACTTCGCCAACGCCTTCCAATTTTTCTATATGAACCCAGTTATCTACCCCGATCTGACCCAGGATTCCGCTCTGCGGATACTCGGCACCACCCTTATCGCCGCGCTCCTGGCAGGGGTCTATCCCGCCTGGAAGGCAACAAGACTCTCCATCAGTGAAGCCTTACGCATACAATAGGCAAGCGGAGAGAACTATATGACCATCATCAAGACAAGAGATCTACACAAGTGCTACTGGGTCGGCACCATGCCCCACCCGGCGCTCTCCGGTGTCGATCTCGATATCAAACAGGGGGAGTTCGCGGTACTGGCAGGTCGATCCGGCTCCGGTAAGAGCACCCTGCTGAATATCGTCGGTGCGCTGGAGTCGGCAGACAGCGGCAGCGTAGAAGTCCACGCTCAGGATATCCTCGCTATGGATCAGGATCAGCGCACCCGGTTTCGCCTGCAACACATCGGCTTCGTCTTCCAGGCCTACAATCTAATCCGGGTCTTTAGCGCGCGGGAGAATGTCGCCTATGTCTGCCAACTACAGGGCAAGAGCAGAAAGGAGAGTCTGGAGATCGCCAACCACTGGCTGAATGAGGTGGAGATCGGACACCTGGGTTATCGCCGTCCGGACCAGCTTTCCGGCGGACAGCAGCAGAGGGTGGCCATCGCCAGGGCACTGGCCACCAATCCCAGCATTATCCTGGCTGACGAACCCACCGCCAACCTGGATACCCAGACAGGTCGCAATCTGATCCATCTGATGCAGGAGTTGAATCAGAAACTCGGCAGCACCTTCTTGATTTCATCCCACGACCCCGATGTCAAAGCAGCCGCCAGCCGGCTGATCAAACTGGCAGATGGTCAAATCGTCGACGAGTGGAGCACCATCCCGGAGCCGCCAGTCTCTATCGCCGTCGCATGTCCCGCAGAGAACCTGCCAGTGACGGATCGGCTGAAAAACCGGATCGGCAATCTGTTTAAACGCAAGCAGGCAAGAAAAAAATCCAAGGCAAACCGACGACGTTCCTGATGCGAACCTTTTAACCTGAGACATAAAAAAAGCCGGCCAAAGGCCGGCTTTTCCTTGCTGATGGGTTGATTCGCTATCAGCCTTTGAAATCCCCAAAGACAAATTTCGGCTTCAGCCAGGCCACCATCATCGGCAGGATGGTGAGGGCGGTAACCACGTCGATCAGCAGCGCCTGACTGATATAGATACCCAGTCCCCAAGTATTCGCCAGATCGGTATTCAGCAAGGGGACAAAGCAACCGAGCAGCACGATCACAGAGATAATCACCGCCGAGCCTGTGGTGTTGAGAGTATTGACCAGAGATGCCTGCCAATCACCGGCGGTATTCTGCATCTCCTCCCGCAGTCTCGACATCATATAGATACCGTAGTCGATACCCAGTCCCATGGCGATGCTCAGGGCCACTTGCAGATGGAAGGCCAGATTGCCGGACCAGTTGCCGATCGCGGTCATATAGCCACCCAGACCATATTGGGCATAGAGGGTGATGAAGAGCAGCACCATGAGAATGCCGGAGACAGCGATAGAGCGAAAAATGAGAGTCGCGATGACAAATACCGCTGCCGCTGTCAGAAGCGGACCGGTCAGCCAGTTATCCACCGCCACCTCACGGGTCGCTTCTGTTGCACCGAGGAAACCGCCGACAGCAGGTCTGACATAATTCGGCCCCTCCTGAGAGAGCTCATTCACATCACCGGAAAGGTCACCAACAGGTCCAGATCTCAAACCGAAATTCACCTGTCTGAAACCCGGATCGTTCTTGTGCTCCTCGATATACTGCTGGATATCCATGGTGACCTGATGGGCCTCGATGGGGTCCATGGTGTTGATGAAACCCATCACCACGCCCTCGTTCCAGTTCTTCATGACGAAGGAGTCCATATCGCCCTCTTCCGTCATCGTCTCCAGCAAGCCGTTGTAGAGCTGCACGATACCGTCACCACTGCGATCATCATCCGGATCTATGCTGCGCAGCTTTTCCGAAGTGGGGATGTAGAGATCCTTGATATCAGGTTGCTCACCCGGCTCGGCGGTCAACAACATATTCACCAGGCGAATGTACTGCGCATAAGAACCGGTGAAGCCGATAAAAGGATGGGAACGCATCCAATTCTCCAACGCTTCAATATCCGCCAGTACGGCAGCCTGGTTGAAGATACCTTGGGCACCACAGGGATCGGGGTCCCAACAACCCAGTTCGACCTTGCTCTTCTCACACTGCAGGGCCTTCTCGTCGGGATCTTCGATTTCGTAGATCTCCTCCGGGAAGTAGCTATCAACACAGAGTTCCGCCACCGGTTCTTTACCCCGAATCGGGATGGAGACGGAGATAACTCCAGGCATGATCTCATTCAGCCGTTCGATATGCTGAATGGTAATCGACTTCTCTTTGAACGCAGCACGGGAGTAGTTAATCCCCTTCTCCACCCCGGGCATGATATCGAACTCATCCTGAATTCTCGCCACCTCTGGATCACTACGCCCCGCTTCACCCGCCATCACACCAGAGACACCTCGACCGATCTCAGTGTAATAGGTGGACCAGGCGATAATGCCAAACACAATCAGGAGGGGTATTGCCTTACCCGGTCCTTTCAACATCGCCGAGACGACACCGCCGACTTTGGTCTCCCAGGCCCGCTCATGCCCTTCACCCATCTCCACTTTGCTGGAGGGAAAACTCATCAGCAGCAGCGGGATAAGGGTGGTGGTGGTAAAGAGCAGGGTCAGCATGCCGAACATGCCGAAGTAGGCGTAGGCCTTGTAGAAGGAGATATCCACCGTCGCCAGGGTTGCAAATCCGACCATGTCGGTAATGATGGAGAGGGTTGCCGGTACGATCGTATGAGAGATGGCTGTTCTGGCCGCCGATTCGCAATCACCGGATTTAGCCTGCTCCTGCATGAATCGCCGCGTCACCTGTACCGAGTGACCGACGCCGATGGCGAGCAAGAGCATCGGTGTCAACACCATCATGGTGGTCAGCTTGAAGGCGGAAAAACCCATCAAACCCAGCGTCAGAATTATTGTCGCACTGACACCCATGATCGGAAAAAGTGAACCACGCCAGTTGCGAAACTCAAACCAGAGCGCCGCGATGACAATGGCAAAGGAGATGACAAACAGCCACCACTTGTTGACCAGATCCGCAAGCATCCAGGCGAGGAAGTAGGGTTCACCGGCGACCAGCACCTCAAACCGATCATCCTCACTATACTCATCCATCATCGAGCGCACTTCCCGCACCCAGGGAAGATAGATCTCTTTCACATCGTCGGTGTAGTCACCGATGATGTAGAGAGATTTTGCCGTACAGTTCTTCTCATCCCTCTCAGTGAACTCACACTTATTGCCATCGGCATCCTCAAAACCCACCAGCATGGGACCGATAACCGGGTTGCCCTCTATACCCTCTTTGAGAAAGGCGAGTTGCTCTGCCGCGATATCCGGGTCGTCACTGATACCCTCGGTGGGGATCAGGCGCTTGAAGACCAGACCATTCTCGTCCGCCCCCATGAATTTGATCTTCTTCGCCGCGATGTCGATAAAGTTCGACTCACGGGCGGTAGGCAGTTCAACCAGGCGGGTATGGATCTCCTGTACCTTGTTGACGAACCAGTTCTTGTAGACATCCCCCTCTTTCACCCGCAGGGTAAAGACCATCAGGTTACCCATGCCGAAGTTATGTTCAGCATAGAGATTGGTAGCCACATAGCGGTTGGTGGGCGGCAACAGGGTATCCGGATCATTGCGCATATCCAGATTCTTGATCTGCAGCGCAGCGACAATGGTCGCCAGCAAGAGGATCATCATCAAGGGCCAGCGAAACTTAATGACAAAATTGGCGTATCGCTCCGCCCAGGGATTGTTTTGTGAATGCTTGGAAGTGCTACCGCTCATGGTTCAGACCCTAATTATTATCGTCGGTCGTTTTGGCAGAGGGCCGCATCTACAGCCCCCTGCCTCTCCTCTCTAACTTTTTGATTGATGCTAACGCATCACTCGATCAGCCACTTGATACCCACCTGCAGGTTGGAAGAGTCATGGAACTGACCAAAGGTGGTATTTTCATCACCCCAGTAGTTATTCCACTCAGCAGTGCCGAGTAAGGTATCGCTGAAGGAGTACTCCACATCGAAGCGATTCCACTTACCACCACCCTCTTCGTAGATGAAGATGTTGTTCCAACGATGTTCTTGAGAGTCACCGAAGGGCTTGGAGAAGAACAGGGAGTAGAACTCTTTGTTTTCGTAGCCACGATTCAGCCCATTGGTAAGACTCAGTGTTGCAAAGTCAGCGGTATAAGTTGAGCAATCTGCCTGCTTACCTGTTTGCGTAGTACATGTCCGGTTCTCTTCAACATAATCCAAGTTATTGAACTGGATAAGTTGACCGCTCACCAGGAGGTTCGTCATGACAGTGACATCAACCCCCAACACATATTTGAAGTAGTCAGCATCTTCCATAACAAGAGAGCTAGCCAAGGCTCCGTTTGCCAACAAGTGCTTGTAAACTACAGGCTGTTTGTCATCTCTGTCATAAAGAAACTCACCGCGCAGGACAATAGGCAGACTCCCTACGTCAATTGCGTAGTCAAACGAAGATCCAATACTGTGTACTCTGTGTAGAGTTTCGGTAAACCTTAATTTCACCGGATTAGGGTTGTATTGACCAAACCCTCCAGTG
>JBNKMQ010000189.1:0-4949 GCA_050293225.1 Sedimenticolaceae bacterium
ATACTTAAAAAACCGTAAAAATTAACCGCGCATTTTGCATATTGCGGGCTGATAGGTCAAGGTGAATCACGGAACTTATGCCGGATTCCTTGCTACAAAACGGTCACAAACCCGGTTTTATCGGGTAAAAAAATCAGATCGGATTGTCGATATCCTCGAATCGATAGGCCAGATCAAATCGCTCCGCCAGGTGGCGTCCCAGGGACTGAACCCCAAACCGCTCAGTGGCGTGGTGGCCGGCAGCGAAGTAGTCGATCCCCATCTCACGGGCCAGATGGAAGGTCGGTTCGGAGACCTCCCCCGATATAAAAACATCCAAGCCCATTGCCGCTGCCTGCTCCAGATGACCCTGAGCGGCACCGGTACACCAGCCGATGCGCTTGTAGGGTCTATCGTGGCCAGCGATATGCAGGGGCTGGCGCCCCAGCCCATCAGCAATCCGCTCAGCTAGCTGTGAAGAGGTGACGGGCTCGTCCAGGCTTGTGCCCCAGATTAATCCACCACTGCCCGCTTCCACCTCTCCCTGAAAGCCAAGGCATGCACCCAGGCCGGCGTTGTTACCAAGCTGAGCATGGGCATCGAGAGGCAGATGGTAGGCCATCAGATTGATACCCCCCCGAATCAGACTGGCAATTCGACGTCCCTTCATCCCTCTGATTGGCGCCGGTTCACCCTTCCAGAAATAGCCGTGATGAACCAGTAAAAGGTCTGCCTCCCAGGCTTGGGCGGCATCTATCAGGGCCTGACAGGCGGTGACACCGACCATCACTCTCGTGACTCCATCGACCGCCTCTACCTGAACCCCATTGGGGCAATAGTCGTCAAAATCCTCAACCGACAGCAGCTCATTGCTGTATGTCTCAAGCGTCTTAAGATCAATCATGCTATGTTTGCCCTGTGTTGAACCTAGCCGTAGATTAAACAATCTGATGACAATGAGAAAACTCTTCTCCCTACTTCTCACCGCCATCACCGCCGGGCTGGCCGGCGCACTGGTGGTGATTTTCCTTGCCCCGGAGATGCTCCAGCCTGCCAAACCCACAGCAGCGCTCAACAAACCTGTAGCGATACCAAAACTGGAGCAACGAAGCGGCCCCGTATCCTACGCAGAAGCGGTAAAGAATGCCGCCCCATCAGTGGTGAATATCTTTACCGCCAAGATCACCACCGAATCCCAGGCCATGCGCTTCAAAGATCCCCTGCTGCAACACCTGTTTGGCCGTATGCTGCCGGAACAGACCCGCCAGCGGCTGGACACCAGCCTGGGCTCCGGGGTCATCGTCACCCCTGACGGATATATGTTGACCAATCATCACGTCGTCCACGGTGCCGACGAGATCAAAGTGGTGCTGGCCAATGGCGAGAGTGTCGATGCCAAGCTGGTGGGCTCTGACGCCGACTCCGATATCGCATTGATGAAGATCGAGAGCGAACGCAGCCTCCCCGCTATCCCTTTCGGTAAATCTGGCAGACAAGAAGTTGGAGATGTCGTACTGGCCATCGGCAACCCCTTTGGCGTGGGCCAGACAGTCACCCAGGGCATCATCAGCGCCACCGGTCGCTCCCACCTGGGCATCAATGCATTTGAAAACTTCATCCAGACAGATGCCGCCATCAATCCGGGCAACTCCGGCGGGGCACTAATCAATGCCCATGGTGAGCTGATTGGGATTAACACCGCAATCTTCTCCCAGAGCGGTGGTTCACTGGGTATAGGTTTCGCCATCCCCATCGACCTGGCGGAAGGCGTGATGCAACAGCTGATAACCACCGGACGAGTGATCCGTGGTTGGCTAGGTATCCAGGGACAGAACGTCACCGACCGTTTGGCAGAGGCCTTTGGCCTACGTGACTCAGAAGGGATTCTGGTGACAGGGGTATTGGAAAACGGCCCCGCCAGTCAGGCTGGTATTCGCCCAGGGGATGTCATCACCCGAATCAATGAGGATCGACCCAGGGATTCCCAAGAGCTGATGCAACTTATCGCCAGCCACCCGCCCGGCACCAAGTTGACCGTAGGTGGATGGCGTGGCAATGAATCCTTATCCCTTGAGGTACTATCAGGGGAGCGCCCCGTATCGGAGAGGACCGACCGCTAATCCCTTTATAATCAGCGGGATACCTGGATTTTCGTTAGGAACTCACAGGGCCCGCTAACCCTCCCTTTCAGGAGAAGCTGTGGCGCCGGCACCTTCTGGTGATAGCCTCTGCTTACCCAGCCTCCCTTGGGTGATTCACTACCCTCCAGCACTTCAGCAGCCAGCGTCTCGGGAACAGTGAAGGTCAATGAGGAATCTATGCCTGAGACATCCACCTGATAGACATTCCCGTCCCTCTTCGTCAATGTGCAGTGTTCGGAGAATTGGAAACCGATACAGATATCGTGGCTTGCTTCGCACTGAATCTCATCAACCACTTCGATCATCCCCTCGTTGCCATCCAGAGATACACTTCTGCGATGCAGTACAGGATCAGAAAGGCGTCTGTAACCATCATGAGATCCCGTTACCTGAGTCCCGCCATCACTATCCTGCCAGGCTTCCAGATAAGCATTGGCCCTCTTACCCCACAAGAAAGCACCCTGTAATTCAGACTGATCCTGACCGTCGATCATGACGGTGTTGTGAGAACAGGTCTTGCGAAAGTACTGCCGCCATTCTGGATAGGTGAAGTAGTCGTAGGTCCCCGGATCCACCAGCACATCACGACGATCCACCCGCAGCGCGAGACTCAGGGCATCGGCGTGGCCGTGGGCGGCAATGGAGCCGTAACCCAACTCAGCGCAATCGAAGAAGAGACTGATGGCCCCGTCACCCAGTTTGCCCGATTGCAGCAGATGATAGCCGGACTCGGGAAAGCTTCTGCTGACAAGATCAGACGGCGCCTCATGCTTGACCAACAGCTCCTCGTATTTTTGAATGCTATGGGTGCCTACGAGCCAATATGCTGTCTCAGACAGATTACCGGCGCGGGCTTTAAGATCTGCCCGATCAAATAGCAGAGCAGATAGACTCATCAGTGCGTCGATATCTTCTGGCCGATTGCCCAGATCGAGCACATAACCATCATCCCGATCACCGAACATGGGCAAATCCTCACCCCCTTCAAACAGGGCAGCCACATAATCGATCATGCGCTCGATTCGATCCCAATAGGCTTGCGGGAAGTCATCTCCCGTCCAGCGTCCCACCAGACCGGAGATAATGTAGAACTGCAGGACAAAGAACTGATATCCAAGCCCATGCTCTCGGTTACAGCCATCACTGTAGGTCTGTGCCATGATCTCCCGACAGAGAATCTCCTTCGACTCGCTGCGCCAAGCCTCGGCTTCATCAAACTGCCTGAAATAGCTTGCTCCCACATAAACACCGGCCACCTCACCCACCAGATGGTTATTCGCCGAGGACCCCTTGGAGAACTTCCGCGCCGTCTCCCAGCAGTGCAGGAAGGCACTCTCTCGAATTCGCTCGTAGAAGGCCTGATCGACGCATTTGGCATCCCGGATCAAATCCAATGCCCAGACCCAGTTGATCAGCCTGACTCCCAATTCGAGGGGGCTACGCCAGTTCATGCCATAGCCAAAGGGGTTCTGTTCCCACCAGGACTCAAGCTGGCTTACCACCGCCTCTGCATACTTCTCTTCACCGGTGGCCCGATAGGCCCGGGCCAGCACCACCAGGTGGTGATGGCGGTTTGGCTCCCAGACCAGCTTGCAATCGCCGCTCTGGTTGAAATCCCTGTAGTCGACCTTTTGGATCGGTAGTCGCGGAGTAGCCTTTCCTGCGCCATGATCGTAATTCCACTCAATGGGATCACCTAGATATTGATCTTTAAGATCGAAAAAACTCAGGTGACAGGTGGAGATTTTATCTGCCTGGGAGACCAGTTCATCACGCCATTCCGCTGCGACTGTGGAGGAATCTCCTTCTCTCCAGGCGCCCAAGCGAACATCGCTCACGCGAAAACCTGCTGTTTGAGAAGCAAACTCTTCAACAGAGGAACCACCCGCATTCGGTAAAATCCCTAGTGGCACCCTGACCCTATCGACCTGATCCCT
Source organism: Sedimenticolaceae bacterium (assembly GCA_050293225.1). GTDB lineage: Bacteria > Pseudomonadota > Gammaproteobacteria > Chromatiales > Chromatiaceae > Thiodiazotropha. The sequence continues at coordinate 4,058 of JBNKMQ010000189.1, forward strand.
GAGTAAGGATTTAACGCGCCAGGCAATCTCCCCCATAGACATGGCCTGAAGACGCATAACATACCAACTGATCGATTGCATAACTTAGGCCACCAATGGTTGCTGCTCAAAAACAGCGAACAATAGGTCAATTTTGCGCCGAAAGGCAACCCAAAGGCGAAGAAATTTCACGTTTCACCCACATATTAGGTATCATTCCACGTCTTTTATTTCCGACCACCCCCCTGACCCAGGGCAACCACTCGTAGAGACCATGGACAAATTAATCATCCGCGGCGGTAAACCGCTCTCCGGCGATGTCAGAATCGCCGGCGCTAAAAATGCCGCCCTCCCCATCCTCGCAGCCACACTGCTGGCCGATGGCCCCATGCGTGTGGGCAATGTTCCTCACCTGCACGATATCACCACTACCATGGAGCTCTTGGGGGGCATGGGTGTGACCCTGGTGGTGGATGAGAAGATGGCCATTGAGGTCAATAGCAATACCATCACCGAGTTCAATGCCCCTTACGAGTTGGTCAAGACCATGCGTGCCTCGATCCTGGTACTTGGCCCCATGCTGGCCCGCTTCGGCCAGGCGGATGTCTCCCTGCCCGGCGGTTGCGCCATCGGCTCACGTCCGGTCAACCTGCACATCGATGGCCTGCGCGCCATGGGCGCCGACATCGAGGTGGAGAACGGCTATATTCGCTCCCGCTGCAAACGCCTGCACGGCGCCCGCATCGTCATGGACCTGGTCACCGTGACCGGCACCGAGAACCTGATGATGGCCGCCGCCCTGGCCAAGGGCACCACCCAGATAGAGAACGCCGCCCGCGAACCCGAGGTAGTCGACCTGGCCGACTGTCTCAACAAGATGGGGGCAAAGATCACCGGTGCAGGTACACCCACG
>JBNKMQ010000190.1:0-3776 GCA_050293225.1 Sedimenticolaceae bacterium
TAGGGTGGGCCCCAGCCTACGAATGTCCAGATATCTGTCAGGAGCTGAAAGGTAGAGACTGCGGTGAGCAAATGCAACCACAGGCTCAGGTTTTGAGCCCATGGTTAATGTATAGTTCGACTATGGATTGGTTTACACAGCTTTCGACGGGACAACAGCTAACCTTGATCTGTGCTGTCAGTGCGCTGATCCTGCTTGCCTGGACGCTCTTCTGGCTCTCCCGCCTGCTGGATGACCAGCGACGTCAGCAGGAGCAGCAGCTTTCGGGACAGGATACCCTGGAGCGTTTGCTCTATGAGCAGGAGCGACGCCAGTCCAAGGAGCAACAGGAGCTGCGTGAGATCCTCACTGAGCGAATCGCCCGGGCCGCCCTGGCCCAGCAGCGGCAATTGCACAGCTTCCAGCAGGCCTTGCAGGAGCGTTCCGACAGAATCTACCAATCACTGGAGAAGCGCTTCGGCGAGATGCAGAAGGATCTCACCGAGGATGCCGGACAGTTGCGTGTCGATCTGCTGGAGCAGTTTGAGTCCCTGAAGAAGGGGGTCACCGAAACCCTGGGCGAGGGCCGATTGAATCAGCAGGAGAAGCTGGGTGAATTGCGTGAATCCCTCAGCCACTCCCTGGTACGCCACCGGGAGGCCTTCGACGAACGACAGCTGGAGGCGATGCGCCAGCAGCAGGAGTCTCTACAAAACGGTATGGCCGATGTACGCAAACAGGTGGTCGAGGCGCTGACCCGTCACTCAGATGATCTGGGCAAGCGGGTGCAGGGGCTGACAGAATCCACCGATCAGCGTCTGAAGGAGATCAGCGGCCAGGTGGAGAAGCGACTAAACGAAGGTTTCGAAAAGACCACCGAGACCTTCACCCAGGTGCTGACCCACCTGACCCGCATCGACGAGGCGCAGAAGAAGATTACCGAACTCTCCAGCAATGTGGTCAGTCTGCAGGAGGTACTCTCAGACAAGCGCTCCCGCGGCGCCTTCGGCGAAGTGCAGCTCTCGGCCCTGGTGCGCAACGTGATGCCCGAGTCGGGCTTTTCCCTGCAACACACCCTGAGCAACGGCAAGCGGGCCGACTGCGTGCTATTCCTGCCCGATCCCACCGGCAACGTGGCCATCGACGCCAAGTTTCCCCTGGAGTCCTACCAGCGCATGCTGGATGACAGCCTGGCCGAGTCGGACCGGCAGCAGGCCCAGCGCCAGTTCCGAGCCGATATCAAAAAGCATATGGACGACATCGCCGGTCGTTACATCATACCTGGCGAGACCTCCGATGGCGCGGTGATGTTCATCCCGGCAGAGGCGGTCTTCGCCGAGATCCACTCCCACTTCCCCGAGCTGGTGGAGGAGGCCTTTCGCAAGCGGGTCTGGCTGGTCTCACCCACGACGATGATGGCGATCCTCACCACTGCGAGGGCGGTGCTCAAGGATGCCGCCACCCGCGAGCAGGTGCATATCATCCAGGACCACCTACGCGCCCTGTCGAAAGATTTCGACCGCTTCCAGACCCGCATGGAAAAATTGGCCACCCATATCTCCCAGGCGCATACCGATGTCAGTAATGTGAATATCTCTGCGCGCAAGATCAGCAGCCGTTTCGAGAAGATCGAGAAGGTGGAGCTGGAAGAGGAGCAGGGCCCCGATCTGCCGGTCTTCCGCAAGGCCTCCCTACCGGAGTCGGCGGAAGAGTAGTCATCTCACGAATGCTGCAGACCCTCGGTAGCTTTTATCGCCACCAGGCTAGATAGGCTCCTTGCGTCCCTCTTCATCCAGGCAGACATAGGTGATACTGGTTGAGAAGATCCTCTCTTCATTTCCGCTTTTGGGATCTTCTGAAAAGACCACGGCTTCGTACTGCACAGATGTTCGTCCCTTTCGTCCCTGTTGGATGTCGAATTTCAGGATGGCTCCCTCACGCACACTGCGGTGGAACTCCACCCGATTCATACCGATGGTGACGAAGCGGCGTCCCGGGTAGTCGTGCACGGCGGCGATCCAGGCGTATTCGTCGACCCACTTCAGCAGATTGCCACCAAAAAGGTAGCCATAGTGGTTGAGGTGTTGTGGCAGGACGAGTTTGTGATTCTCCATCGTTAACCCATCTCCGGCATCTGCAGTCCCGGCGGCGGCGGGGTGGGGGAATTCTGGTGCATCAGCAGGCGCCAACCTGTATTGCCTTTACGAAAAACATTGCTGGCATAGACCGATTGGGGTTCGGTCTGTCCCGGTACCTTTACGTGCTCCTCCACCAGATGAATGGCGATCTCTCCTGTCTCGATCCAGCTCAGGTGTTTGATCTCGATATCGAGTTGCATCTCTCCCTGCAGGAAGGGTTGCCAGCACTGGCGGATGGCGTCGTGGCCCTGCTGCGCCGGCAGCATGGGCAGGAGGCAGAGGATCTCGCCGCTCTCTTCCCATACCGACATCATGGCCTCTAGGTCTCGTTCGTCGATGGCGTCGTAGTAGGCGTCTTCGGCATCCTGGGGAGATGGGTAGTTAGTGCTCATGCTGGGTACCTGTTGTTGTTTTGCCGACTCTATCTGACGGCTGGTGGTAAAGGAAGAGGGGAAGTCGTGCTGAGTTTTTAGTGTTGAGTTTTGAGTGATTGTGTTCGCTGCGCTCACGGGTTTTTAAATTCCCCCTCTCCCTGGCCCTCTCCCGCGAGGGGAGAGGGGGAATAAAATATCCTGCGCAAAGCGCACACCATGAGTTGAGCCCTCAAAACTCAAAACAACAGAAGATCCGACCGGGCCTGGATCAATTTCTCTTCAATCGATGATTCCCTCCACGGGCCGCATTCCGTATCATCTCCCATCATTTTTCACGCCAGCTATCTGCGGAGCCCATGAGCGACAATATCGATCAGAGTTTTGAAGGCATCGAACAGGTCCCTTTGAGTGATTTTACCGAGAAGGCCTACCTGGACTACTCCATGTACGTCATTCTTGACCGCGCCCTGCCCCATATCGGTGACGGTCTCAAGCCGGTGCAGCGGCGTATCGTCTATGCCATGTCGGAGCTGGGCCTCAGTGCCACCGCCAAATTCAAGAAGTCGGCCCGAACCGTGGGTGACGTGCTGGGTAAGTTCCATCCCCATGGCGACAGTGCCTGCTACGAGGCGATGGTGCTGATGGCGCAGCCCTTCTCCTATCGCTATCCCCTGGTGGACGGACAGGGCAACTGGGGCTCGCCGGACGATCCCAAGTCCTTCGCCGCCATGCGATACACAGAGTCGAGGCTGACCGCCTACGCCCAGGTGCTGCTGTCTGAGCTTGGTCAGGGGACGGTGGATTGGGAACCCAATTTCGACGGCACTCTGAAGGAACCTTCGATCCTGCCGGCACGGCTGCCCAATCTGCTGCTCAACGGTACCTCGGGTATCGCCGTCGGTATGGCCACCGATATCCCGCCGCACAATCTGCGTGAAGTCGCATCGGCCTGCGTCCATCTGCTGGAGTCTCCCAAGGCGAGCGTGGCGGAGTTGATGATGCATGTGCATGGTCCTGACTACCCCACAGAGGCGGAGATCATCACCCCGACCCAGGATCTGCTGAAGATCTATGAGACGGGCCACGGCTCCATCCGTATGCGTGGGGTGTATCAGCGGGAGAACGGCGACATCATCGTCACCGCGCTGCCGCACCAGGTCTCAGGTGCCAAGATCCTGGAGCAGATTGCAGCCCAGATGCAGGCGAAGAAGCTGCCCATGGTGGAGGATCTGCGGGACGAGTCGGACCACGAAAATCCCACCCGCCTGGTGATTGTGCCCCGCTC
>JBNKMQ010000191.1:0-33257 GCA_050293225.1 Sedimenticolaceae bacterium
TGGCCGGATTGAACATGCCGTCGCTCTGTTGTGAATAGCCTTGCGATTGACGCAATAGCTCAGCAAGAGATTCTGACACCTCCATCTCCTGACCCTCGGCGATGGCCCGGTTAAGGCGCACCAGCTCACCCTCCCCTTTCCATGCATGCCACTCCCGATGCATCTGTTGGAAGGTTTCATCCAGAGAACGTACGCCTTGGTTGAATGCTTCAGGCTTATCGGTATAGGCCTTGATATTCAGCAACGTACCAAAGACCAACAGGGTCTGTTGATGATCCGCAGGTCCTCGTCCACAGGCGGTAAGCGCCGTGACTATTAACAGCAGGGAGATGTAGCGAAGAGAACCGATGGTCATGTTTAGCTGTCCAGGATGTAATCTATCGACTAACCATAACCTGTCTTTAAGAGATTGGCATCCCCTATATTCATCAACTGAAATCAGCAATTAAACGAAGGTGAGTGGTGTTAATTCCGTTGACCCGGAAAGGTCATCTCCTGGAGAAGAATCAGCGGCGTTTCCTATTCGCCTGCAATAGCTTGGTCACACCCTGTTTCGACACCGGATCAGAGATAAGCTCTCCCTGTCCACTTTCACAACCCAGGCTAGTCAACTTCTTTTTTTGCGCATCTGTTTCAAGCCCTTCGACAACAACCTTCAGGTCTAGACTTTTGGCCAAAGCGATCATGCTTTTGAGAATGGCCTGATCCTGTCCTCCCGGCAGGGTCTCCCTGATAAATGACTGATCAATTTTTATACAATTTATCGGTAAATGAGTTAGATAGCTGAGCGATGAGAAGCCCTTACCAAAGTCATCCAGGGTGAAGCCAATCCCTGTCTGACTCATCTGCTTCATTACACGCAGGACCAGATCGAAGTTCTCCATCAGAGCACTTTCGGTAATCTCAAAATCGACAAACTTGTTGGATATATCGGCCTTTTCACAGATGCGGAGTATCTTCTCAACCAGATCATCACGGCGAAACTGGACTGCAGAGAGATTCACCGATATCTGCAAATCATCAAAGCCGGCGCTATGCCAAGCTTTAAGATCTCGACAGGCCGTATGTAAAACCCGCATACCCAGCTTGTGTATCAAGCCGGTGTGTTCGGCGATGGGAATAAACTCGCTCGGTGGAATGTCACCCACCTTCGGGTGGTGCCAACGGGCCAGGGCCTCCAGCTTGGTAATCCGCCCTGTCTCCAATTCGACAATGGGCTGGTAGGCCAGGGTAATCTCTTTGCGCAGGATTGCCTTGTGCAGTTGATTTTCCAGCCAGACCTTTTGGTAGGCATCGCGGTTGATATCCTGGGAAAAGAACCGGATATTGTCCTCACTCTCTGAACGCTTGGCCGCATAGCGGGCCGATGTTGCCTTCTTGAGCAGGCCATCCGGCTGGTCATCATCCAGCGGGTAGAGGGCTACGCCGATATTGAAAGAGGCAAACAGCTCCTGCCCCTCAATCTCGATATCCTCTTTCAACGCCTTCTGAAGTCTGCGGATCGCCCAGGTCGCCCCATCCACACCATTGACATCGGTAAGAATAAGAGCGAACTCATCGTTGTTGATTCGCGTAATCGCTGAGGCCTCCAGCACACACTCCTCGCCGATCACCGCAACGGTATCTGTCTCACGCAGGGTCTCAACCAATCGCTGCGAAACCAGTTTCAACAGCTGATCACCAACAGCATAACCCAATCCCTCATTAATGGTATGAAAGTCATCGATATCCAGGGAGATCAGGGCGGCGGCTCGATCGTAACGGCGGCACTGGGAGAGTACCTGGGAGATTCTGTCACGGAAAATAAACGTGTTGGGCAGTCCGGTCAGCTTGTCGATCCCCTGACTTCTCTTGACCTCTTCGCGGCAGTATTCGATCTGCTCCTCAAGGGAGTGCACAGTATCTTCCAGCCTGCGAATCTCGCTCTTATACGACTTCTCCAACATGTAGCTTTCATGGGAGGCACGTTCGACATCCGACATCTCCGAGTCCATCGAGAATCTCATGCCATCACTCAATTCAGGCTGCCAGCAGACGACTCGATTGCGACCCGTCTGCTTGGCTTTATAGAGCGCATCGTCAGCATTACTGATGAGCTCCATCGACTCATCCACCGACTCGATCATCTCAGCCAGACCAAAGCTGGCGGTTACGGTTCTCTTATCATCGAATAGCGCATAGCCATCTTGCTGTATCTCCAATCTCAAGCGCTCTGCCACTTTCGATGCATGGGCTATGTCAGTATGTGGCATGAGGATGACAAACTCTTCACCGCCATAACGACCGACGATATCTTCCGGTCGCGATTTGGAGATCAGCACATCCGCCACGAACTTTATGACCTTGTCACCGTTTGCATGGCCATACTTGTCGTTAATGTATTTGAAGTTATCGATATCCACCATCATAAATACGAGCGTGTATCCCTGACGCAGTGACTCGATAAAGTGGTGTTCCATCTTTTGGAAGAATGATCGTCTGTTGAGACATCCGGTCAAGGCATCTCGGCTCGCCAGCAGCTCCAGCTCCAGCGTCTTATCACGCAGTGCCTTCTCTGAAGTGCGCAACTTATCCAAGGTCGACTGAAGGAGACGGTGTTTCTTCTCCAGGTCGGTCATATCATCAAAGGTAGCCAGCACCCCTTTGAGCTCTCCTTTTGCATCGAAGATCGGTGCCGTATTGACCGAGAAAGTCCGCTCACTCTCATTCAGTAACTGCAGGCGCATGGGTATTCCCGTACTCCGCTGGCAGTTCTGCATTGTGACTACCCAAGGGTATTGATCGACAGATGATCCGAAGTCTCTCTTTTTCCAGTCGAGCTCGTCGATAGGCTGGTCAATCAGTGCGTCAACGTCTATACCTACCTTTTCCGCAAAGGACTCATTCGCCATTACAACGCGGTGCTTCTCGTCCAGGATGAGCAACCCCTCTGAAAGGGCATCAAATGCAGACTGAACCCGATCCGGGATCGATAGGTTATGGGTGATTAATCTCTTGGAGGAATCAGAGAAAAAGATATAGGCCGCAACACCGGCAACAAGAATTAGTGCCAAAGTTAGCGCCAAAAGAGAAGCGCTGCCGAAGTAGATACCCAGCAAAAAAACGGCCAGTAGTACTACAAATGAGACAACTGAAACCCGATTTATCGGCAATAGATTAAACAAACAGCGAACCTATGATCATCCTTAAAATAACCCCTGCCTAAAAAAACCGGGGAGAATCATCCACTTTTCAATCAAGCAGAAACCAAGAAAGATAGCGCGTAAATCCGGAGTTCCTTGAGAGGAATCAAAGTGATTTGTATATCAATTCCAGCTATTCATGATATGGATTCCCATACTAGGATTTGGTTTCGTCCAAGTAAAACGATCAAGTAAATAATCAACAAATAATTTACAAAAAACGAATTAGCCTCCTAAAACGAAAGGATAACATTGATTATTCTGGATAAAATTCGTACAGACCAAAAGCCGCAGTCCAATGGGCTTTTTATCCCATCCAGGCGGTCCGATTTAGCTCAGAATCAGACAAAAACAGGGTAGAAAGGTCTGCTGATCCTAGGTCATGCGAAAGAGCGAAGGCGAGGCGAGAAAGCGCATCCTGCTTTGACTATTACCTTTTATCGACATAACGCAGAGGGTGCATAGGGGTTCAATTCAGCCGCGATGTGTCGGCTGATTGTGAGTTTGATGAAACTTACCTTATCGTGACGTGATGAGAGTTGGTTATCTATCGCCGCCAACCAATTCGGAGAGGGAGGTGGAATCGACCACACTGACCACTCCCCGCCGGGTCTTGACCAGTCCCTCCGCCACCAGGCCCTGCATCAGCCGGGCGATCACCTCACGGGTGGTGCCCAGATGATCGGCTAGTGTCTGCTGGGTCATGCGTAACTCACCGGTATCGGAGGCGTTACTGAGAATAAAGTTGGCCAGACGCTGATCCAGCGTACAGGCATGGATCTGCTCCAACTCATCCATCAACCTGAATACCAGCGTTGAGAGCGTCTTGACGGTCAGGTCCTGAACTGAGGATTCACTTTCAAACAGTTTTCTATACAGGGGACCGGGAACAATATCCACACTGGTCCCCGCATCGGTCTCTACCCAGGCGGGATAGCGCAAATCATTGAAAAGACAGTTGAGGGCGAGGACACAGGTCTCACCGGGACGAATAAAATAGAGCGTCGCCTCGTTACCCTGGGGGGTATAGGTGAAGACCCGTAATTGGCCTTCGGTGACCAGATAGGCGCCAGAGACCTGCTGTCCCTTGTGGATCACTGGCGCGGCCTGATCGAAACGGACGCGCTGCACGCCTCTCTCCAGTAACTGTCGGCCGGAGGATGAGAGATCGGTGAGTGGATTGAGGGCTTCTGACCCTGCCATGCATAAGACCCCTGGGTACATCGCTATAAAAATATCCTGCGAACAGAACTATAGCATGCCCAGGGGTGTATCGCCGATGCCCTATCTATCCTCCAGAGCGGCTGCCAATACCTCTCCGCCGGTAGCCATTTGACTATCTCTCGCCGCAATCCGTTTGACCAATTTGTCACTGCTCAGGGCATGTAGGAATTCAACGATGTCAGAGATACTCTCATCATCCAGCTTCGGACTCTTCAATTCCGTCATCACCTTATAGCTGTCCGACCAGACCAGGTATCGACCGGTATAACCCAACTGCACACTGGACATGATGCGCACCACCTCCTCCAGGCTCTCCACCGAGCCGTTATGCAACCAGGGGCCTGTCAGGGCAACATTACGCAGACTGGGCACCCGCCAACTGCCACGACCACTCCCCGGTGTTGAAGCACCGCTATCCTCCGTCAGCCTGTAGCGCACTTCATAGGGTGTGGGATAGACCGGGAAGATCCTGAACGGGGTTTGTGAATCGAACAGGCTGGCGCCACTGAAGTTGGGACCATAGTGACACTGCACACAACCGACTCTCTCGAACAGCGACATCCCCCTGAGCTGGGCTGGAGAGAGGGCACTCATATCACCACGCACAAAGCGATCATAGGGGGAGTCGGGTGTAATCAACGTCCTCTCATAGGCAGCTATCGCATCGGCGATACGATCAATGGTAATCGGCTCTCCCGCGACAAAGGCCTTATCGAATGCCTCGCGATAGTCAGGCTTCTGTTCGACTCTATCCACCACCAGATCCAGTGAGGGCATCCCCATCTCGACGGGATTGATCAGCGGTCCCTTGGCCTGCTCTTCCAGGGAGGCGGCACGTCCATCCCAGAAGAGATGAGACTGAAAAGCGGTGTTCCAGACCGTCGGCGCATTGCGACCTCCCAACTGACCATCTATGCCTACCGATGTGGCACGACTATCATCGCCGGAACCGCCGATCACATCGTGACAGGAGCTGCAGGAGAGGGTTCCATCCCGCGACAGGGAGGTATCGAAAAAGAGCTTCTCACCCAATGCAATCTTGGCAGGAGTGGTGGGATTGTCGGCTGGCGAAGGCGCTGTATCCGGTAGGGATTGCCAGATATAGAAACGTTCTTTTTCAGCATCTGTAACCTCTGACATCTCATCACTTGGTTTATCGGCTACGGGTTGCCAAAGAAAATTTGAAGAGGCCAGCAACCCCTTCAAAGGATCTCTAACCAGCTCCTGTTTCACTACCGGTGTTTTTTCCAGCAAGGGGTCGATGGTGAACTGCGGCAAATTGGCGATAGCGACAATCAATAACAATTTAATCGCAAACGCCAACACTCCGGTACCCAATGCTGTCGCCAACAACCACTGACCGCCACGAGCCAGCTTACTCTTAGGACCCAACTCATAGCGCACCATAAAAAAGGTGACACCTATACCCACCAACAGGGCGACAAGTGCCACCAACATTAAATTCGTATTGCCGATCATTGTTTCACCACCTGCATCAACAAAACCTAATAGGCACGAAAAAAGACGGTATGGGAAGTCATCTAACTTCTCTTAAACCTCCCATACCGCCCCCAAAAATTAAGCCACTGAGCGACGAAAAAAGGTGTCTCCAGGTGTAGCGGTTGTGACTTCAGTAATTGAATCGAAGGGCAACCCCACACGCTCATGGGCACGTCTTACCGCATCGGCATTCGGCGCCATGGTGAAGCAGAAAGCCTTTTCGTCGCCGTACCCCACATGCACTCGTAGCGGTACCACATCCTCTGCGTAACAGGCCTGCTCATAGTTGGCGTAGAAGGCCTCAAACTGCTCCGGGGTCAAACCAGAGGGAAAGGTCTCATTCGCGCTGTCATGGGTATCGATAAAGAATTTCATCGTCTGCATCTCAATCTCCTGCTGCTGTTTACGAACTGCGTAGAGAGAGACTATGGGATTCGCGGGAGAGACTCTGTAGCTTAAGTTACAAAGCCCGCTTTTCAGACTCGGGGGGATCAGTGAGAGTGTTGTGAATCCACGTCGGCGTGGTCGTGATCCATCTCATCCGCCGCATGCACATGTAGATGGGCGTGGGCATGACTGTGCAGTACCCCCTGCTTGAGGCGACCTTGCTTAAGCACGACGGCGCGGGTTGCCAGCTTCTCTACGAAGCGGCGGTCGTGGGAGACAAACAGCATTGCCTGGGGCAGGCTCTGGAGATATTCGATCAACCTCTGCTCAGTTTTTTCATCCAGGCCATTGGTAGGCTCATCCAACAACAACACCTCCGGCCGCATGGCTAGAACCGTGGCCAGTGAGACCAGTCGCTTCTCCCCGCCGGAGAGTTTATGAGTAACACGATGGGCCATCCTATCAAGACCGAGCGTTGCCAATGTTTCATGCGCAACCAGTAGTGCCCCATCCTGACTCAGCCCCTGATTGAGGGGGCCGAAGATGACATCCTCCAGCACCGTGGGACAGAAGAGCTGATCATCGGGATCCTGGAACAACATCCCGGTACGCAGACGTACCTTGCGAAAGTCGACCTCGTCCTTGCAAGTCTCACCATAGGCGATGATCTCCCCCGCTTTCAGAGGATGCAGACCCACCATCAGCTGCAGTAACGAACTCTTCCCGGCGCCGTTCTCTCCCACCAGGGCTACCCGCTCACCGGCATTGAGTTCAAAATCGAGTTGATCCAGAACCTCTCGCCCCGGATAACTGAAACTGATCTTTTGCAGGGAGAAGAGCGGCTTCATAAAATCCCACCATTCAGCGCGAGCAGAAATCCCATGACCACTACGGAGACAAGACCAAAGCCAGTATCCCGCCAGGCCCACTGCTGTTCGACCAACAGATAGAAACGCCCATGAAACCCCCGGCACTTCATCGCCCCCATCACCCGCTCCGCCCGGCCCAGGCTCCTTACCAGCAGCATACCGATCAGCCAACCGAGTGAGCGCCAGCTATGTCTGTTGCTTTGTGCCTTGAACCCCCGTGCAAGCATGGCACGTCGCAGACGGCGATACTCATCAGCCAGTACCGTCAGATAACGAACCGTAAACAGAAACAGATGCACCAGCTTGTCCGGTACCTTGAGTCTTGCCAGAGTATGGCCCAGTACGACCGGCTCCAAGGTCCCTACCAGAGTCAGCAACATCAGCACGATGGCATTGGCCTTGAATAGAATGCTCAGCGCCAGCCACAGTCCATCCCAACTGAGACTAAATGGACCCAGAGCAAACCAGCGCTCACCTGGAACCGTTAGCGGCAGTAGAACACAAAGCACCAGCATGAATGTCTCAAGCGCGATCAGTCGCTTCACGATCAAAGCCAACTTCAACCCTGCGGCAAAGGCGAAACTGATGGCAATGACCAGCGCTGCAGCAAGCAAAGGCAGACTATCCAGGGATAGAATCACCAGCGCAAAGCCGAATGCGACGACTACCCGCACCCGCGGATCGAACCGACTCAACCAGCCTTGGGAAGCGGTGACGGATAGGGGGCTGCCATACATAGAACTTACGACTCTTGACGCCCTTTAAACCAGAGCGCCAAACCCGCCAGACCGATGATATAACCCAGACCTCCGAGAATATCCCGCAACCTGACCTGCGCCTGATAGGCGGCAAGCTCCTCCCGCAAAGGTATAATCTGACGAGCCACGATCTGTTCCAGGCGAAGCGCCACCATCTCATCATCACCCTTCATGTGTTGATCGGTTGCATGATCGTGATCCTGGGCTTCGATCCCGGGTTCTAGCAGATGATCACTCAACTTCTCCGCCATTACCCAACGCTTGACCACATGGCCATCCTGGCTATCTGCAGTGATCAGGTGATCCACACGATTGACGGCTTTATAGCTAAAGCTCCCGTCATGATCCGGACTTATCTCCGCCAGCAGATGACCATCTTCATCAGTGATCCTGATCACCGCGCCATCGGTGCCATGACCGCCAGCGAAAGAGATCTTGCCACGAATCAGATCCCCCTCCGCTGCGACAAAGAGATTCAGACCGTGGGCCAAGAGAGACCCGCTGAAACAGGTCACTACCAGGAAAAAAATCCAGACAGATCGTCTACGCACTTTGCTGCTCCTGAAGAGATATCAACTCCGGTGCCACCCGCCGGATAAATACGATCACTGCACCGGTGACTAACGCCTCTACCACCATCAACGGCAGATAGACGAGGATCATCACCTTCGCCGCCGGCTGATAGTCGGGACTACTGAGAGCGATAGTCACCACCACCATAAGCCCGGTTAGTAGCACGCCCAACCCTCCTGCCAAGGCACCCAGCAGAAAAGGACGCTTCACCCCTCCCTGCCTCAACAACCCGCTAAAGATCCCGCCGCAGATCAGCGCCGGCAGGGCGATATTCATCAGATTCACCCCCAGCACCAGAAGACCGCCATGGCCAAAAAAGAGCGCCTGCAGGGTCAGCGCCACCAAGACAGCGGGAACCACCGACCAGCCCAGCACCACGCCCATCAATCCGCTCAACAGCAGATGGGCACTGCCGGGACCCAAAGGAATGCTCACCAGTGAAGCGATGAAAAAGGCTGCAGTCATTACTGCCACTTGGGGGATAGACTCCATCTCAAGCCTGCGCAGGGAGACGATCAGCAAGCCGGCCGAGACTGTAGCTCCAGTGATTAAAACTGGCGCGCTTAACAGACCGTCGGGAATATGGGCCATCGGTTGGTATGAAAAATACAGAAAAGTTATGAAAGCTACTTCAGTGTAGACCGGTAACAGGGGGACTGCAACAAGGTCACCCTGGATAAATTCAACACCTCAACATCTTCAGTCGGTGGTGGTGGATATATAAATTGAGGGGATATTCTGTGTGGTTTTGAGCGGTTGTCTGCGCTTTGCGCAAGTTATTTTTTCGCCCCCTCTCCCCTTGCGGGAGAGGGCCAGGGAGAGGGGGATACAAAATCCGTGAGCGTAGCGAACACTTCCACTCAAAACTCAAAATAACCACTAACCTCTAGCCGAGCAATCCAAGTAACAGCCAGCTAAACCTCACTCTGCCAGCCCGGCAAATCAACTCTTAGGCTTGTGGTGAACATGCCGCCGACTCCCCTCACCATGCTGATGGGTCTCATGGGCCGCATCCACAGGTATCAGATGCAGTCGCCCATGACGCACGCCGGGGCGTGCAATCACCTCATCGGCGAATCGCCTGACCTGCTCGGTCGGGCCGTTGATCACCACAGTCTCGAGACAGTCGTCATGGTTGAGATGGACATGCAGGGTGGAGACCGCAAGGTCGTGATGTTCATGCTGCACCGTGGTCAAGCGACTGGCCAGCTCCCGCTCCTCGTGGTTGTAGACATAGGTCAGGGTACCGACGCAGTAACCCTTGTCCTCGCGCTGCAGGCGCTGGCTCTCGAGCCGGTCGCGGATCAGGTCCCGTATCGCTTCCGAACGATTTCCGTAACCATGCCGCTGGATATAGTCATCGAAGGACTCCGCCAGCTCAGCATCGAGAGAGATAGTGATTCGCTCCACGCTGGAACCTCCTTACTGCCGCAATAACGCCAGCTGTTTCGCCGCCTCACCGGAGGTGAGTGTCTGCCTTGCCAGGGCGATGCCTTCAGCGACATCCGCTACACGATCGGCGACATAGAGCCGCACCCCCGCGTTGTAGACAACACTATCCAGCAGATCGGGATTATCGCCGTTCAAGACATCGCACACCATGCTTGCGGTGACTTCAGCACTCTCACAGCGATGGTGTTTACTATGACTCAGGCCATACTCCGCCGGATCGAGCTCATATTGAGTGATCTCTCCCTCGCGATACTCGACCACCGCCACCGGCGCCATCGGCAGTTCATCGCCACCATCGAGACCCTGCACCGCCATCACCCGGCGTTGACCGCGCTCCCCGGCGGCAGTGGCGAATCTCTCAAGAAAACTCTTATGTGCGGCACCGATTATAGAGAACGCTGCCCCAGCGGGATTCAACATCACCTCACAGGCATGCAGGAAGGAGCGGTAGAAGAGGGTCTGACGAATCGGCTTCAGACGCTCGACGCCGTGGAGATAGCGACTGGCGTGGAGATGACCGAAACGCTTGATCTCGATATCGCTGGCCACCAGTTCGGGTTCACGATAGGCGGGAATACCCAGGACCTCCAGCAGACGCGCCGTGGTCACGCCGTCTTTCGGTGGCAGACCGGTATTCGAGTGCATAACCACCGGCACGCCGGCTGCAACTACGACAATGGCCGCAGCCAGACTCAGGTGCAGTGACTTCTTGCGGCCATCATAGGGTCCATTGCAGTTGAGCAGTCCATCGACCTTGGGGGTGATAAGGGTCGCGCTCGACTCCATGGCGTCGAGAAAGCCCTTCATCTCCTCCACCCGGGAGCCCTTGAAACGCATGGCGGTGAGAAAGGCGCCGATCTGGGCCGGATGGGCCTCCGCCGACATGAGAAAGCTGAGGGCGTCCCGCGCCTGCTCCCGGCTCATATCCTTGGCCCCGTGGGAACCCTTGGCGGTGGCGATCAGGCGCTTGCGAAAGGCCTCGGCCGCCTCACTGGTAAACTGCTGCATCTCTCTCTCCAGCTGGAAAAGCCGTCTATTCTGCCATAGCGGCAGGTGAAATGCCGATTCCAGGGGACACCGGGGTGTTAATCGCTGAAGACGAAGGGCACCTTGTTGTCAGCCTTATATGCAGCGACATCCACCACGGTGGCATCCGCCACCGTCTGGCGTGCCTGCAGCAAGGCCTGCTCGATACGACGATCGGTAATCTGGTAGCGAGCATCCAGACCAATCCCATCCACCCCGGCGCAGGGCTCATTGAAGAGATGCTCATAGAGTCCGCTCATCATGTTGTAACGTCCCGACATCAGCATATTGGTCGCCTGTTTGATGCGATGCATATCCTCCGCTTTGTAGCCAAACAGGCTGGTGGCCAGCATCACCGAGATGGCGTGCAGCACGTCATACTGCACATGGGCGATGAAGACGATCAGATGGCGCCGGGTCAGGGCCACATCGTTGCGCCAGGCCCAACGGATCATGCCCCCCAGCAGCAGGCTGAAGAATTCAGGCACACCCCACTCCATGCCCAGTCCCACGGAGGCGAGGGACTCCACCAGGGTGAAGTCCGGGTGACCCGCCAGC
The DNA here is from genome assembly GCA_050293225.1 of Sedimenticolaceae bacterium. GTDB lineage: Bacteria > Pseudomonadota > Gammaproteobacteria > Chromatiales > Chromatiaceae > Thiodiazotropha. Next base: position 11,530 of record JBNKMQ010000191.1, read on the forward strand.
AGCCGCTGGATCAGGGCATTGTCCGCCACCCCATGCAGCATGGGGACATCCTGCTTATCGAAAGGTATCTCCAGCCCCTCGAAGATCTGCCGGTACATGACGATATGGGTGGTGGAGTCGAGCAGGCTGGCGAGATCGGGATAGTCTTCAATGGCGTGGGTGCCCACGCCGTACTCATCCGCCAGCAGCTGGGCCAGGATGATCTGAGCCAGTTCCGAGACCCGCTCGTTGAGCGGACCGTAGGGTAGATCGATAAAGCCGGAGAAGCGCCCCTGGGCCAGGGCCACACATTGGCGGGTATTCTTCACCTGGTTGAAGTAGTTGAGGGCAAATGAAGTCAACTGATCCCGATCGAAATCCCCATTGAAGATGCGTACAAAACAGGGGTGACGCCAGACCGGATGTCCCATCACATGCTCATGCAGCTGCATGAACATCGACTGCAATGCGCCGGGTTGAAACAGATCGAGACGGTTGAAAGGATTCTCTGGATCCTTCTCGGCAATCGCCTTCATCTCGGCGAAAAAGCTGTGTAACGGATTCCCCTCTCCGTCCAGATCGCTGATTACCCGGGTGAAGTCCTCGACCTGACTGACCCGGAAGGCCTCCAGCACCTCTTCTGCTTCCAGGTTGAGCAGATTGGGAAAGGGGTGTACCCCCGGCTGCAGGGTCGGCCCCTGCTCTTCCGAGATATCCAGCAGATCGGAGAAACTTTCTGATTCTCCACGGGTTTCGGCTACAGTCATCTTACTTCTCCTGTACTCAGCCTCAGGGTCTGTTAACAGCTCCTAGAGCGCACGCACCGTGTTGGGCAGCTGCGATCGAATAACATCCGCCAGCGCCAACAGCGCCTGTTTGCGCGGAAAGGTCTTACGATACACGAACTGTACTCGCCTAAAGGCATCTTTCAAATGGAGTTTTCTCGCGATGATGCCGGAGTCGGTAGTCCAGGTACCCTGAATCGCCAGGGCCGGCACCAGGGTACAACCGAAACCCGCCCCCACCAGCTGCAGCAGGGTCTCCAGGCTGGCGGCGCGCAGGTCAGCCATCTCGTCGTCCATGGCGCTCTCCTTGAGGCGGCAGACATCCATCACCTGGTGAGTCAGACAGTGGCCGTCGGCCAACAACAGGAGGTTGATACGGCTCAGGTCCCGCCGGGTGATATCATCCTTGCTGTAGATCTCATGATCCCTGGGATGGGCCAACCAGAAGGGCTCCTCGAACAGGGGCATCACCTCCAGCTCCGGCTCCACCACATCGGTGGCCAGAATAGCCACATCGATCTGATGCGCCAGCAGGCGCTGGGTCAGCATATCGGTGATCTCCTCCGACAACACCAGACGCATCTGCGGGTAGCGCTGTTTCAGCGGCAGCAGGATCAGAGGGATCAGATAGGGACTGACGGTGGGAATAGCCCCCACCCGTAGCGCCCCCGCCAGGGGATCCCGTTGGGCCTGGGCCAGCTGCTTGATCAGATCCGCCTGCTCCAGGATCAGCTTGGCGTGTCCGACGATCTCTGTGCCGATGGGGGTAATGGAGACAGAGCGGTTGGTACGCTCAAACAGGGTCACCCCCAGCTCCTGCTCCAGTTTTTTGATCTGGCCGCTGAGGGTGGGCTGACTCACATAGCAGCGGGCGGCGGCATGACCGAAGTGTTCTGTCTCGGCTACGGCAATGAGGTATTTCAGGTCGCGAAGGTTCATGGCATATGATCGACAATGACGATGGCTGAGGAAATTATAATACACCACCCATATCATCGAAGCAGGCCAATTTATCACTGCATCGACCCGGCAAGGCTATAGAAACCCCAATCAATCCACCCTTGCCATCCCCTCCCGCATGCGCAAGGATGAAGCCCCCTCAAACAACATATAGTAAGCAGGATGGAGAGACCGACAATTCTGTTGCTGGACAACGGCTCGCGCCGGGCCGGGTCGACCTTGAACCTGAGGGCACTGGCCAACAGCCTAAGCACTGCTTGCGGCAAAGAGATCCACCCGGTCTCTCTGCAACATGCAGACAAAGTTCCGGCTGAGGCCCTCGACGGGATACCCGCCGATACCCTGACTCCATTTCTCACCCACAAACTCGAACAGGGGCTGCGGGACTTTCTGGTCGTACCTCTCTTCTTCGGCCCCAGCCGGGCGCTCTCATCCTATCTGCCGGATCAAGCAGAAACGTTGAGAGCCCGTTTTGGGGATTTCCGTCTGCACCAGGCAGAGGTGCTATGTCCCCTGCCTGAAGGAGAGCCTCGTCTTGGGGATATCCTGCTACAACAGATCGAAACCCAGGCCAAAGAGGGCCCAGCCTCCCGCGTCGTTTTGGTGGATCACGGCTCCCCCATCCCTCAGGTAACGGCGGTTCGTACCTATCTGGCCGAAATGCTGGGTAAACAATTGCATCCGCAAAGCGAACTGATGCAGGCGGTGATGGAGCGACGGGAAGATCCGGCCTATGACTTCAATGGAGAACTGCTGGAGGATGTTCTTGCCTCCCTGGCGCAGAGATCGACCACCGATCCCGTGATTCTTTCGATGCTCTTCCTCTCCCCCGGCCGCCATGCCGGTAAGGGTGGTGATATCGAGCAGATCTGCGCCAAGGCCATGCAAGACCATCCAGGCTTTGAGGTTCGCGTTGCTCCACTCGTGGGTCAACACCCCCTGTTGATCGAGATTCTGCAAGATCGGCTGGAAAAGGCGCTGATAGAGGCCTAGCAGAGGGCCTTTTCCCATCATCTGTTTCGCCTATCAAGGCATGCAGCAAAAACGATTTCTCATTACCTTCATTCTCTCCTAGCCTTGGGTTAAAGGGTGGTTCATTCATCCCAATCCAAGCAAGAGTATGAGACAAACACCTGTAAACCTTAGTGGATCTCAAGGCTGCAATCTGCTGTCGGAAGGGGTTACCATGCCCTCTACGAACATGACAGAAACAGCACCAAAAAAGGATCCTCCCACTGGCCGGCGCTGGATGCTCTGGGCCGGCTGGTTCCTGTTTGCCCTCGGCACGGTGGGGATATTCCTGCCAATTCTCCCCACCACCATCTTCTGGATCTGTGCCGTCTGGTTCTGGTCACGCAGTTCCCCCCATCTGAGCGAGCGTATTCTCGGTCATCCCCGCTTCGGTCCCCAGGTCAAGCGCTTCATCGAGCGGGGAGAGATGACCCGCCAGGGCAAGCTGGCCGCTACCAGCGGTATCGCCCTGGGCTTTCTCCTGCTGCAACTGGTTACCCGCCCCTCCTGGGGCCTGGGTCTGTCAGTGGGACTGATTCTTACGGCAGTTACCATCTGGCTCTGGTTCAGGCCCGAGCCCGACGGCAATGCCCAGCAAGATTAGATCAGCCAGACAGCGTCGTTCGCATATCTGAGATCCGTCCCATATAACTGTGGAAAGCTGCAACCATCTGATGAATAATTTGTTCTGAGATCCCGTACGCAGATTTTCCCCTGCGTTGAAACCATTTTCTCTCCAGCTGCACGAACGCCTAGGGTCTGTCAGGGCCTGCAGGCTTTTAATAGATTGACGGATCATCATGACCTCAAAACAGACTCGCTACACGCCTCTTCCAGTCATTGCGCTACTACTGTTTAGCCTTCTGGCCCCAACGACATTTGCAGCAAAAGATGCAAAACCAGACCAATGGGATGGAGACAATCCAAGCCTCGATCAGATTGCTGCCGCTAAGGCCGACGCCGAGGCCGATAGTGGCTTGCCGGAGGCTGAGAAGAGCAAAATTCTTGAGATGTTCGATCAGGCGAGCAACTCATTGCAGATGCATCGACGGGTTGTTAACGAGATCGAACAACTCAAGCAGAGAATTAAAACCGCTCCGGAAACCATACAACGGCTTAACAGTGGAGATAAGTTAAAACAGACCCAAGCTAAACTGGCCGACTTTCTCGAACATGCCGATCTCTCTTCGCTTGAACTACGCATCAGTCAGGAAGAGCTCGAGCTATCCAAGCTAAGGGAAACGCAATCCGAGCAGCGGGAATCCCTCGCCTCCCTGCTCATCGGCAGCAAGCGGATAAACGACGATATAGGTGAACGTAGCCAGGCCATCTCTCTGATCCGCAGAGAGCTCAATGAACTCGTTGCCGGAGAATCAAAACACCTGAACAAGGCGCGAACCTTCTCGCTGCAGAGTCGACTATTATTGCGGGAAACCGAAGTCGAACTTCTCAAACTCAAGCTTGGCAATCAAAGCCTGCTAACCAATCTCGCCCAGGCAGAGAGAGACGCAACTACAGCATCCATCGACCGACTACAGAAAAACCTGGAGCAGCTTAACCACGCCGCAGAGGAGCTGCGCGAGTCAGCCGCAGCCAAGGCACGATTGGCAGCAGAACAATTAAGAGCAGAAACCGCCGGCCTACCTGAACCACTCAAATCCATCGCTGAAGAGAATGCCGGCAACCGGGCTGAACTGGAGGAGCTGATCCAGAAAGAGCGGAAGATTTCCCAACAGCTTGCGGCAGCAGAAGGCCAGCTTGAAGAGATACGTATCGACTTTGAAAGCACCCGTCAACGAGTTGAAGTGGTAGGCACCAGTGAGGCCGTCGGTAACATGCTCTACCGGCGGCGGGAAGCGCTCCCCTCCACCAGCAGTTACAGCCGCAGCTCCGCCGAGCGCAAAACTGAGATCAATCTGGCGACGGATCGGCAGATCACAATTGAAGAGCAGCTACGGGAACGGGACTTTGCGCAAGAGCATATAGATTCACTCAAAACCAGCAAGTCCGATACCAGCGGCATACAAGCCGAAGAGCTGATTACGGCTAGACGCACGACACTGAACGAACTGCAACAGGTCTACGCGCGATATATCACCAAGCTTACCTCCCTCGATCTGGCAGAGCGCCAACTGGTGGAAGTAAGTCAATCCTATATCAGCTATATCAATGACCAGCTGATATGGATTGCCAGAGGCAGTATCACTCGCTGGTCAAGCCTGATTGCCGGTCTCAGCTGGTTCCTGCAGGGGGAGAATTGGCAAGGCCTGGGCAAGGATCTTGTTACGGTTGCCAAGCAACGACCGGCTTACGCGTTGCTGATTTTTCTTGTTATCAATTTGCTGGCTTGGAAACAAAATAATGCCCGACGACAGCTCCCGATACTCGCCAAGGCCGTTAAAAAGATCCGTACTGATACCTTCCCGCTTACCCTGTGGGCCTTGTTTTACACCTTGCTGAAGATCGGCCTGATACCGGCACTGATGACCTCCCTCGGTCTGTTACTCAACACCCTGCCGACGGCGACACCATTCACTATTGCCTTTGCCGATGCCTTGATCCGGGTCGGCATCTCCCTGCTTGCTGCGTTGTTGCTGTACGAGGTCTGCCGCCCTGAAGGCGTCGGCCCCAAACATCTACGCTGGAACAGCAAAATTTGCACGCCCATCAGCCAGGAACTGCGCTGGTTAATCCCCACAATTCTCCCCTTACGCCTCATCATCGCCCTTGCCGCCGGTGACGGACTGCCGGCGGAGTCCCAGATCCTCGGGCGCCTGGCAATAATCGGTTTAATGCTGGTGAATGCCGTATTTCTCTACCGGCTTCTGAGCAGAAACAGCGACATGATGCGCAACTGGCTGGCGACAGGACGCACCAGTCTGCTGCTACAACTTCAATTTATCTGGTTCCCGTTACTGCTGCTGATCAACCTGGGTTTGATCGTCTCAACAGCCATGGGATATATGACCCTGGCTCTGCGTCTGCTTGAACATATCGAGATCACCTTCTGGTTCTTTGTCGGCCTGTTCTTTGTCAAGGAGCTCCTACTACGCTACCTGTTCGTGGCTGAACGACGTCTACGCTATGAAAACGCCCTCAGAAAGCGCGAGGAGCTGCGTCAACAAAGGGCGCAGGAACAGGCAGCTTCAGAAGATGAAGCGACGCCAATTTCAGTTGAGATACCGGAGGTCGATTTTGATGCCTTGAGTGACCAGGCAAAGCGCTTGGTCAAATTCGGTTATCTGTTCGGCGCTGTTGTCGGCAGCTGGATGATCTGGAGTGACCTGTTGCCTGCTCTGGAGTTCTTTAACGAGGTCACTCTACCTCTCTCCACCAGCCGGGTAATCGACGGTGTCGCAACGGAGCTACCGCTGACATTGACCGATCTGCTGGTAGGCATCTTCGTCCTGCTGGTTACCTTCCTTGCCGCAAAGAACCTGCCGGGCATTCTGGAGATCACCCTGTTACAGCGACTGCCACTGGATCCCGGTGCAAGATACGCCTTCACAACACTGGTGCAATATCTGATCGTAGGCATCGGCCTCATCGTCGCCTTTACCAACATCGGTTTTCAGTGGTCGAGTATCCAATGGCTGGTTGCCGCTTTGGGTGTCGGTCTCGGCTTCGGCCTGCAGGAGATCGTTGCCAACTTCATCAGTGGAATCATACTTCTCTTCGAGAGGCCGATTCGTGTGGGTGATGTAGTCACCCTGGACGACACCACCGGCGTGGTCTCAAGAATACGCATTCGCGCCACCACCGTGGTCAACTATGATAAACAGGAGTTGCTTATCCCGAATAAGGAGTTCATTACCGGACGGGTAATCAACTGGACCCTTAGCGACAAAATCAACCGCCTGATGATCCATGTGGGGGTCGCCTATGGCAGTGATGTCAGCCAGGCCATGTCGTTGATGCTGGAGGCAGCACACGAGAATGAAAATGTGCTCAAGGAGCCAAACCCCATGGCCACCTTTGAGGCCTTTGGCGACAACACGCTGAACCTGGTGCTAAGGGCCTACCTGGGTAACATGGACAATCGCCTGAACACGATTACGGCACTGCATGAATCCATTAATCGAAAATTCAATGAGGCCGGAATCAATATCGCCTTTCCGCAAAGGGATCTCCATCTTGATACTACCCGCCCCTTGGATATCCGCCTTTTCCAGGACACTACAACATCACCAAGACATCAACCCGATGCTACTTAATGACAGTATCTTCATCTCCATAGCTCGGCCTCAAGGCCGAATCCCATAGAGACTTTATATTCTTGTGTTGGATTTCAGATTTGCATAAAAAAACCCCTGGCAAAACACCAGGGGTTTTTAGCTAGAATTACAGTTCTAATCAGGCTTTCAGAGAACTCGTAATTTTGCGACCACCGATCAGAGCAAGCAGGCCACCCAAGAACAGCAGGGAAGGACTAGGCTCCGGTACGCTTTCCACTACATCATTACCGCAGGACATAGTCCAATGAGTACTGAAATTAGTAACTTCGAAACCGAGAGATTCAAGATTTATCGTTGCCACTCGATAATAGCTTTCACCTTGCTTACCCGCGCTGGTATCAATTCCAGATATGAAGGTACCCTCATCCATTGCGAAAGGAGATGACTCATTGTAGAGGATGTCGTTGTTCCATTCGCTGACCTGATAGAGTCCAGCGTCATCTTTGTTGCCGTTACCCAGGCCAACATTGTCACCATCATAGTCTTTGGTCATGAAGCCAAAGTCCACGGCATACTCATAGTCTCCACCGTTGAAGCCCAGAGCAAGATCACCAGCAAAATACTCAACCCAACCATCCATCTGTCTGCCATTGATCAGATCAAAACCAGACTGGATACCGATAGAGAGAGTGTTGTTGACATTGTCTCGCTTGTAAAACATGTATTCCGCATCAAATATCTGGCCACCAAATCCTGGCCCAACATAACCATTTACACCAACACCGTCTTCAGCATCCAGCAGTTGCCATCCATCTGTCTTCCAAACGTCCATGAGAGCCGCATTTACGGGCAAAGAAACTGCCAGCGCCAGAGTAAAACCAACCGTCTTTAAACTCTTAATTATCATGATTATCTAATCTCCAAATTGACTTAACATTCACTTGGCAACAAGGTAGCAACACCCATGCCAAGTATTTAATATGCTTAAAATACAATTAGTTATGATTTTTCGTGCGGGATTTAGATTCCAGCATGTAAAGAAAACCGACTGAAAATGCCGATCTACCATTGCCTCTATGAATCAATTGGATCAGTTTGAGTGGCGCCACCAGATAACCAAGATTTGGTTTGTGGTTTACGCATTACGACAAGCTAGGGCCTAGTCATGACCCAAACTACTCTAGCCGCTTAGCTTAGTTTGAATGATTGGAAATCAGGGTAAGACCTTTTAGCTGCACCCAACAGGTGTTGGATGTCCAGCTCAACATCCGTCACTAAAGGTCTATCCTTTGACGCAATGTCTCTAGAGCAGGCCTCATTCGCTCTACCGCTGCCCGACCCTCTTCAATCGCCTCATCTGCCCGATCGAACTCCAAGAGTCCGAATCTGGAAAGATGTGGGGTAATAATTATGTCTGGCGGATCTCCAGCCATACGACTGCGGGTGATACGATCCTGCATCACATTGATTGAGCTTGCCAACACCTCGAATAGACCGGGATTATCTTTATTTCTGCCAAACAGGCGAGACAAGAGTTCACCCTTATGCATGTTGAATGTTGTCTTAAGCTGCGCTGACAATCGCTCCAACAAATCTGTTTTATCCTCAGTCTCCTCTGTTCTCTCAGACCCTTTTCGATTTCTCATATGGCGACCAAGGATATCGCCATTCAGGTTCACTGCAATGACGATATCAGCACCCATGGCGCGGCAGAGGGATACCGGCACCGGATTGGTTAGACCGCCATCCACCAGCCAGCGGCCATCCCGCTTCAACGGCTTAAAGAGTCCCGGCAGTCCAATGGAGGCCCTCACCGCTTCGATCACTGGACCCTGCTGAATCCAGATCTCGCGACCGGTATCCAGTTCTGTCGCAACCACACCCAATTGACGAGGTAGCTCTTCAAAGTTCAGATCCTGAACATACTGGCCCACTAAACTTGAGAGTTTCTCCCCTTCGATAAGTCCGCCGCCCAAAAGGGTGGGATCCAGATATTTGAGTATCCCCTTCCAATCCAACGCCAGGGCCCACTCCTGCAGGCGATCGAGCTCATCAGCGGCATAAGCGGCCCCCACCAATGCACCGATTGAACTCCCGGCAACAATATCCGGTTCGATACCAAGGGCCTCCAAGCCCTGAAACACCCCCATGTGCGACCAGCCTCTAGCCGCCCCGCTACCCAGCGCGATAGCAACTTTCGCTTTGTCTCCCTCTCGATTCACAGGCTTACTCATAGTCAACTACCTCAAGACCGGATAACCCTTGGCATCGAATTGCCAACCCTCGAAGGCGAAGGCGTAGTCAGCCGGCGGCTCAACTCGGCTAAAATGCCACTGGTTGTGGTGGTTATGTCCAATCTCCTCTCTCATACTCGCCAGGTCGATCTTCCACAATCCCTGCTCCCGTTTAAATAAAACCGGGTCGCACAATCGCTCTGTCGGCGGAAAGAGGAGAACCGCAAAATCTCCATTCGCACCCTCCTCAGGCCCTTCGCACTCCCTGTAGACTGCTACGCTGTTGCGCAGCTGTTCTCGTGATGGCCCGGCATTTACGAATAGAGCCTGAGAAGAATCAGTAAGTAGACCCAGATCGAAATAGTCCCTTGAGGCTGAATCGATATAGTCCCGATAGACATCACTCGGCAAGGCGCCGAATGCATCCCGTTGCGGATAGACCAGCCTACTGCCGGACTGGGCATTGAAGGGGAGAGGATCATCTCCCTCAGTGATATCCTGCCCTTCATACCAAGGCTGAACAGGCACCACCTGGTCGGTGAACAAGATACGGTAAGCGATCAGTAACAGGGCCGCCATCAAAACAATCGCCACAAACCATCCCCGCTTCATCCTCCCTCCAATATTTTTCTACAACGCCCACAAAGAATAACCTAAACGGCTATCGTTGCTAACTTTTTACATAATTAAAAAAGCAACCGACAAAACTCCCTCAAGCAGCGCCTCATCACACCCACCTTGACCTCACGGAGAAATGGCTTGGAATGGATTTGAAATTTACTTTTGGATAATTATCCAAACATTAAACATTCACGCATAGTCTATCTGTTACCAAAACAAACACCACTCATGGAGAAGAGAGGATGAAACATAACAAACGATCCCGGCCTATCTCTGTCGTTTTAGCAACTGGGTTGCTCGCCTCCTGCAGACTCCATCTCTACTCCACTACTCATTGAGGCCCTGGTCGATGCCGATGGTTCTACCACCTTTACCTTTTTAAAGGTAGCATCCACTTATCACCCTAATACTGGTAGCGGTTAAGCTGTTCCCGGTTTTATTTTCTATTCCCCAACAAGCCGGATTAAGCATTTGACCCATTCTGTTAGTGCAAATTCTTAATTTCGATTAATTGCCTTCATCAGAATCAATCTCTATGCTTCTCATAAACTAGCTAGCGAAAAGCGGGTAGATGTTAAGGCAAATAGAACGACCCTGTTGCCACATTTTTCGGAGAGTCACCTTGCGGTGAAGCCAACCTATGCTTAAACGTCTAATCAGCCACTTAGCCGTCACCTACCGCATCCACTCGCTGGATCAGCTGCTCGATCTCATCACGCCGGATGAACACCCCGCCTTCTTACAGGAGCATCGCAGCCGGCTGATATTCGACCGGGTCAGATTTCTCGCTACCCTATTTGCACTCTTGGTGCCACTTTGGGCGGTGATCGATATCATACTCTTACCCCTGGAGATTTTACTTCCCATCCTGGTCATCAGGATAATCTCCACCGCCGGCTTTGTGCTCCAAGCCCGCAGCTGGAATCTGGCCTGTAACCACCACAACAGCTGGTTGGTCATGGGCCTGCTACTGATGAATCTGCCGATCACCTTTTTCGCTTCTGCCCACTATCTGTTGTCCCAGGCTGACAACGGCACCACGCATCTGGCGATCCAGCTCTACACACTGCTGCCCTATATCGCCATCGGCCTGCTGGGACTGTTTCCTCTCACCGCAATGGAGGGCGCGCTATTGGCTCTGCCACTGACGCTGATAACTATCACCGGTTGGGGGTTCTATGCCGATACAGAGATTCTGCAGCTACTGCCCACGGTGTGGCTGCTGTTCATCATTCTCGCTATTGTCTTTTTCTCTTCGACGCTTCAGCTGCAGTATATGATCTCTCTGATCAGCCGTTCCGACTTTGACCCGGTCACTGGCGCACTGACACGAAGATCGGGAACAGAAAATCTCAATCGCGAGTTTGAAAAAGCGACCCTGAACAGTCAACCTCTCTCCGTTACCCTGGTTTCAATCGATGACATGCAGTCGATTATCGGCAACTATGAATATGCCACCTACGACCATGTTATCGTCGAAGCCGCCGACATCCTGCGGGACGATCTGCGTAACAACGACCTGCTGGTACGTTGGACGGAAAAGTCATTTCTCCTGATACTCCCTGGCACCGATTGCGATGGCGCCACAATCACCGTCAACCGGATTCGCAGTAACGGTATCGGCACCCTGCCTGATGGCAAGCCGGTCACCGCCAGTATCGGTGTAGTTGAAAGGAGAAGTGACGCTTTAGACGACATACCGGGCCTGCTCAATCTGCTGGAAAAGAGAACCCTTCAAGCCAAGGAGCAAGGTAAGGACTGCGCCATACTCTGTCAGGTTCACTAGACCCCGGGAGACGCCACATAAGGCCTGAGAGAGACTGACTAACGTTGCTCCAGGCGCACAAGGCCACCGCCATAATCAATGACTATGCCTTTGCGTTCGATCCGTTCAAGGCGAAAGCCATCGGCGGTGAGGCTATCCCCTTCCTGATAGCGTTTCATATTGATGATCACGAAGCGCTCTTCGGGGGTCTCTGAGTAGACATGGATACTGCTCTGCAGTTGCAGCACTCTCTCCCGCAGGTTCTGCGGCAGTTCCCATACCAGAGGAATCTGTTCGGCTTCAGAATCTGCCGGCTCTGAAACAAGCGGCTCTGCTTGCAATACCTCTGGCGGTGGAGCCATGACCACCCTCGGCTTTGGTATCCTGGACTGAGTAGCCGCTTTTGCCACAGGCTCAGGTAATTTTCTAACCCCTGTCTGTGGCGCTTTCTGAGCAACCGGCTTTGCCGCCTCTACCGGGGGTACTCTGGCCATCTCCTTCACACCGTCTTGTGACGAAAGGGGTTCCGCTACAGATCTAACCGGTGTTGCTCTGGACTGGCTCTTTTTAACCACCGCCTCTTCGATCAGAGGTTTTGCGCTAGGCAGTGTTGTTCGTTTCAATTGCTCGGGTACGCTGACCACAGGTTTGGCTACCGCTTTACTCCCACTCGAACGGATTTCTTCGGCGGTAGAAGATTCAGGTTTCACCACTGGCGTTTTAATCTCTGCAACGGCCTTTGTCTCCTTCTCAGATACAGGCTCATTGCGCAGAAACAGAAACCAGACTATGGCATTCACCGCCACAATCAATGCGATTGCAACAACGACCAGCCGCGGATTCAAGCGCCTCTGCTTTTTTCCGGAAGAGACTGATTTCAGCGCCTTGGGATGGAGCCCGCGCTCCTCATCGGCCTTCTCTAACGCTTCGAGAATGGACGACATCAGCCTTCTCTCCTATTCAATACCGGGGCCGTAGCATCCTTGACCGCTATGCTTAGCATGATAATGGTCTTTTCTCCCGCCACACCATCTGCAATCAAATTCTTAGCGTTTTGAAAGCGTATTACCCGCCTTTTCAAATCCTGGTTGAATCTTACTGTCAGTGGATCAAAATTGGTTTGCACGCCCTCAACGCGATCCAGCATGGAGATCAACCATGCCACCTCTCTTCCCCGATCGCCAAAGGTTATAGCTGACTTGGAGAGTTCAGGAGGACGCCAGAGCACAATATAACTGCCGGTCCATAGAGATTTGATCTCTTCTCTAGAAAAAACCAGACGTCTACTCTCCAGGTCCAGTGTGACGCGGCTATCATCCAGTCCACTCACCACGACATGGTATCTCTGGCCATCATCGAGTAACAATTCAATCACTGCTGGGCGATTGTAGAGTTCAAGACTGTGCCAATCACCGCGGCCGTAGATACAACTCAAACCAATCTTCTCAGCCCGTTCACAGGCACTGAGAGAGTCATCATCCTTGGGATAGACCTCCTGCCAGTAGGCGAAGAGTGTCGCGAAAGCGCTGTTTTGATTGCCCAAGACCCCTATCAGATCCAGGGAGGAGTTCGATGCCAACGAACCTTCCCCAGTGCTGCCGGTGATCTCCTCAGAGATCGGACTAGTCTTTACACTCTCTTCTGCAGAAAGATCTATCGGCTCTCCGGCCGCTTCCGTTGAGGTCTTGGTCCTGGTTTGAGTCTCAATAAGCGCAGTAGGCCCCGTCTCAACGGCCAGCTTTTCAGTAACTTCTTCTGCATCTTCAAACGGAGTGGGATCTGTTTCTGCACTGACAGCAGGCGCTGTCACTAGCCCTGTCCACTGTTGAATATTCTGGCCCTGCATCACCAGCGTTGCCCCCAGGACTACGACAGCAACACCGGCTGTCACCCAGCCCCAAGGAAAAGGCTTACTTCCTCCATCATCACCTCTCAGCTCTGCCGCCACCTTGCTCAGTAAATTGCCTGTGACCTTCTTGGTATCTGCCGCATAGGCCGCCATCATGGCACGACTACAGAGGACATTGATCAGCCTGGGCACACCACCGGTGAGTTTATACAGCTTGTGTATTGCGGAAGGATGAAAAAGCGTGCTCTTCACGCCCGCTACTTTCAGACGATGCTGCACATACTCCCGGGTCTCATCCGAGGATAGGGGGGTAAGGTGGTATCGGGCAGTGATCCGCTGGGCCAGCTGCCTCAACTGCGGCTTCTCTAGCACCTCTTTTAACTCGGGCTGACCCACCAGGATAATCTGTAACAGCTTCTGCTGTTCCGTCTCCAGGTTGGTCAGAAGCCTGACCTGCTCCAGGGCCTCAAAGCTCAGATTCTGCGCCTCATCAATGATGACAACGGTTCTACGCCCCTGGCTGTGGCTCTCAAGCAGGTAGGCGTTGAGAAAATCGACAATCTCCTTGATGCTTCTACAGCCAAGGGGATAGAGGATCTTCAGCTCATCGCAGATACTTGCAACCAGTTCCAACGGCGTCAGCCGCGGATTGAAAATCAGCGCGACGTTCACCTCCTGAGGCAGCTGAGCAAGCAGGTTGCGACAGAGCAATGTCTTGCCCGTGCCCACCTCTCCGGTCAATTGAACAAAGCCGCCACTCTCCGCCACTCCATATAAGAGATGGGCAAAGGCGTTGCGATGTCGCTCGCTCAGAAAAAGATAGCGGGTATCCGGAGTTATGGAGAAGGGATCTTCAGCAATCCCGAAATATTCATGAAACATCTTTTATCTATGCCCTTATCTCATCAGATGCGGGATCACCAAGGGCATAACTGCTGCCATCAAAAAATCCGCCCAGTCTTGCTGCAGCAGTATACACAAACTGTTGGTAAGCCTTTTCCCCAGATAGATCCTGGCCTCTCTACGCTCCCCCTTTGAGCAAAATCCAGTCAAAACCCAAAAGGCAGGCCTGAACCAAATAGATATGAAAAAAACCTTAACTATCTACTCAGCCCGCCGCCAATTCTGATGAGAACAGCAGTAGATATCAGTCTCTGAATTGACGCTCTCAGTCGAGCTTGCTGGCAAACATTCGGGTAGGCCATTTTGGCCCTATCCAGGACACAAGCCACTTAGATCACATTTCTGAAACAGTTTTATAGAAAGTAATTGTAATCGACTGATATTGTGCTAGTTTATTATGTACGACCATCCACTATTTATTTGAGTATAAGACGATGACTGGCCCTTACAGACTCCGCTCCTGCAGCGAATGCCCACACCAGGTTCTGAACGGAATTGCCTGCGATTGGCAGCCCCATGAATGCCCCATCCAGATGGATAAGAAGCGCAGGCAGAAACCGGCACGGACCGAGGCATTCCTGATCAGCAGTTCGCTGATCGCTGACGATTTCGACGCGGTTCGAAGCAGCAACTGATTCGAACCAAAGTCATTAAATACGGCCGCCTCAGTCAAGGCGGCCTTGTACGCAGTCGTCTCCCTTCATCACGGCTCAGTGTATCTGGGTCGAACCCTCCGCTTGAGACCTTCCCATTGAGACCATCGGTGAGCCGTGGTGACTCAATATCCGCCACCCCGCATCTGTCCTCTGATAACAGTTTGTCGCCATCACCAAACCTCGCTGGCTGCCGTCAATGGAACTGATCTCCTCCTCCACCAGGTGGACCGCCATATCGCCGCTCACCTGTTTATTCACCACCCGATAGAAAAGTCTCACCGGCTGGCCGCCTTTGAACATCGCCTGCCAGCTTCCCTGAACCGCAGCATAGCCGAGCATCGGCTCTCCACCTGGGTGAATACAGTAGGCACTCTGGCTGGAGACCCAAGCCTGGGACATACCCTGTGAATCGATATTGGCAAAGGCCTCATAGAAATAGGCTTCGGCCAGTGCAGAAGACTCAAAGCCCGGGATTTGCTTCGCAGTTTCACTCATCGTCAACTCCAAGCACTATTCGTTTATAGAATTGTAGCGCCCTGGAATCGGCGAAATTCCCTGTAAAACCTGGCGCTAAGGTTAACGATCGAAGGTATAGAAGAGATCCCCTGCCTGGGACTTACCTGTCTCCGCCTCAAGCTGCAGACGCTTGTTGATGTCGTAGCGGATCCTGATCTTGGTCTCGCGGGAGGCGAGCTCGTTGATATATTGCAGATAGAGCTTGGGCGAGAGATAGGTTCCAGCAACGACAGATGCCTCTTCCAGACTGCTGCCTGCATCCACCCGCAGTTCATCCAGCCCGAACTGACGCGCCACCTCCTCCGCCGCCATGCCTGCACCAGAGGCACTGAGTGCCGCAGCAACCCCCACCGACTGGCCACCCCCCTCGCCCGGTGCCCGTCCGGTAACGAGATAGGTGAGGGCATCGCTCTCGCTCATGGCCGGGCTGGAGAAGAGATCGACATTCGGCTTCTTCAGGGTCCCACTGACCCGGATACCGGCAATCACATCCTCTACCTCGCGGATGGCGCGGACATCCAGGCCCGGGTTATCCACCGGACTGTCGACAAAGAGAGCATAACCCCGCTCGATCTTCAGATCTTGCCCATAGGCCCGGTAGGTACCTTCCAGGATACCGATCCTGCCGCGGCCGATCACCGGTCGCTTGGGTTCATCGATGACCAGTAATCTGCCGGTAAGTCTACCCCGCAGACCAAAGCCGTCGAAACTGACCCGGTCGCCAAAGATAATCCTAACTTCGGCAGAGAGCGGGACCTCCTCTGCTTCCGGTTCTGGTTCATCCGCACTCACAATCACGAGATCGTCGGAGTTACTAACCGCCGACTCTGGCAACGCCCTGGGCCGAATCCTGGCGAAGGGGATAAAGACCTCCCCCTTCAACTGAGCCGCCTTACCATTCCGCTCAAAGTGTATATTCGGAGAGACGTGAACCTCCGCCTCCGGAATATTCGCCACCGTCAGATCGCTGCCTTTCACATTGAGCTGTAGCGGGAAACCCGCCTCTCCATCCAGCTCCAGCTTGCCATCCAGCGCCAGCTTTCCCTCGCCGGAGCTGAGACTGCCACTCAAACCCAATTCGGTCTGGGAGAGCGCTTTGACCTGCAGACCAAGCTCTCTTAACTCCAAGCCCAATTCGGGAATATCCAGGGAGCCGTCGATCAGATCGATACCACCAGAGACCTTCGGCTTACCCAAGCTACCCTGCAGACCGATATCCCCATCGATCCTGCCCTTTGCGTTTTGCAACTTTGGCGAGAGGAGAGAGATCCTTGAGAGATCGCCCACCTCCAGCCTAAGCCTGCCGTTCAGGGGTTGCTGGCTCCAGTCGCCCCTATCAAGGGTCAAGCCCGGCAGGTCACCGTTACCGGCAATCTCTCCCAGGCCCACCAGAGGTAGCTGCATATCGGCCTTTGCACCATGCTCATCCAGGGAGGCATGCAAACGCCCTGCTTTGATGGTTACCCGCTCCGCTTCGTTGTTGAGATCGAGACCCAAGCTCACTTGCGGCAGCTGCAGACTCAACTCACCTTTGGGATCGGCACCCGGTTTTGAGGCGAATTGGGCATCAAGATCGAGATTGCCGCTCACCTGTAAACCATTGGGCAACCAAGGCTGCACCACTTTCAACGGAAAGGTCTCCGCATCGGCCTTCGCCTGCCAGCCTCTTTCGTCAGCGGCAGAATATTCGGCACAGAGATTGGCGCCCTCGGCGGTGAGACAGAGTCGTTCAACCTCTTGTGCATTGGCGGCGAGTGAGAAGTCGCTGGATCTTTTCAGTTGCCACTCTCCCGCATCGGGCACTTTCAGATCGAGCTTCTCCAAGGTACCGGACCAGACCTTATCATCGGACCAACCGGCTGCGAGTTTGACCGATGCCCCCGGTGTAGCATCACCGGCTAGC
Source organism: Sedimenticolaceae bacterium (assembly GCA_050293225.1). Lineage (GTDB taxonomy): Bacteria > Pseudomonadota > Gammaproteobacteria > Chromatiales > Chromatiaceae > Thiodiazotropha. The sequence goes on from JBNKMQ010000191.1 coordinate 28,887, forward strand.
TTAAGCTCCAGTTGATGCTTAGGCAGCGTACCGGTGAGATCCAGCGCAAGGGACTTCCACTGCTGCCCACCGGCTTTCAGATCATCCGCTTGCAGCGAGAGGGTCACCGCCTGTTCACCGGAGAGTGAGAGATCCGCATCGAGCTTGAGATCCTCGACCCCATTGGATCCCATGCGAATGTCCTGACCCGCCAGTTTCGCCTGCAGCCTCGGTGCCTCCCGAACTCCGCTGAGACGGCCATCTGCGGAGAGTTCTCCCTTCAGGCCTGGCCAGAACGCCGCAAGCTCCGGCGCATCCAACTGCCAGGTGAGATCCAGCTTATCCGCCACAGACCCCTTCGCCTCGACATGGTTCTTGCCTGAATCGAGTTGCAATGTCTCGACCTTGAGGGTCTCTCCCTCCAGTCTGACAAAACTCTCCCCTTTGACGGGATAGTCCCGCAGGATGCCCTCAAGCTGACTCAGATTGAACTCCGCCGCTATCCCATCCTCACCCATCTCTCCCTGGGTCGTTAACGACAGATCGAGGCGACCCGGTAGATCCCGCTGCCAGTTTGCCGGGTTGATCTCCTGACCTGTCAGCTTGAACTGCCATGCAAGCGCCGGGGCCCAGGTCACTTTCCCTGATCCGTTGAGTGCCCCCTCAACAAATTTGGCCACCAGGGTCTTCAGCTCCACCTGTTTGAGACCGCCCTCCCCTGCAAGCTGCAGATTCGTCATCGGTTGGCCTGGGGGATGGGCATCCATGGCAAGATCAAACCGATAGGCCTCAGGTGTGCCGCTGGCCTGCAGACTCCCTTGTGGGCTCACGACCTGCACAGATTCTCCCTGCAGCGGCCAGCGCAGATCCTTCCATGTCAGCTCAGAGCTGAAGCGACCCATCTCGTCATTCAACTGATATTCGCCCTTGCCTTCGATATTCACTCCCGAAGGCGTCGTCACATGAAGGGAGCGGGCAGTGAAACGCTGATCTGCATAGTCAGCCTGCAACTGCAGATCGATATCTCCGTACTCAGGCTGCCACAGACGCAAATCAGAACTCAGCTCAAGGTCATCCGGTTTACCCTGGCTCTGCAACCTGCCATTGAGACGCAACGGATAGTCGATCAGCTCACCTATCTCGCTATCTTTAAGAGACAGATTGGCCTGCCACTGGGGATCGGTCTCAAGATGCATCAACTCCGCCTGCAGACTGCTGGAGAGCGGGGCATCCATCTCCTGGGTCACCTGGAGACTGCTCAGATCCCCCTTGATCACGCCCCGACCGGAGAGTGCCGGCCCCTCCTCCATCTGATGACGCCAATCGAGATTGAGATCCATCGGCAACCCGGCCGTGAGCAGGAGATGCCCTGTGACTTCAAGCTGGGTGGAAAATGCATCGAGAGAGAAGCGATCGATATTCAGCTGCTCCCCCTCGCTATGGGCCGAGAGCATCAGCTGACCGACGCTGACATCCTCCGATTCACCCCTTCCCTTGATGGTGACATCCTCAACCGCTATCCGCTCGATCCTCAACTGAAGCGGCAGAGAGAGACCGGAAAAGGGCCTGCTCTCACCCGTCTCTTCACTCGCCTTTGCCGTTGGCGGCACAACCTGAATCCCCTTTAAGTCGAGGTTGATCAGATGAAGTTGGCCTCTAAACAACGCTCCCGGTCGCCAGTCGAAATCAAAGGCGTTGAGATCCAGTTTGAGATCCCCGTCGGTAAGCGATAGGCCTCTGATCGACAGGGGGCCGGCAAGTCGCCCTTCTACCGACTCGGTAGTCATTTCATAGGGCGTAAAATCAGCAACCAGAGAGAGCAGCCAGCGGGCGCCACTCTCGGAGTAGAGCAACAGACTCGCAAGCAGAATCAATGCACCCAGTAAGCCGGCAAGGGAGTAGAGTGAATAGCGGACTATTTTGCGACGCTTCATAGCTCAGGCCCCAGCACGATATGCAGACGCAGGGTTCGCTCGTCCTGGTAGTGCCCCCTGGCCAGATCGAAGCGGAGTGGACCCACCGGGGAGTGCCAGCGTATGCCGAAGCCATAACCATAGGCCACATCGGAGTCGTAGTCGGGATCGAAGGCGTTGCCGGCATCGGCAAACAGGGCCCCGCTCCATTTACCGCCGAAGCGCCGTTCCAGCTCCAGACTGCCCACTGCCAGAGAACGCCCGCCGATCACCTCTCCGTTAGCGTCTTCAGGCCCCAGGTCGTCATAACCAAAGCCCCGCACGCTGTTGTCGCCACCGGCATAGAAGCGCTTGGATGGTGGCAGTTCGGTCAACTCATCCGTCCAGGTGGTGCCCAGCTCGACACGCGCCAGCACCCGCCAGTCGTCGTTGAGACTGTGGATGAACTTATCCCGGGTATAGAGCTGTACATAGGTAGCGGTGGATAGTAGGGAATCCGAGGCCCCTTCCATATGGAACTCCAGCCGCTTGCCCTTGCGGATATAACCTCGACCAGCCCCTTTGATGCGGGACCAGGTGATGCCCGGCACCAGCAGGCGGGCATTGTCATTCTGGGAGCCCACCTCAAAGTCTTCATACAGATAGTCGAGGGAGAGCGTTCGACGCCAATTACGTTCCAACCGGACAGAGTGAGAGGCATTCAGCAATATCTTGTCCCCTTTACGACTGTCCAAGTCGTAGTGATCCACCGATGCACCGAAAGAGACATAGTCTTCTGTAGGTCGCTCCAGAGGAATCACATATTCGGTCATGAGGGTGGTCTCCGGCGCCGAGACCCTCAACTCCGAGCGCATGCGATGACCCCAACTGCCAAAGCGACGGCGTTTCCAGTCGAGAGTGAGCCGTGGCCCCGTATCGGTGGAAAACCCAAGACCGATGCGATAGCGATTTTTCTTGTTCGGCGTCAGCAGGATATCCACCGGGATACGATCCCCTTCCACCTGATCCCGCCTCGACTGTACCTCTACCAGTTTGAAATACTCACTGTCGATGAGGTCACTCTGCAGCTCCATCAACTTCTCGTGGCTATAGGGATCACCAGCCTCAATACTCAGATAGCGTCCGATATATTCCGGATCGAGGATATCCTGCTTCAACCGGATCTCGCCGAAGCGGAATCTTGCCCCGGTCTCCAGATGGAGTTTGATACTGGCACTGTAGCTATCCCGATCGACTCGCACCTGATGCACCATGTAGTAGGCATCCAGATAGCCCTGCTCGTTAGCCTCTGAAAGTATCGCCTGCTTCTCCGACTCATACAGGCCCTGGTCGAGGACATCCCCCTCGGCAAGGGGAAAGGTAATATCAAGGCGAGGGTCAGAGGCCCCATCTCCACTGACCTGGAAATCGACCTCGCTTAGCCTGACCTGCGGACCTGGGTCGATGAGGTATCTGGCGACAAAATCGTCCCTCTCCCCCTCCAACTCAGCCTCGATCTGCGGCTTGAAATAGCCGAAAGGCTGCAGCGCCTGCTCGATCTCCTCAGACGCCTGTTGATGCAACAGATGGACGCGGGAAGCGGTCAGTCCCTTCCGTTTCCGCTCCTGCTCGATGGAGAGAAAGGCGCGCACATTGGCCTCCTGATCCCTATCGAGGCCCTCTATCTCCACCTTCAGATCGAGTGCTGCAACCGTCATCGGTAGTAACAGCAGAAAAAATATAGATAAAACAAACCGCATCGGGTTTCAGCAGCCGCCCTTGTCAAGATTACCCAGTGACTGTCAGCCACTAAAAGATCAATGGGGTAAAACTACCCGCTTTATAACAGACAGCTCAAGTCACTAATCGATCCCAGGTAGCCTAGCCGATGGACTTGCGCATACGATAGTTGGTCAGGAACTCCCCCCGCCTCTCAACCCGCTGTCGGTGAATAGTGACAAATCCTTTGTGCTGAAAGAAGTCCCGAGCAGTGATACTGGCTTCCACCTCAAGCCGGGAAAGCCCCAGCTTCACGGCCTCCTGCTGTAACTTTTGCAACAGCGCACTGCCGACCTTCTGTCCCTGTCGGGCAGGGTGGACATAGAAACAGTCGATCCAGCCAGTAGAATCCATTTCGGCAAATCCGAGCAGCTCATCACCCTCGCAAGCAACCCAGGGGGAGGTCTCTTTCAATCGCGCTATCCAGGCCTCAGGATCATAATCAGCAGGCGCCCAGGCATCGACTTGGGCCTGACTGTAGTCGCGGATATTGATCTGATGCACCGTCTCATAGAAAAGTTGCCGAAGGGCCTCTTCTTCGCCTCTGCTGTAGTGGCGTATTTCCAACGCTAACGATCTCCCCAGTTATTTGAATCCACTGACCATATCATTGGGTGGTTAACTCTACAGCACCCCTGTGAGGGTAATGCTACTTTGTTAAGCCCATAAACCAACGTCATACCGGCGAAGGCCGGGATGACAAAAAGAAATAGATCAAAGT
>JBNKMQ010000192.1:0-4759 GCA_050293225.1 Sedimenticolaceae bacterium
AAGCTGTCGTTACCCGTCAACGTAATGCCAGTTCCAGCGGATTTGCTGTCCGCTTACAAGAGGAGGAGGCCAATGGTGCTCATGCAATAGAGTCCATTGGATATATTGCTATTCAGCAAGACTAAGGGAAACCCATGATTAATGACTCCAATGGCATTAATCAGGGTACGAAAAAAGAAAGTAACAGCTCAGAGTGCTTCACGATAATATGGCTCCTCCGCAGAATCTGTGGGTAACCAGAGGAGCTAAAAATAGGAAGACGGCCTGAGTGGATAAACGTCCGGATAAAAAATAGAGCATCCCACCCGATCTCTGAGATGATGGAGTTGCAAAACTAAATCAGCTTAGAGAAAGAAGGGTGGGATGCAGATAAAGACTGTCCTGAACCGGGTGCAAAAGTTCAAGTCATTTGTGTACAAATCGGTCAGTTGGGTTGAAAGTCAGGAATCGCCGGTGCTGGAAGTAACCGTTGTTGAGCGCTCCAACGGGAAGCCGATCTGTTCGGGGTGTGGTTGTCAGCAACCGGGCTATGATCGTCAGCCACAGAGGCGCTTTGAATTCGTGCCTTTGTGGGGGATCAAGGTGTTTTTGGTCTATGTGCCACGCTGGGTCGACCTGGATCCTTGACCCCTATTTGGACTTATCTGGTGCGTGGACTAGACCCCTATCTGGACTATCTGGATCTGGTGCTGGAAGAAAGGCAAAAGGCAAGACCTGACCCCTATCTCTGGAAGAAAGGCAAAAGGCAAGACCTGACCCCTATCTGGTTGATGAATTTGGTTACCGCCATCAAACGGGCATACTGCGTACTGATGTCCAGCGGTTGACCGTCGCGTTTGCGATATCGATTCAGATAGCGCCGATACTTCTCAAGCACGAGGAGATCCAGCTGCTGAAGGTGATAGATCTCCTGGATTGCTGCCCAGTCAATGAACCTGGACAGCAGTAACCGCTTGGTTTTGAGCGTATAATTACTCTCACCAAGCGCATGGCAGTCCTCAAAATAGAACTCGGCACATTGGCCGAGTTCTCTGAGGTTGAGTGCCTTGCTCAATTAACGGCCTCACAGTGGCTCACTGGGGATAGAGGCTCCGGAATGACGCGGTAGTAGTGCAGCCTTGCCAGCATTCGGATGACTGCTTGTAAGCGTTCAAACTGGGTACTCCGCGAGGTTAACTTGCCAGTGAAGACGTTCTTTTCTCTTAGAAGGTACTGCCGATAGGATTCAAGAACATCAGTGGTTAGATCTGCCAAGTTTTCGACCCCAATCGCTAGACAGAAGCTTTGGAACCGCTCCAGATGGACACGACTGGCATTGAGCGTTTTGGTGGATCTTCCGGTATGTCGAATCTCTTCCAGGTAGAATTGAATGCAATCCCCCAACGTCTCAATCTGTGTCTGCCAGCGGGCCAATGCGTCGGAAAAGGGATACCTGCTGGGCGTTCCAATAGAGGTGATAGGCGGGTGATCGCCGCTGATGGCGTAGTCGGCGTCCGTAAGCGCCGACAATCTGACCTTTATCATCGAAGAAGGGATCACCAAGGCCCCACGAAAGAACTCGTGACCTGAACCCTTGAGCAGGCCCAGACGCTGTAAATGACCGCGATTACGAGATCCCAGGAGGCATTTTGGTGACTGAAGCTCAAATCCCAGTGATCTGTCGGCAAAACCAATCTGAATCTTGTCGATGTATTCAGGATCGATTTTTCGGTTGATCAGCATCTGTGCCAGTTTTGGTTTCGACTTAAGCGTCTTACGGTAGTGTCCGAAGACCTGGTCGATAGTCAGTCGATCTGGATTATGGGCGTGATTCTCTTCAGACAGGAAATCAGGCTGGAGTTGAACGAAACTCTTGGACTGCATCGAGCTATTGGAACCGCTTGTACTGTTGGTTTTATACATACAGCCCACTTAGATCGAACCATCCAGGGTCTAGTAATTGTTGCGTATTCCGGACCAACGTGACCGCTCATTCCGTTTTATCGTGACCGCCCATTCCGGGCGAACGTGACCACCCATTCCGTTTGATCGTGACCGATTCCGGGACAATTCCCGGAATCAGCGGTCACATTGCCGGAAACCCCGGTCACGATCCCCGGAATCTCATCTAACTTGCTGGAATTCTTTAACTTTATCTGGCACAACCGCTCCCTTTTGTCTACCAGGAGGTTGCGGTGCCCACTCAGAGGATTCCCATGCGTAAAATCACCGAGGTACTTCGCCTCAAATACGAAGCAAAACTCAGTCACCAGCAGATTGCCCATGCCTGCGGTCTCTCCAAGGGCGTGATCAGCAAGTACGTCAGCCTGACCCAGGCTAAGGGGCTGCGCTGGCCTCTGCCACCGGAGGTGGACGAAGCCCAACTCGAGGTGCTGTTGTTTCCAACCGAGACAAAGCCTGGACGCTTAGTCACGCCGGACTACTTCCAGATCCATCAGGAGCTCAAACGCAAGGGGATGACCCTTCAGTTGCTGTGGGCTGAATATGTGGCTCGCCATGAACAACAGGCCTACCGCTACAGTCAGTATTGTCACCGCTACCGCCAGTGGCGGAACAAGCAGCGACGCAGTATGCGCCAGCTCCACCGGGTGGGTGAGAAGTTGTTCATCGACTACTGTGGTCCTACGGTCGATATCGTTGAGCGCGCCACCGGGGAGATCCACCCGGCCCAGATCTTCGTCGCCGTACTGGGTGTTTCCAGCTACACCTATGCCGAGGCGACCCGCAGCCAAAGCTCACCGGATTGGATCGCTTCGCATCAGCGAACCTTTCGTTTCTTGGGTGGTGTCCCTGAGCTGTTGATCCCGGACAACCTTAAAGCGGCGGTCAACAAGGCAAACCGCTACAGCCCGCAGATCAATACCAGCTATGCGGAGATGGCCGCCCACTACCAAACAGCCGTGCTACCGGCCCGGCCCTACAAACCCAAGGACAAGGCCAAAGCCGAGGTGGCGGTGCAGGTGGTGGAGCGCTGGATCCTGGCCCGCCTGCGCCATCATACCTTCTTCTCTCTGGCCGAACTCAACCAAGCCATCGCTGAGCTGCTGCCCTCACTCAACGAGCGTCCTTTCCAGGGCAGAGAAGAGAGTCGTCGGGATCTGTTCGAGGCGATTGACCGTCCGGCGTTACGGCCCCTGCCTCAGAATGACTACGAATACGCCGAATGGCGTCGTGCTAAGCCCGGCATCGATTACCACATCGAGATCGATAAGCGCTGCTACAGCGTCCCTCATGCCCTGGTGGGCCAAACCCTGGAGGTGCGCCAGAGTGCCAGCACGGTGGAAGTGATGCACAAGGGTAAGCGGGTCGCCACCCACCTGCGCCATGGCAAGGAGCGTTACGTCACGCTCGCCGAGCACATGCCTAAGTCCCATCGGGAACACCGCCAGTGGTCTCCGGGGCGTTTCCTTAACTGGGCCAAAGAGATCGGCCCGGCGACCTTGCAAGTGATCAAGCAGCAGTTGGAAGACCGGCCCCATCCCGAGCATGGCTATCGTTCCTGCCTGGGGCTGCTCAACCTCTCACGCCGTTATGACAAGGGGCGTCTGGAGCGGGCCTGTGAACGGGCACTGTTCATCCGCTCGGCCAGCTACCAAAGCATCAAGCTCGATCCTCAAGCAGGGATTGGACCGGGAGCCTCTGCACAAGGACGAGACCGCACAGGATGAGCTGCCCCTGCACAGCAATGTCCGCGGTGCCGGCTATTACCACTGAGAGGAGATTGACCATGTTGATCCAACAGACCAAAGAACAACTGCACACCCTCAAGCTTACCGGGATGCTCGATGCGCTCGAGCAGCAACTGGCCCTGCTGGTAGAGCGCGAGCTGTTATACCGGGAGAACCGGCGACTGGCTCGCTTGCTCAGTGCCGCTAAACTGCGGGTGAATGCCTGCATGGAGGATATCGATTACCGCCATCCCCGTGGCCTGGAGAAGCCACGCATGGCCTCTCTGGCCAGTGGCGAATGGATCCGCCAGTCTCTCAATCTTGTCATAACCGGACCGACCGGTTGCGGCAAGACCTGGTTGGCTTGCGCCTTGGGAAATCAGGCTTGCCGTCAAGGATTGTCGGTGCGTTACCTACGGGTGCCAAGACTGTTCGAGCAGTTACGCATCGCTCATGGCGACGGCTCCTACGCACGCTTGATGAATCAACTACTGAAGACCGACCTGCTGATCCTCGATGACTGGGGAATCCAAAAAATGGCCGCCGTCCAGCGCAGCGACCTGATGGAGGTCATCGAGGATCGCCATGGTCGTCGTTCCACCCTCATCGCCAGCCAACTCCCCGTTGATCACTGGCATGAGTACATCGGCGAAGCCACTCTGGCTGATGCCATTCTCGATCGTTTGCTCCACGGTGCGCACCGTCTTAACCTGCGCGGTGATTCCATGCGCAAAACCGTTGTTCCATTGACTGATCGTGACCGATCAGAGTAAAAAACATACTCCAGCGTAATTGCGATGAGTGAGTCGGTCACGATCCCCGGAATCACCGGTCACGTTCGCCGGAATACGCAAGTAATCCACCGCTTCAGCGCTTAAGCCCCGCTTTTCCAGGTAGGCCAGGCCCTCGGCGTCGTTCTTCAGGATCTCGTGGTAGTAGTCCACTACCTGACGCAGCAGGGCCTGGTCTTCGGCGCTCGCTGCTAGCGGGGTCGGCAGCTTCCTGACCCGAGTCGATTTGGCCGGAGCGGCATCAGCGACTAAAGAAGGAGCATAGTCCGCCAGCAACAGCTCCACCGCGTGGCGGAAGCT
>JBNKMQ010000193.1:0-2026 GCA_050293225.1 Sedimenticolaceae bacterium
TGATCCAGACCCGTGATTCGATGGGGCTGGGGGATCTTGCCGTGGGGCTGATCAAAAGCGTCATCTTCGCGCTGGTGATCGCCATATCGGGCTGTCTGCGCGGACTGCAGAGCGGACGCAACTCCTCTGCTGTGGGTAACGCCACCACCTCGGCGACGGTCACGGCGATCCTGTTGATCGTGATCTGGGACGCCGTTACCACCATACTTTTCAACCGCCTGGGCATCTGAACCATGAGCCAGACATCCGCGCAAACAAGCCCCGCTAAAGAGGCGCATATCCAGGTCAGGGAGCTGACCATGGCTTATGGCGAAACGGTGATTCAGCGGGATCTCAGCTTCGATATCAACCAGGGCGATATCTTCATCATCATGGGTGGCAGTGGTTGCGGTAAGAGTACCCTGCTACGTCACCTGATCGGCCTTAAGCCCCCGGCTGCCGGCAAGGTGATCTATCAGGGCGGCTCCCTCTGGGAGCATAGCGAGGAGGAGCGCAACAGCCTGATGCGCCGTATGGGCGTGCTCTACCAGAGTGGCGCCCTCTGGACCTCCATGACCCTGGCCGAGAACGTCTCCCTGCCGCTGCAGCAATATACCGGTCTCTCCTCAGGACAGATCGCTGAGCTGGTCTCCTATAAACTGGCCCTGGTGGGACTGCGCGGGTTCGAGAACTACTACCCCTCGGAGATCAGCGGCGGCATGCAGAAGCGGGCGGGACTGGCGCGCGCCATGGCCCTCGATCCGGAGCTGCTCTTCTTCGACGAGCCCTCCGCCGGACTCGATCCGGTCAGCGCCCGGCGCCTGGACGATCTGATCCTGGAGCTGAATCAGAGCCTGGGTACCACAGTGGTGGTGGTGACCCATGAGCTGGCCAGTATCTTCGCTATTGGCAACAATTCGGTCTTCCTCGATGCCGAGACCAAGACCATGATTGCCGAAGGCGCCCCGAATGTTCTGCTGCAAACGTCGACCGACCCCAAGGTCAGGCGTTTTCTCACCCGGGGTGAAGAGACGCAGACGCCGAAGCGCGAGGAGGAGGCATGAGCCGTCAGGGAAAGGTCAATCCGGGGATGATCGGCGCCTTCGTGCTGGGCGCCATAGTGCTCGGACTGGGCGCTGTGTTCTATCTGTCCGATAGTGGCTTCGGCAGCCAGCGCCTCAAATTCATTCTCTATTTCGAGGGCGATATCAAGGGGCTTCAGGTGGGCGCGCCGGTCAATTTCAGGGGGGTCAAGGTCGGCCAGGTCGAGTCGATGAGCATTACCTACGAGAATAAGACCCAGCAGTTCCGCATCCCCGTCATCATCAGTATTGATGGAAACAAGGTTGATTTCGGCGGCGATGAACAGGTGATGGCGCAGGTGTTAGATCTTCAGGCACTGATCAAGCAGGGTCTGCGGGCGCGACTCAACATGCAGAGCCTGGTCACCGGTAAACTGGAGATCGATCTTGGTCTGGAGCCAGACAGCGAGGTGAGGCTGGTTGGAAAGGATAACCTATACCCGGAGATTCCCACTGTGGAGTCGAGCATGGAGAAGCTGGCCAACGCCTTCGAAGAGCTGCCGTTGGAGCGGATTACCCGTCAGGTCAGCGAGCTGCTCGACAGCTTCGATGAGATTGCCGCCGCTGATGAGATCCCGAAGATGATCGAACGCTTCATCACCATTTCCCAGCGTCTAGAGGCAGTCTCTGCGCAGTTGGAACAGGAGGTGCCGAAACTCTTCGTCAGCTCTCAGCAGACTCTGGAAGAGACCCGGGGCCTGCTGCGGGAGCTGACCGAGGCGACACGGGAGACCCGGCAGTTGCTTGGGCGTTCGGGCGAACAGCTCGATACGGCTTTTGCCAACTGGAACACCACCCTGGCCAGTGGCGAGGCGACCTTCGAGCAGGTCCGTCAAGTGGCTGAGTCGGCCAACCAGACGGTGCGCCAGGACTCCCCCGTGATGACAGAACTCAACGCGGCCTTACGGGAGATGACTGGGGCGGCTCGTTCTCTTCGAGTGATGTCAGATTATCTCCAACGCCAC
>JBNKMQ010000194.1:0-2914 GCA_050293225.1 Sedimenticolaceae bacterium
CGGTGTGCTGGGCCACCACCGGAACCTGGTTGCGTTCGCCCCAGGTTTGCAACTGCTCCACGGCGGCGGCGCGGAAGGTATCGCCGGCGGCGAGCATCACCGTCTCGCCATCCATCTGAAATTTTCTCGCCAGCTTGCCGATGGTGGTGGTCTTACCGGCGCCGTTGATGCCTACCATCATCATTACCAGGGGCTTGTCAGGGTTTCTTATCGGCAGCGGGTTGTCGCTTTGCTGTAGTATCTCGAGAAGCTGCTGCTTCAGGGCTTGGGTCAATGCCGCAGGGTCGTCCAGCTCTTTGCGGCGCACGCTATCGGTCAGATTCGAGATGATTCGTGTGGTGGCGTCGACGCCGACATCCGCCGTCAACAGCAGGGTCTCCAGCTCCTCAAGCAGGTCGTCATCGATACTCTTCTTGCCGAGGACCAGGTTGGCCAGGTTGTCGGTGAGGTTATGGCGGGTGCGGGAGAGACGCTCCTGCAGGCGGGAGAAGAGGCCTCGCTTCTCCTCCTCCTTGGGTTGCTCCTCCGGTGCCGACGTGGTCACCTTCTCCTTTTTCTTACCGAATCCGAACATGCAGTGGACTACCTGTGGTGAAATGGAACTTCTGCAACGGTGGCAGGTTCATAAAAGTTGTTCGATTGAAATCTGAGGCTGCAGGCAGCATAGTGCCGGTCAGCCGCTGGCGGGTATTCTACAGGTCTGTATGGCTGGAGAGAAAGGGCCGGTTATCGATCAGTATATTAAGGGTTATTTTGCGGTTCTGATCCTCTATCCCAGGGTATCAATGATAAAAAACGACAAAGGATGATTTTGATGCGGAGTTTATTCATAGCGGTGGTGATATCCCTGGCAGGCATGGGTCAGGCAGCGGCCGAAGTGGTCGAGCATCAGCTCGACAACGGCATGAAGGTGATCGTGAAACCGGACAGGCGGGCGCCTATTGCGGTCTCCCAGGTCTGGTACAAAGTCGGTTCCAGTTATGAGTATGGCGGCATTACCGGAGTCTCTCATGTGCTCGAGCATATGATGTTCAAGGGGACGAAAAACCTTCAACCGGGGGAGTTTTCCCGTATCGTCGCGGCCAATGGAGGAGATGAGAACGCCTTCACCGGTCGGGACTACACCGCCTACTACCAAACCCTCTCCAGTGACAGGATCGAGGTCTCTTTCAAGTTAGAGGCCGATCGGATGCGCAATCTGAATCTACTGCAGGAGGAGTTTCTCAAAGAGGTCGAGGTGGTCAAAGAAGAGCGCCGCATGCGCACCGAGGATAAGCCTACCTCCCTCACCTACGAGAGCTTTCTCACTGGCGCCTACGAGGCCTCGCCCTACCGAATCCCCGTGATCGGCTGGATGTCGGACCTGGATGCGTTGGAGTTGGCCGACCTGCAGAAGTGGTACCGCATGTGGTACGCCCCCAACAACGCCACCCTGGTGGTGGTGGGTGATGTGGAGCCCGATCAGGTGATCGCTCTGGCAGAGCAATATTTCGGTCCTCTCAAACCTGAGGAGATTCCACCGCTGAAGCCACGCACCGAACCCAAGCAGAAAGGCAGCAAGCGATTCATCGTCAGGGTACCCGCACGACAGCCCTATCTGATCATGGGTTACAAGACCCCGGTGGTGGGAACCGCAGACGAGCCTTGGGAGCCCTACGCCCTGGAGATGCTCGCCTATGTACTGGATGGTGGCAGTAGTGCAAGGCTGACCCGTGAACTGATTCGCGGCAGCCAACTGGCTGCCTCCGCCGATGCCAGCTATGACGCCTTTACCCGCCTCTCCAATATGTTCTTGCTGGATGCAGTACCGACCCCCGGCAAGTCGATCGAAGATATCGAGGCCGCCCTGCTGGCGGAGATCGAACGCTTCAAGACCGAGCCGGTGAGCGAGCAGGAGATCCAACGGGTACGCAACCAGATCATTGCGTCGAAGGTGTTCGAAAAGGACTCGGTCTTTTACCAGGCGATGCAGATCGGACTGCTCGAGACCATCGGCCTCGACTGGCGTCTCTCAGATCAATATGTGGAGAACCTGAAAAAGGTCACCCCGGAGCAGATCCAGGCGGTGGCGAAGAAATATTTAGTCGAAAGCAACCTCAATGTGGCGGTGTTAGAGCCCCTCCCCATGGATGGAAAGAGAACTCGCAACAAGGCTGTGGGAGGTCGTCATGGGGGTTAATAGGACTATGTCGAAACTGTTTATCCTCATTATGGGTTGTTGCTTGGCCACCAGCCTCTTGGCTGGTCCACAGATCCAGAGCTGGCAGACATCCAAGGGAACCAGGGTGCTCTATGTGGAGGCGCCGGAGATCCCCATGCTCGATGTGCGCATCGTGTTCGATGCCGGCAGCGCAAGGGATCAGGGAATACCTGGTGTCACCTCCTTTACCAATAGCCTGCTCTCTTCAGGGGCGGGGGAGTGGAGCGCACAACAGATTGCTGAGCGTCTCGAAGATGTGGGTGCTCAGCTTGAAGTCGGTTCTCTAAGGGATATGGCTTGGGTCTCCGCTCGTACTTTGACCTCACCTGATGCACTCAATGTCACGCTGGAGACCCTGGCCAAGATCATTGCTGAACCAAGCTTCGATAGCGAAGAGATCGAGCGGGAGAGGCAGTCCATCCTGGCCGGACTCTTGCAGGAAGAGCAGTCCCCCGGCGATTTGGGCAAGCGACGCCTGTACGAAATGGTATTCGGCTCTCACCCCTATGCGGGTGATCCGGCAGGGGATAAGGCGTCGGTGGAGTCTATCAGTCGCGAAGATATCCAGGCTACCCACAAACGACTCTATGTGGCGCGAAATGCCCAGGTCGCCATTGTTGGTGCGGTCGATCGGGCGCAGGCCGAGTCGATTGCTGAGCAGTTGACTGCCGGTCTGGCGATAGGTGAGCCTGCTCCGCCCCTGCCTGAGGTGGA
>JBNKMQ010000195.1:0-5094 GCA_050293225.1 Sedimenticolaceae bacterium
AAAAAGAATGGCGCTGTCGGGTCTTTGTCTAAAGAAATTCTAACTATTCCTTCCATCGGTGAGGAACTTCGTAACGTTTATGTAAACGGGTCAGAAGACATGAATTTTCGCAAAGTAGGCGATAAAAGGTTACTGCAGCCATACTTTAACAATCTAACAAATATCGTAAACTCCGATTATTTTCCCTTTCTTGACCAAAATGCGGATCGTGTGAGGTTTCTAAAAGCAGACGCGAAATCAATATCAACACTTAATCATTTATATCTTCCTATAGTTGAGATGCTTAGTGATCATGAGACACTAGACGAGCCTACACAAATAACAGTCACCCCATACTACGCTTTTTCCCGTAGTGGGAATGAAGCAGTACAGCTGAGAGAGTACTATTTGGCAAATTCAGAGTCTCAATCTGCTTCAGAACTATCACCACTTTTGAAATTAGAGGCCCAGATAGTTGTGAAAATGTGTAATGGGACTTTTTCTGGAAAAACCGCATCACGGCTAGCTACTCTCTACAACCAGGGAATTCGACTTATTCCCCACCTTAATTCGCATGAATTACAGGAGATATTCAGGTCCTGGGAAGCTCTGGGAGCGAAACACAATCTTAGTCCAGGAGAGTATGATTGGTTTGCCCTTTACAAAGCTATCAGTATACGAGACGGAGGCGAGATGAAACGCCTTGCATCAAGAATATTGGCGAAAGGGAACCTGCCTACAAATGCTATGGACTTCCTCATGGCATCAGCACTAACCGGCGCCTTGCTGACAGACGAATTCAGTTGGGCAAATAACTATTGGAGCAAATACAAAGTACAAAGATTTATTAAAGACGAAATTCCTTTGATTTTTCAAGTCATCGAGGCAAAGATCGACGCCCGGGTATAATGGCTCCATCGGTATCCCCAAAAAGTCAGAGCGTGGTTAAAACGAGTTGTACAGGGCCCCCAACAACTTTTCGGTGTCGGAGAATCTCAAGTCACTGAGCGCTTTTCATAGACCGGCCCTGTGTATCTTTCGAGGCTACTGATGAGTGCTATAATCCATAGCCATGTTGAGCATTGAACTACTTGCCGATCACCCTGAAGCCATCCCTATCCTCACCCAACTGTTCGAGGCGCAATGGGAACCCTACTATGGAAGCGCCGGACCCGGGAATGCGCTGGAAGATTTGATGAACTCGGCAAATCGGCGTCATCTGCCGATTGCGATGGTTGCCATCGACGATGGCGCTGTGTGTGGGACGGCGGCGTTGAAAAATGAGTCGGTTTCCAACTATCCTGATCTTTCTCCATGGCTTGCTGCACTCGTTGTTGCTCCGGCATATCGCAACCGGGGAGTTGGCGAACGACTGATTACGCGGATCGAGCAGTTGGCCGAAGAGCTGGGCTTCAGGGAGATCTATGTCGGTACTGGTGAAAATTCGGGTATGTCGCAGGCGACGCTGAATAGGAGAGGATGGAAGTTTCTTGAGAAAAGTGACTATTTTGTCTCTGAGGTGCGTGTTTATCAAAAGAGGCTATCTGATTAGTCACGGGGCCGGGCGGCGGGTTTTGGCCTATTTGACCATACACTTCTCTATCACGATTTTGTTGTAGGCTGCGGCATAGTCGGATGCGCGTTGGATGAATTTCAGGTGGGTCTCGCCGAACACGGTGTCGGTGGAACCCTCCAGATAGCGGATACCACAGATACTCTTGGCCTTGGATATCAGCTCGGTTTCGATGCCGGGCAGGACGGTGGCGCGGGAGGCCATGGCCATCAGCCGTTTGTCACCCTTTTCCAGGGCCTCGGCAGCGCTTTTCATCGGGTCGGCATCCTCTAACCATAACAGTGACTCAACGGCCTTTTTCTCGTTATCCGAGAGTTGACTCATGTCGATGGTTTCCATCTCCCGGCAAGCGGTGAATACAAGTACGGAGATTAGCAGAAAGATGAATGGCTTCACTCGGGCTCCTCATGGGCGACTGTAGGTCGTAGTAGCGCCAGGCCCCATAGTATGATGCCTGTGACCGCGCCGTAAAGATGGGCGTCGACGATCACGCTTCCCGAGGCCAGGGATTCGCTTCCGGGCAGGGGGCCCTGCCACTGTTCCCAGAACAGTTTGAGAATGACAAAGGAGATGATAAACAGGGAAACACCGGGTTGCCGTTGCGCCTGCCTCAGCGCCCCCCAGCACAGCAATCCGTGCAGTATTCCCGAGAGTCCCCGGTACCAGGTGACTTCGGGAGAGAACAGCCACAGTCCGCCACTTGTGCCCAGGATCAGCAGCAGCAGCAGGGACAGACAGCGCAGTGCCGAGCGGGTGTCGGGGAAGAGCGCCAGGATAAGCCAGAAACCCGCCAGGTTCATCATCAGGTGCCCCCAGCCCAGGTGTGTCAGATGGGCGCTGAAGAGACGCCACAACTCCCCCTCGGCGATATGGACGCGGTGGTACTGCAGGCTTTCGATGAGCGGTTTCGGCAGGAGTGCAATCAGCACACAGAGCAGGCTGAAGAGCAGGGGGCAGAGGAATCGTGCGGGGACGGATTCGCTGTTCACACTTGTTCAGCCTGGTTTCCACATACCGGACAGGCGGGGTCGGGGGTGAGGCGCAGGGTGCGCCACTCCATCTCCAGGGCGTCCAGCAGCAGCAGCCTGCCGTGCAGAGTGTTGCCGGCCCCGGTCAACTGTTTGATGGCTTCAACCGCTTGCAGGCTGCCGATCACGCCCACCAGCGGGGCGAGTACACCGTTGGCCGAACAGGTCTCATCCATCTCGCCCTCGTCGGGGTAGAGGCAGTGGTAGCAGGGACCGCCAGGCTCCCCGGTGAAGACACTGATCTGCCCTTCCATGCGGATTGCGGCACCGGAGACCAGGGGTGTGCCTGTGCGGTAACAGGCCTTGTTGATGGCGAAGCGGGTTGCGAAGTTATCGGTGCCGTCGAGTACCAGATCGGCTTTTTCAATCTGCTGCTCGAGTCCGGCCTCATCGAGCTGTGTGGCAACTGTCTCCACCCGGCACTGCGGATTGAGTGCCTGCAGGGTGTCGCGAGCCGAATCCACCTTCAAATCACCGATACGCTCGGTGGTATGTATGATTTGCCGCTGTAGATTGGTCAGATCGACCCGGTCGAAGTCGACCAGTACCAGGGTTCCCACCCCCGCTGCGGCCAGATACATGGCGGCGGGAGAGCCGAGCCCCCCGAGACCTACGATAAGCACTCGCGCATCGAGCAGTCTCTCCTGTCCTTCGATGCCGATTGCGGGGAGCATGATCTGTCGGCTGTAACGCAGCAGTTGATCGTCGTTCATAGTCGATAGGTCCATGGTATGGCGATAATTATTCTGACAGACGAATGGTTACAGGGTAACCGGCCATCTGTCGAGTTGGAATGTTTGGCTGCGGACAGTTCAGAGGTATTTACGCCAGTGTTCCGGACGCTGATCCCGAAGATTGTGGTTCATGCGCTGGTAGCGGTCGGCGAAGATCATGCGGGTGCATTTCGAGTCGCTGCGGGTGCAACCCAGATTGGCCCGTTCTGTCTCTTCGGTATAGTGATGCAGGGCGCGCATGAGACGGTAGAGCAGACGGTTGTCGATATGAAGGCCCATCGCAGTCAGGCCTGATTCTATCTGTTCCAGGGAGACTTCCGTGAGATGATAGCTGATCTGAAGGTGGGTTGCCGAGCAGGGAGTGGCTTCGATAATACCCTCCACGTCCGCAAGCAGCATAGCTGCGGTTGCAGCCTGATTGGGATCCGGGTGGAGTTCGGCGAAGTGAATGTCCCGGTTCTTCACTAAGTCGTGAGGGGTTTCACCCATATCTGGCAATCCTAACGAATGCGCTGAAATAATCAAGCAAGGAGGTTGACATCCGAATCTCGAAGTGAGATTGCCGATTCTCCTTCCCAGGGTCCCTTGTGGGAATGCAGACACCACAGTGATATCCGGAGCCAGAGGGAGTGATTAGAGTGGGGCCCGGCGCAGCGCTATTGGTTGGATTCGGTGTGCAATGCCTAAGTATCTCCCTTCACACCCGTCAGATTGGCGATTGTCAGATACCAGTTATGCCCGTCGTCGGCCGCGATTCGGGCCTCGGTGACACGCGGGTGCCCGGAGAGATCGGTATGGGTCGAGATGTGGGAAAAACCCGCGCTACGCAGCAGTGCCTGTACCGCCTTGGCCTGTTCGTAGCCGTGCTCGAGCAACAGCCAGCCCCCCGGTTTCAATCTCCCGGCGCTGACTTGGCTGACAATGGTTCTGATGGCATTCAGTCCATCTTTTCCCGAGACCAGTGCCAGTTCGGGCTCCAGTGGAAGGTCGCCCTGGTCCAGGTGCGGGTCGGCGGCCTCGATATAGGGGGGGTTGCTCAGGATCAGGTCGTAGCGATCTTGGGTCGGCAGTGCTTCGCACCAGCTGCCCTGGTGAAAGTCGATCCGGTCCAATCCGAGACATATGCTGTTCTCCCTGGCCTGGTCCAGGGCGGCAGGTGAAATATCGGTGGCGACAATCCGCGCATCCTCCAGTTCGCTGGCCAGCGCCAGGGCTATGGCGCCACAGCCGGTGCCGAGGTCCGCAACCCTTGGACGGTTTGCCTGTTGCAAGTGATAAAGCGCCCGCTCCACCAGCAACTCGGTTTCCGGACGTGGTATCAGCGTGTGGGGGCTGACCTTCAGGGGTAGTGACCAGAACTCCCGTTCACCGGTGATGTAGGCGATGGGTTCACCCGATGCTCGCCGCTCCACCAGTTGCATGTAGCGCCGGTGCTGATCTGTGGTCATCTCGGCTTCCGGCCAGGCGAAAAGGTAACTGCGCGGCTTGTCGAGGATATGGCAAAGCAGCAGCGCGGCCTCCAGCTCGGAATTGGCATGAGGCAGGGTGCCGAGCGCCTGTTGCGCAGACTTCAGGGCCTGCTGCAGGGTGGTCATGGTGGGGGCTGACTCAGGCTTCCCCCATGGCGGCCAGGGCCTCCACCTGCTGTTCGCGCAACAGGGGTTCGATGACCTGGTCGAGGGATCCCGTCATCACTTCGTCGAGTTTGTAGAGGGTCAGGTTGATGCGGTGATCGGTGAGCCGGTTCTGGGGAAAGTTGTAGGTGCGGATACGCTCGGAG
>JBNKMQ010000196.1:0-13547 GCA_050293225.1 Sedimenticolaceae bacterium
ATCGGCACTGGTGGGGATGAGCCCAAGACAGACAATATCAATGAGCTGTTGCGTGAGGGACAGTATGTCATCGTGCAGGTGCTGAAGGATCCCATCGGGACCAAGGGCGCTCGGTTGACCACCAATATCTCTATCCCCTCACGTCATCTGGTCTTTATGCCCTCCCTTGGCAATATGGGTATCTCCCAGCGGATCGAAGCGGAGGATGAACGACAGCGTCTGCGCGAGCTGTTGAACCAGGTCGCGGAAGCGGGAGAGATTTCAGGGGGCTATATCGCGAGGACGGCAGCAGAAGGTATTGATGAGGAGTCAATTAAATCCGACATGCGCTTTCTCGCCCGCCTGTGGGCCTCGATCCAGGAGCGGAGTCAGTCTGCCAAAGGTATAGAGTTGGTACATGAGGATCTCTCTCTGCCCCTGAGGTCGCTGCGTGACCTGGTGGGACCCGATGTGGAACGGGTGCGCATCGACTCAAAGGAGACCCATCAGAAGGCGATCGAGTTTGCACAGAAGTTCATCCCCGATATCAAACACCGGATCGAGTACTATCCGGGAGAGCGGCCGCTGTTCGAGCTCTATGGTGTCGAGGATGAGATTCAGAAGGCCCTGGAGCGCAAGGTGTCGCTCAAGTCCGGCGGCCATCTGGTGATCGACCAGACCGAGGCGATGACCACCATCGACGTCAACACCGGCGCCTTCGTCGGTCACCGCAATCTGGAAGAGACCATCTTCAAGACCAATCTGGAGGCGGCTCAGGCGATCTGTCGCCAGCTAAGATTACGCAATCTCGGTGGCATCATTATTATCGACTTCATCGACATGCTCGATCCCGAACATCGTCGCCAGGTACTCAGGGCGCTGGAGAAGTGTCTGGCCCATGACCATGCCCGCACCCATATCTCTGAGGTCTCTTCACTGGGTCTGGTGGAGATGACCCGCAAACGCATACGAGAATCCCTGGAGCATATTCTCTGCGAACCATGCCCCTGCTGTGCCGGACGGGGTTCGATCAAGACTGCCGAGACCACCTGCTACGAGATCTTCCGCGAAATTCTTCGAGAGTCACGCCAGTTCGATGTGGAATCACTGCTGGTGCTCGCTTCCCAAGAGGTGATCGATCGTCTACTCGACGAAGAGTCGACCCATTTGGCGGAGCTGGAGCAGTTCGTCGGCCATCCGATCAAGCTGCAGGCGGAGTTGCTCTACAGCCAGGAGCACTACGATGTGGTGCTGGTCTGATGTCTGACTGAGTCGATTATGCTGAAGGTCGCACGCTATCTACACGGAAAGTTCTGGCTTGCCATGGCCTGGCTGGTCATTCTCTTTGCAATACTTGTCACCGTGGCAAGATTGGGATTGCCCCGTATCGATCTCGCACCCTATAAAGAACAGATAGAGCAGATCGTAGAAGCTGAGGCCAATGCGCAACTATCCATCGGTAGTGTGCAGGCGGAGCTGAGAGGCTTTCGCCTGGTACTTAAATTTACTGATGTTTCAATTCGCACAGAAGATGAGAGCCAGCCGCTCTCTCATGCCCGCGAGGTGCACGTTGGTGTCGAGTTGCTTAATACCCTGCTCAATGGCCGGCTCTCTTTGGGGAGTGCTGAAGTTGTAGGTACTCGCCTGGAGGTTGAGCGGCATGCGGATGGCTCCTTCACGGTACAAGGATTTAAAGCCGCAGATGGGGGGAAGGATAGCGGTAAGGTTTCCGAGGTGCTTCTGAGCCAGTCGCGTCTGCGACTGTTCGACAGTGAGATTTTTCTAAAAGGCGCACACCCCGAGCGGCCACCCCTGAGGTTATCGGAAGTCGCAGTAGAGTTGCTGAATGATGATGGTCGTCATCAACTCTCTGTCAAAGCCAAGATCGGCTGGGAGAAGAAAGAGTCTATTCGTGTGATCGCCTCTCTGCGAGAGAGCGAGGATAATCCCCTGGCCCTGACCGGGCGATTCTATTTCAAGGGTGAAAATCTCAACACCGCCAATCGTCTGACAGAGTGGTTGCCCCAAGGTTACAAAGTTGACCGGGGGGTGGTGCAGCTTGAACTCTGGGGATACATGAAAGAGGGGCGTCTGGATCAACTTCACGGTACTTCTGAGTTGACGAATTTTCAGATTACCGGACCGGGGGCTGAGAAACCCTTCCAGCTGGATCGTTTAGCCAGCGAACTGCTCTGGAAGAAGCAAGAGTCGGGTTGGCAGGTCGATTTGGATAGTCTGGTGCTGGTACGGGCAGGTCAGCTCTGGCCACCGGGACGCCTGAGTCTTGCCTGGCAGAGTGGAGATGAGTCGGGCTGGATGCTGAGACTGGGTGCCGACTACCTGTCGCTGAAGGAATTGAACGATTTCATTTCGATTATTGAACTACCCAACCCTGAGTTGGGAGATGCCCTGATCGGTTTGGCACCGGATGGCCATCTGACCCGCTTTGGCTTTACCTTGCAGCAGCCTGCGGAGGATGAACCCAGCTGGCATGTTAAGGGCGTGGTGGCCCGCTACCGAAATCAACCCTGGCAGAGTGTGCCGGGATTGGAAGGATTGCGGCTCAGTTTCGAAGGGAATCATGCGGGGGGCTGGTTGCGATTGGACTCTTCTGATTTTGCCGTGGAGTTCCCCGAGCTTTTTCGTGAGCCACTCAGAGCCAAGCGTCTGGCGGGAGATTTCTCCTGGCGTTTCGATACCGAGACGGGACTGCATCTGAGCAGTGATCGGATAGAGATGCATAATCAGGATGTACAGACCCTCTCTCGACTTGATATGCAGATCCCCTTGAGCGGCACCGATCTGTTTGTCGATATGCAGTCCGACTTCTGGAACGGTGATGGTTCGAAAAAGAGCGGCTATCTGCCGACGGGAATCATGCCTGATGCCCTGGTCAAATGGCTGGACAGGTCGGTGGTGAGCGGCCATGTGAATTCTGGTTCTTTTCTGCTCTATGGACCGTTGAAAAAATTTCCTTTCAAAGGGCAGGAGGGGCGATTTGAAGTTTGGTTTGGGGTCGAAGATCTGGTGCTCGATTATATGCCTGGCTGGCCACGCATCGAGGAGGGTCTGGGTGAGGCCTCCTTCGTCAACAACAGTTTCGAGGCCGTTCTAACAGATGGCCTGCTGTTTGGTAATCGGGTGCGTGGGGGGCGCGCCAACATCCGGCAGTTGAGGGAGGCGTCACCCGTTGTCATCAGCGGGGAGGTCGAAGGTCCTATTTCAGATGTGGTCAAGCTGCTAGGGGAGACGCCGCTGCGGAATCACTTTGGAGATCTGGTCGAAGCAGTGGAAGTCAGCGGAAAGTCAGAGACAAAAATGAGTATGGCTATTCCGCTGAAGAAGGGTGGTGAACTCAAGATCGATGGTAGGCTGAAAATGGTGGATGCCGCCATGAAGATCAAGCCGGCAAGACTCGATGTGCAGAAAGTAAATGGTGAGCTCCACTTTAGTGAATACCAAGTGGATGCAAACCAGATTCAGGCTCAGGTGATGGGTCAAGCGGTAACTGTCAATGTCCTGCCCTGGGTGACAAAGCAGGGACGCTGGACCAAAATTGCCACCCGCCTGGATATCTCACGCAAACAGATTCAAGCGCTCTATCCTGAGTGGTGGTTGCCGCCGGGTAAGGGTAAGGCGGCAAGCGATGTCACGCTTGCCATTGCCCATGACAAAAGCGATGTACCCGTCAGGCTGTATGCAAAATCTGATCTGAAGGGAATGGCCGTGGATCTGCCGATACCGATGAATAAATCGGCTGCAGAGTCAAAAAGAATGGATCTGCAAGTTGATTTCATGCGAGATCAGCGTACTGACTTGAGCCTGCTCTATGGTAAAGAGGTTCATGCCCTTGTCAGGCTTCCCGCTGAGTCTGATAGATCGCCAAAGATCGGTGTTGGGCTCTTTACAGAACCCGAGTTGCCGGAAACTTACGGTGGATACAAGGTCAGCGGCCGGATCGACAGGCTTGATGCTGACCCATGGTTACAGTGGATTGCATCGAACAGTGAGGGAGAGGGGGCGCCAGTTTCCATCGATATGGATATCATGGCCAATCAAATGAGTGTGGCTGGCATCGAATGTCCCAACGCCCACTTCATGGCTAAAAACTTTGCCGATGGTTACCGTATCAAACTAGACTCCGATACCGTCCAGGGAATGGTGCAGGTACCGGGTGACTGGCAACGACTGCCCTTGCTTGGACGGTTTGAAAAGATCCAGCTTAATCTCGATAAGGTCGCTTCAGCCGTTAGTGGAGACGAGACGGTAAGAAAAGTGCCGGTGGATGTCGATCCCAAGGAGCTGCCGGCGATGGATCTTTCGGTGGAGGCGCTCTATCTGAACGATCTCAATATGGGTCGATCCCATATCCGCTGGAAAAAGGAGCGCGATGGCATCACTATCACTGATATGACGCTCCTGGGTGATCAGTTCGATCTCTCTGGGCTAGGTTACTGGCGCTTGACCGACCAGGGCCATGTCACCTCTCTGAATCTGCAAACCAAGATAGCCAGCCTTGGTGATCTGCAACAACAGCTGGGTCTCGAGGCGGGTATCAAAGAGGGGCCTGCGGAGGTGAAAGCAGAACTCTACTGGCCTACATCTCCCCTCGATATGGGGGCAGAAGGTCTGTATGGCAGTATCTGGTTGAAAGTCGGTAAGGGACAGGTGACGAATGTAGACCCCGGTGTTGGGCGTCTGATTGGACTTTTCAGTCTGAATGCATTGGGCAAGAGGCTGGCCCTCGATTTTCGCGATTTCTTTGCTGAGGGATTCACCTTTGAGAATATCGAGGGGAATTTTACTGTTCATGACGGACTGGCAGAGACCCAGGATTTACAGGTCAACAGTACCTCTGCAAATATCGCATTCAAGGGTGCCACTGGCTTGGTGGATCGTACCTATGATCAAGAGGTGGTTGTCACCCCTCATCTCAGTGCGACACTGCCGATAGTTGGCGCCTTGGCGGTCAACCCGACCGTAGGTGTGGCCTTGGCGGTAACCCAGAAACTACTGGGCAAACAGTTCGATAAAATCGTCCAGCGTACTTACGAGGTAAGCGGCAGCTGGGATGATCCACAATTTGAGCAGGTGGGGAAACAACCTGAGAGCGAGGAAGAGGTGGATATGGGCATAGACCTGCCGGGAAGAGGATGATCACAAAGGCGGCAGCTGATCCCCAGGCGGGATCCAGGGTTCTTCGCTGGCAGGGCCGTGCGGGATGATGCTATCCTCATGAATCGAATGTTTTTTTACCAGATGTCTGAACGGGAAAAGTTCCAGCTATGAACTATAGGAATTCAAGGGTCGCAGCCATTCAGATGGCTACCAGTCCGAATGTCAGCGCCAACTTGTTGGAGGCTGAGCGCTTGATCAGTGAAGCTGTTGATGCCGGTGCCGGGCTTGTTGTGCTGCCTGAGAACTTTGCCTTCATGGGAGAGCAGGATCATGAGATGCTGACCCTTTGCGAGGAGCCCAATGATGGTCCTTTGCAGGGGTTTCTCAGTCAGATGGCTAAGCGTTACGGGGTTTGGATCGTCGGAGGCACCATCCCTCTGCGGGCCAGCAAGGGAGGTAAGATCCGAGCGGCCTGTCTGGTTTTCAATGACCAGGGTGTGCAGGTTGCACGCTACGATAAGATTCATCTCTTTGATGTCCATCTGGTAGAGACAGATGAACGCTATGTGGAGTCCAATACCATTGAGCCGGGAAGTGAGGTGGTAGTGGTCGATACCCCCTTTGGCCGCCTTGGTGTTGCGGTCTGCTATGACCTGCGTTTTCCTGAAATTTTCCGTGAGTTGCTGAAGAAAGGGGCTGAGATCTTTGTCGTTCCCTCGGCATTCACTGCCATCACAGGCAAGGCTCACTGGGAGACGCTGGTGCGAGCCAGGGCGATCGAAAACCTCGCCTTCGTTGTGGCTGCCGCCCAGGGGGGCTACCACATCAACGGACGGGAGACCCATGGCCACAGTATGATTGTCGATCCCTGGGGAATGGTTCTGGCCCAGGTGCCCCGGGGTACGGGTCACGTCTGTGTCGACCTGGATACCGACTACCAAAAGACCATTCGCCGGACCTTTCCAACCATTGATCACCGGCGGTTATGACCGGCTGATCCGGCATTATCATAAACATATCTAATTTAATTCAGCCCATTGGGCTGAGGAAGTCATGTCTGATCTGATTCAAATTGCACAAGATGCCATTCTTGCCCCGGTGGGATTGATCGAAAGCGATCTCGATAAGATGCTGGGAGAGCTCACTGGCAGCGCCATCGATGCCGCCGATATCTATTTCCAGTCGAGCCGGCTGGAGTCCTGGGTACTCGAGGATGGCATCATCAAAGAGGGCTCCCACAATATCGAACAGGGGGCGGGCATTCGCGCCATCAGTGGCGAGAAGACCGGTTTTGCCTACTCCGATGAACTGCAGCTTCCCATATTGCTGGATGCGGCCAAGGCTGCCAGGGCGATCAGTTCCAGTGGGGTCGATCGCAGTGTGAAGATCTCTGGCGGAGCGATGGTCGGGCGTCAGCTCTATGCGCCTATCAATCCACTTCCCAGTCTGAGTGAGGCCGAAAAGGTTGAACTCCTGCGTCGGGTGGATGCGGAGGCACGTAAGCAGGACCCAAGAGTGAAGCAGGTGATCGTCAGCCTGGTGGGGGCGCAGGATGTGATCCTGGTCGCCGCCATCGACGGCAGCATGAGCGCAGATGTGAGACCCCTGGTGCGTATGAATGTACATGTCATCGCCGAGCAGAATGGACGCCGCGAGCAGGGTAGCAGCGGCGGTGGTGGCCGCGACGCCTTTGATCTCTTCCTGCAGGAAGATCGAGCCCTCGGTTATGCACGGGAAGCTGTGCGCCAGGCGTTGGTGAATCTGGAGGCGGTAAACGCCCCCGCAGGTACCATGCCGGTGGTGTTGGGGCCGGGTTGGCCCGGCGTGCTCCTGCATGAGGCGGTGGGGCATGGTCTCGAGGGCGATTTTAATCGTAAAGGTACCTCCGCCTTCAGTGGACGGCTTGGAGAGCAGGTCGCTTCCAGCGTCTGCACCGTGGTGGATGACGGCACCTTGCCGGGTCGCCGTGGTTCCCTCAATGTGGATGACGAAGGCACTGAGTCTCAGTGTACGATGCTGATCGAGAAGGGCATCCTCAAAGGTTATATGCAGGACAAGCACAATGCCCGCTTGATGAAAGTCGACTCCACCGGTAACGGCCGGCGGGAGTCCTATGCCCATCTGCCGATGCCGCGAATGACCAACACCTACATGCTGGCGGGTGAGAGCGATCCGGAGGAGATCATCGCCAGTGTCGAAAACGGGCTCTATGCGGTCAACTTTGGTGGCGGACAGGTGGATATCACCTCCGGTCAGTTCGTCTTCTCCGCCAGCGAGGCCTACCTGATTGAGAAGGGCAAGATTACCCAGCCGGTCAAGGGGGCGACCCTGATCGGCAACGGACCTGAAACCATGACCAAGGTCAGTATGGTGGGTAATGATCTGAAGCTGGATACCGGTGTCGGTGTCTGCGGCAAGGAGGGACAGAGTGTCCCGGTGGGGGTCGGTCAACCCACCCTGAAGATCGATGAGTTGACTGTCGGAGGGACAGGGCAGTAATGGATATGCAGCAAAAACAAGCAGAGTTGGAACAGCTGGTTGACGATCTGCTCAGCGAGGCCAAGCGTGCCGGTGCCTCGGCGGCAGAAGCGGCAGTCAGCAGCGATGCCGGCCTGAGTCTGACAGTCCGCATGGGTGAGCCGGAGACTATTGAGCATACCCGCGACAACGGTCTTGGGGTGACGGTCTATTTTGGTCAACGTAAGGGTTCAGCCAGCACTTCGGATCTTAGCCCCCAGGCGATCAAGGAGACGGTGCAGGCGGCGTGTAACTTCGCCCGCTACACCTCGGAAGATCCCTGTGCCGGATTGGCAGACAAGAGCCTGATGGCTACAGAGCTACCCAATCTTGATCTCTACCACCCCTGGGATCTATCGGTGGATCAGGCCATCGAAATGGCGACCCGATGTGAAGCGGCGGCCCGGGATACGGATGAGAGAATTTTCAATTCCGAAGGTGCTACGCTGAATACCCATAGCGGATTGCATGTCTATGGCAACACCCACGGCTTTGTCGGCGGCTATCCCTCGACCCGACACAGTCTGAGTTGTGCGGTGGTGGGTCGTGAAGGCGAGAGTATGCAGCGGGACTACTGGTACACCCTCTCCCGTCTCGGCAACCAGCTGGAGTTACCGGAAACCGTTGGTCAGAAAGCGGCCCAACGTACCCTATCCCGACTGGGTGCCAGACGCATCGCCACCCGTCAGGCACCGGTGATCTTCCAGACCGATGTGGCGGTGGGCCTATTACGCAGCTTCATCAGTGCGATAAGGGGATCGGCACTTTATCGTAAGGCGACCTTTCTCCTCGATACCCTGGAGCAGCAACTCTTTCCTGAGTTCATTCATATCTATGAGGAGCCACATCTGTTGCAGGGGTTGGCAAGTGCCGCCTACGACAACGAAGGCGTCGCCACCCGTCAGCGGGACTACATCCGCGATGGGGTGTTGCAGAGTTATGTCCTGGATAGCTACTCCGCGCGCAAGCTCGATATGCAGACCACCGGTAATGCCGGCGGGGTGAGAAATCTCCGAATCGGCAGCGGTTCTCTCGATCTGTCAGGTATCCTGAAGCAGGCAGGTAGTGGTCTGTTAGTGACTGAGCTGATGGGTCAGGGGATGAACATGGTGACGGGAGACTACTCCCGGGGCGCCTCGGGCTTCTGGGTCGAGAATGGCGAGATCCAGCATCCCGTCGAAGAGGTCACTATCGCCGGTAATTTACGCGACATGTTCATGGGTCTGTTGGAGGTCGGTACCGACGTAGAGACCCGCAGCAGTGTGCAAACCGGCTCTTGGTTGATCGACAAGATGACGATTGCTGGAAGCTGATAAACAGTTTTTGATTACCCATCATCATCAGCAGCAATCTGGAGGTTGATGGGGGAATTGAGAAATGGCTTGGATAGTTATGGGTTTTAAGTGTTGAGTGTTGAGTTTTGAGTTGTAGAGGGCGCTTTGCGCCAGTTTTTTAATCTCCCTATCCGCCAGAGGAGAGGGGGAACACAACAACTCAAAACTCAACACTAAAAATTCAAAACTCCTGTATGCGAGTGCTTCACTTTCGTTACCGCAATACTGAGCTCAGGATTCAGACTTGGCTTTTTCGCTCAGCCATATCCGCTGCCACCTTGACGGCATATTGCAGACTGCCCAGGTCCACCTGCCCGGTGCCGGCCAGGGGCAGGGCGGTGCCGTGATCCACGGAGGTGCGAATGATCGGCAGGCCGAGGGTGACATTGACCGACTGGCCAAAGCCTTTATGTTTGAGTACCGGAAGACCCTGGTCGTGGTACATGGCCAAGACCGCATCGGCCTGCTGCAGCATGACCGGAGTAAACAGGGTGTCTGCTGGGAGGGGGCCGATCAACTGCATGCCGGTAGCGTTAAGTTCCGCCAGTACCGGTTCAATGATCTCGATCTCCTCACGACCCATATGGCCCTGTTCGCCGGCGTGGGGGTTGAGGCCGCAGACCAGGATTCTGGGCTGCTTCAGGCCATAACGCTCATGTAGATCCCGGTGCAGAATAGAGGCGACCTGACGGACTCTGTCGGCAGTTATCGCCTGGCTGACTTCCGCCAGGGGCAGGTGGGTGGTCACCAGGGCTACCCGCAGTCCGGGTGTCGCCAGCATCATTACCGGGTAGGCATCGCTCAACTCTGCCAGATATTCTGTGTGGCCGGTAAACTCCAGGCCAGCGTCGTTCATTACGCCCTTGTGTACGGGGCCGGTGACCAGGGCATCGTAATTGCCATTGAGACAGCCGAGGGTTGCAGTTCTGAGGGTCTCCAGCACATAGGCGGCGTTACCGGGATTGAGTTCGCCGCAAGTCACCGCTTCTCGCAGTGGAATTGGGACGATCTTCAGCTGTCCTGGCCGGGCCTTTTTCTGCTCAGGGGAGATCAACTCCAGAGGCAAACTGAGCATCTCTGCACGCTTCAGCAGCAGATCCGGGTCGGCGAAGGCGACGATATCTGTGGTGGGTGAGGGTTTCTGTGCCAGCATGACACAGAGATCCGGGCCAATGCCGGCTGGCTCACCGGGGGTTAGTGCAAGTCGGGGAATCAAAGTGTTTCCAGCTCATCCAGGTGTATTTCAACATAGGCTTCGTCACGTAGGCGGCGCAGCCAGAGTTCAATGGCCTCTTCCGATTTCTGCTTTTGGATCGCCTGTCGTGCGCTGTTTTTCAGTGCCTCTTCGGTGTTGTCGTATTGCCTTCTTTCCAATGGCTGCACGATGTGCCAGCCGAAAGGGGTCTTGAAAGGCTTACTGATCTCGCCGATTGGGAGGGCATCCATCTGCTCTTCGAACTGGGGTACCAGGTCTCCGGGGCTGGTCCATCCCAGTTCACCCCCCTTGATGGCGGAGGATTTGTCGTCGGAGTGGGAACGGGCCAGGGTCTCGAAGGACTCCCCGCCGATGATGCGTTCCCTCAATGTCTCCAGGCGCTGTTTCGCCTCCTGATCGGAGACGATCTCATTGGTATTGATCAGGATATGGCGGGCGCGGGTCTGGTTGATGATCATCTTTTTCCCGCCCTTCACCTCTAACAGTTTGACGATATGGAAGCCCGAGGCATTCCTGATCGGCTCACTGATGCTACCCGGCTCCATCTCATCCACCAGCTTGGTGAAGAGGCTTGGGATGCGGGATGTCTCTATCCATCCCAGTTCTCCCCCTTCCAGGGCCTGTCGACCATCGGAAACCCGGATTGCGGTCTCGGAGAAGTCGTCACCGGCCAGGAGTGATTCATACACCTCCTGGGCCTCTGACTTTGCGGCCTGCACATCATCGGGAGAGGCGCCCTCCGGGGTGGCGATCAGAATATGCTGTAGTCGGACTGCAGAGCGTTGTCGCTGGGTGCCGATCTCCCGCGCCAGGAAGTTGCTGACATCCTGTTCGGTGATGACGATACGGTTGATCACCTCTTTCTGCTTCAGCCGGTTGATCAGGATGTCTTCCCGCAGCTGTTCCCGAAACAGGGCGAAATTGATGCCATCCCGCTCCAGTACCTCACGCAGTTGCAGCAGGGTGATGTTGTTGGTTTGAGCGATATTGGCGATCGCCTTGGTCACCATGGCGTCGTCCACGCTGAGCCCCAGTCTTTTCGCGGTCTGAAGCTGTAAGCGTGTGGAGATCATGCGATCCAGGATCTGCTCCCTGAGGATCTTGACGGGGGGCAGGTTGGCGTTTTTCTTGTTGAGCTGGGCGACCATCTCCCGCATGCGGGCATCCAGTTCACTCAGGGTGATAACATCATCATTCACCACGGCGACGATCTGATCCAGGGGCTTAACTGCTGCCAGCAGGCTGCCATTGGCGCCTGTCCAGGCCAGCAATACGATCAGCATGCTGCGAATTAAATTGCTTCTCAGGTATCTCATTTAGTCTGTTTGATAGCCGTATATGTCTTGTTCAAAAAGGTCGTCCACCTTGGTACCGAGTTTTCCAAAGCCGGTAAGTTCCAACTGCAACAGAAAACGGCTGTCCTCTTCCACGTCGGCGATATTCTCATCGGCGACATATCGCTGGTAGAGGGCGCTGAGCTTCCAGCAGCAGCGGCTGCCATATTCGAAGCCGAGTATTCTATTCACATTTCGCTCATAAAGGTAAGAGTATTTCCATTTGCCGGTGAGGGTGAACTTGTGGCTGAAGGGCCAGTTGAATGAGAGATCCAGATCTTTGATGGTGTCTCGGTTGAAGTTGTAGTCCAGGTTGAGCAGGTGGTGTTTTGCTGTCCGATAGTGGATGCCGAAACGTCCCCGGTCGATATTCTTCTCTTCCAGGTGCGGGTCTCTGCGCACTGTGAGGCTTGTGTTCCAGTAGTTTCCTAACCTGGCAGCGACCTCAGCGACTACCGATGAGGAGGGGGTCTCTTCGCTAGATCCGGTCAACTGCACCTTGCGATCCTGTTGGTAGTAGATTTGACCGATGCTTGCGCGTAATCGTTCCAGGCCGCTGTTGGCATCGAACCATCGGGTGGTGAGGCCGAAACTGAGTTGATTGGCATCGCCGAAGCGGTCGTTGCCGGTAAAACGATTCTCTTTGAACAGGTTGCTGAAACTCAGATCAAGGTCGGCGGTATCGAAATCGGGGATATTGGACTGATCGTCAAAGGGGGCATAGAGGTAGTAGAGCCTGGGTTCCAGAGTCTGGTAAGCATCATCTCCGAACCAGCTGGTCTCCCGCTCAAACACCAGTCCGCTGTCGAGGCTGAAGGCGGGCACAAAATAGTCAGGTTTTGGAACCGCCGGGGAGCCGGCTTCATCAAGCCGATAGCTGGCGTAGTTGAGACTGAGCCTGGGAATCAGATGACCCCAACTGCGGCGCATGGGTAGGCTCACTGCCGGCTTTACCAGGTAGCGTTCGCCATCAATCAGCGTGTCGTGACGGAAGTCGGTATATTCGGTGGTCAGGCTGAAATCCAGCGTATTATCCCATAGCAGGTCGCGATAGCTGGCAAGTAGTTGGGGCACTCTTTGATAGGGATACTCGCTCAGTCCCAGGTTCTCATCGACTGTCTGGAAGGTCTGAGCCCGAGCGATAAGAAGCCAGCCGCGATTGTAATAGGCGATCTCTCCGACTCGCTCCAGATGTCGGGTGCTGGTGATGGCCAGACCGTTACCGAAGTCATCCAGATAGTCGTTATCGCTGACGGCATTGGTCTCAATGCGGGTGGTGAGACCTTTTGCCAGATGGCTGATGTGAGAGAAGCGGAAGGCCCTGCGCTCACTACCCCGCTGTGTACTCTCCAGCTTGTCATCCGGGAGGATCTCTCCGCTCATCTCGAGGCGCTGTTTGTCACCCAGGTAGCGGAATTCTCCGCCCAGCATCAAGCCCCTCTTGCTCATCAATCTTGGGCTGAGGGTGGCGTCGTAGTTTGGCGCCAGGTTGAAGTAGTAGGGGGTCTCCAGTTCGGTGCCAAGACGGTTGGAAGAGCTGATAGTGGGGATCAGAAATCCGCTCATGCGCCGGTCGTCCACGGGGAAGGTGAAATATGGAAAATAGAGGATGGGTACCGGACCGAGGCGCAGTCGGGCGTGTTTGGCGCTTCCCCAGCCAGAATCAAAGTCGATGTCCAATTCCGAGGCCTTGAGAGACCAGTCGCTTCTGCCCGGTGGGCAGGTGGTGTAGATGACCTGTTCGTAGTGGGAGAGGTCTTTGCTCAGCATCTCAGCGCTTTCAGCACTGCCTCGGGCATTGCGCTCAGTGAGTCGGAACTCACCCTGGGTCAGCCAGCCACGATCTTCGTCCAGGGCCAGATAGCCGCGATCGGCGGTCAATCTCAGGCCCTTTTGCTCGACGTAGAGGTTGCCAAACAGGTCGGCGCTGGCGTCAGATCGATGATAGACGACCCGTTCTGCCTCCGCGTATCTCTCTGGCTGCCAGAGTTTGACTGAGCCTTCAAGCAGCCCCTCGCCACTCTCTTGACTGAATGTCGCTTGGTCTGC
>JBNKMQ010000197.1:0-9019 GCA_050293225.1 Sedimenticolaceae bacterium
CCGAGCAGGGTTATACGGCTGTCGCCTATGGTTATCTCCTGCTGCGGCTCCTGGGGATTCTTTGTCATAATCGTTTTTGTGGTCGTTTTAGAAAGGCGAGCATTCTAGCAGTGATTAAAGATGAAATAAGGGTGAAAAGGGAATAATGTTAACTTTTAAGCGGTTTGTTATCGATCTGGCTGTATCATGTGGGAGGATCTCTGACTTGTTCTTCGAACCGATATATTAAGTCGGACTGAGGGGCCCCTTCAAAAATCTTTGCCTACGAGTGTTTTGATTAATGGATGAAAATATAGTTTGGCACAGCGCAACCGTTACCCGGGCGCGACGAGAAAAAATGAATAAACACAGAGCAAAGCTGCTCTGGTTTACAGGCTTATCTGGGTCGGGAAAGTCTACTCTGGCCCACGCGTTGGAAGAAGAGCTGCACAGCCGAAGGTGTCGGACCTATGTCTTTGACGGAGACAATGTTCGCCACGGTCTTTGCGGAGATCTGGGTTTTACGGTGGAAGACCGTACCGAGAATATCCGTCGTATCGGTGAGATGGCAAAACTGTTTGTAGATGCCGGGGTTATCTCTTTGACCGCCTTTATTTCGCCGATCAAAGAAGACAGGGATAGAGCTCGAGGCC
Source organism: Sedimenticolaceae bacterium (assembly GCA_050293225.1). GTDB lineage: Bacteria > Pseudomonadota > Gammaproteobacteria > Chromatiales > Chromatiaceae > Thiodiazotropha. Next base: position 633 of record JBNKMQ010000197.1, read on the forward strand.
TGTTCCCACACGGGGATTTTATCGAGGTATATATTAAGTGCTCCCTTGAGGCCTGTGAGGAGCGGGATGTAAAAGGCCTCTACAAGCGGGCCAGAAATGGGGAGATTCCTAATTTCACCGGTATCTCCTCGCCCTATGAGCCACCAGAGAACCCTGAAATCACAATTGATACGGAAAACCGATCTGTTGAAGAGTGTGTCGAGCAAATGCTTGATGCGCTGGAGAAACGCGGTGTCATTCCCACAAATGTGGTTTGAGCTGGAAATGACGTTTTACGGAAGGTCTTAACATGTTGAAAAAACTGCCAATTATATGGTTAGCAGTCGTGCTGCTGTCAGGATGCCAAACACTAAGTGAGCGTCGGCAGTCAGAGTCATTGAATGAGGTGTTGAGGAGCTACCATGCGATGATCCGCTGGGGATCGGTTGAGCAGGCCAGGGCGTTTCAGAACTCAAAGCAGACCCAGGGCGAGACCGCTAGTGTACCCAAGGACTTGCGGGTTACCCAGTATGAAGTTGTGCAGGGTCCAACTCTGGTGGGGCCAGATAAAGCGGTGCAGACGGCGGTTATCCAGTATGTCTTTGAAGAAAGTCAGGTCGTGCGTGAACTGATGGATCGACAGACCTGGGAGTATGATGCTGATTCTGAACGGTGGTTTCTGGTGAGCCCCATGCCGGTCTTCAAGTAAATTTCCTACCCGGGTAGACAGATGCACAGCTCACCAGCCACACAGTTCCTGCTTGGATTGGCGGCCTTTGTCGTGGTGGTTGCCGGTATGCGGGCAGCGGATGCGCTGTTGATACCCTTTCTCCTCTCTCTCTTCATCGCTGTGATCGCCGCGCCGCCGCTCTTCTATCTGAAGGATAGAGGCGTGCCGAGTGGGTTGGCGATGTTGGCGGTGGTCGCCATGATCGTCTTCCTGGGTCTTCTGATCGGCTGGATGATTGGTGGCTCACTCAACGACTTCACCAAGAATCTGCCGTTCTATCAGGAGCGCCTCTCTGCACAAAGCGGGAGGTTGTTCGAGTGGCTGCAGGCACAGGGTGTTCAGCTCGATCAGGGGGCGATCCGCTCCTTTTTCAATCCCGCCAAGGCGATGGCGATGGCGGGTCAGTTGATCAGCGGTCTCGGCAATGTACTGACCCAGGCGCTGCTCATTCTTATCACCGTCATCTTTATGCTGGTGGAGGCGACGGCGTTTCAGAGCAAGATCAAGGCGATCTCCGATGACCCTGAGGCTTCCCATGCTCGTTTGAGGGCCGTCACCGAAAGTATCAAGCGCTATATGATGATCAAGACCAGCACCAGTCTTTTGACCGGTGGCCTGGTCACGCTTTGGCTCTGGATCCTGGGGGTCGACTATCCAGTGCTCTGGGGTTTAATCGCCTTCCTGTTCAACTATGTGCCCAATATCGGGTCCATTATCGCTGCTGTACCGGCGGTTCTACTCGCCCTGGTTCAGACCGATCCCAGTATAGCCATCTGGACAGTTGTCGGTTATCTGGTGATCAATAATCTGATTGGTAATGTAATTGAGCCGCGTTTTATGGGATCGGGCCTGGGGCTCTCTCCCCTGGTGGTATTCATCTCCTTGGTGTTTTGGGGCTGGATTCTCGGGCCGGTTGGCATGTTCCTCTCGGTTCCCTTAACCATGACACTGAAGATTTTTCTCGACAGTTATGAGTCGAGCCAGGGCATTGGGCTGTTATTGGGTAGCGGGGACCGGGAAAGCCATTGAGCTGCCGGGGTGAAAAAGTCTATCTTCTCCGGCGGCAGCATCATATCCATCAGGCTTGCAGTAGCGACTCAGCCCGAGCAATCTTCTCCTCGGCCTTGTCGAGAATTTTCAGACTCAGCTTGGGCGACAACTCTCCGATCCCCAGTTTATTGACAGCTGGAACCTGGTCCAGGGTTGGCAGGTGGGCCATCTCAGGTTTGCCGATGAAGGTGTGCAGCTGGGAGATGATCACCAGGTCGGCGTAATCGGCTTCGCCCTCATGCTCCCTTTGCCAGTTCTCCGCTTCCTCCGCTACCAGGACCAGGTCATCAATGAAGCCCCACTTCTCCAACAGGGTACTGCCGATGCGACCGCGCATGTCGAGCATCACCTTGTTGAGATGTTCGTCATTATTAGCGACTTCGGGAAAACGTTCTGCATAGCTCAGAATGGCAATATTACCGATATCATGCAGCAGCCCTGCAAGCAGGGCGTGTTCGGGATTGAATTGACCGGAGACCTTAGCCAGGACAAAGCAGACTGCGCTGACTTTGACACTGTGGGACCAAAGCTTCTGCATATGTTGTTTCAGCACAGTGGAACGGGTATTGAACAGCTCTCGCAGTGCGAAAGTGAGCACCAACTTGTGGGTGGTATCAGCACCCAGGCGAATGATCGCTGCTGCACAGGAGTCGACCGGCGTCACACCGGCGTAGAGTGGACTGTTGGCCGCCCGAATCAATTTGGTGGTGATGGCTGGGTCGGTCTGTACCACGCTAGCCAGTTTGCGCGCATTGGTGTTCTCGTCCCGCATGGCCTTGCCCACTCTGACCGCGACATCAGGTAAGCTGGGCAGAACCAGCTGGTCTTTTTCCAGATCTTCCAATAGCGCTTGGGATAGGGCATTTTCAGCTTCGACCTGATCATAGGGAGCGCCATGTCCAGGCAGCTCTGTTGCAGTGATGCCCGCAGTCCCCTCTCCAACTAACTCCTCAAGCAGCATGGCATCGACCATCAGATAGTCGACTATGGTCAATGCCTCGACGGTATATCGACGGGGGATCAGATTGGCAATGGGGCTGGTCGCTTGCGGGGATTCGGCATCTATCTCACTCACACGACCATCAGCCGAGGTTAGCTTGAGAGTGCCACTTAGCAGGTAGAGGCTGAATTGGGTGGCGTCACCTTGCTGTAACAGAGTCGACCCCTTTCCCGCCGAGTGGATGTGCAGGGAGCGAGCAAGTAGATCCCGCTGTACATCATTCAGCCGATCGAGAGGCTGGAAGTGCTTGAGTGATTCTGGACTGGGGTGGTTGAGTGGTTCGTTCATAGCTATTGATTCCCTTATACCTCAGCAACCGCAGCGTACCGGTGATGGCTGATGCAGTTGCAGTGTCCCTACCAGGCGATCGACCGATGGTAGCTCATGTCTTTGAAGGTAGTTCAGAATGCCGTCGTTGATTTTTTTGCAGACCAGCGGATCGTAGAAGAGCGCGGTCCCCACACCTACAGCACTGGCGCCGGCAATGATGAACTCGAGCGCATCCTCAGCCGTGGTAATGCCCCCCTGGCCGATGATGGGAATGCCGTGATCCCGGCAGACCTGATAGACCTGATGTACCTTGAGCAGGGCTACCGGTTTGATGGCCGGACCGGAGAGACCGCCCTGGTTGTTGCCGATCACTGGTACCCGGTTCTCGATATCGATTGCCATGCCCATCAAGGTGTTGATCACCGAGAAGGCGTCACTACCCGCATCGATACAGCCTTTGGCGTTGCCGGCGATATCGGTCTGGTTGGGGGATAGCTTGGTGATCAGCGGCTTATCTGTCGCCTTGCGGCAGGCCTCAACCACCCGCGCGGACATGGCGGGATCGTTGCCGAATGCGACGCCACCCTCTTTCACATTGGGGCAGGAGATGTTGATCTCGATGGCATCGATGGGAGAGTCGTCAAAACGGCGGGTAACTTCGTAATACTCCTCGACGGAAGAGCCGGAGACGTTGGCGATAAAGCGCGTCTCGCTGAAATCGAGGGTCGGCAGAATTTCATTCACGACCTTGTCGACACCAGGATTCTGCAGGCCGATGGCGTTGAGCATCCCGTCAGGTGTCTCATAGACTCTGTGAGGTCTGTTGCCAAGGCGGGGTTCCAGGGTCGTACCCTTGAGACAGATAGCGCCGGTATCCCGGTTGCTAAAACCGTTCACACGTGTGTACTCTTCGCCGAAGCCGACACAGCCGGAGAGCAGCACGATGGGTGTGTTGAAGTTCATGCCGCTGAATTCGGTAGTTAGGGGAGTGGGGCTGTTACTCATGAAATCGACTCTTGTCTCCAGTTGGGTGTAGGTAGATGTTTCATATTGTGCTGTTTGAACCGGAGATTCCGCCCAATACGGGTAATATCATACGCCTAAGCGCCAATAGTGGCAGCAAATTGCATCTCATTCACCCCCTCGGTTTCGAGTTGGACGACAAACGTCTGCGACGAGCGGGCCTCGACTACCACGAATGGGCGGAGATGCAGGAACACGATTCCCTCACTGACTTTATCGATGCGGTGCAGCCCCATGCCATCTATGCCTGTACCACCCGAGGCAAGCGCTTCTATTCCGATGTGTCATACCAACCCGGAGATGCCCTGTTGTTTGGTCCAGAGAGCCGGGGTTTGCCAGAAGCGTTGCTGGATGCGTTGCAGTCAGATCAGCGTATCAGAATTCCGATGTTACCCGACAGTCGCAGCCTCAATCTCTCCAACGCGGTCTCATTGATTCTCTACGAGGCCTGGCGTCAGCAGGGTTTTGCCGGTGCGGTTTGAGTTTGGAACAAGATAATGAAAAGACCGGTGGCGCGACAGATCTGTTCGCCGGTTTGATGAATAGCGCCCGCGATTTGCATTCCTAAACGCAATCCATTACATATACTCGCATTGGATGTCCTGGCCGCGAGATTTTGCCGGGGCTTCCGAAAATCAGTATGGAATCAAAACTGAGCAAACACCAAGGAAAAGGTATCCCATGAGCGAAGTCGTCGCCTCCCTGCGCCGCGAGAGCGTCGCTAATCAATCCCGCTATTTCTTCACCCTGTCCGGTAATGACGGCCGTTTCAAGGTCATCGCCTTCGAAAGCGCGGCCGGTTGTCACCACGCCCTATCCAGCGAATACGTGTTCGACCTGACACTCTCCGCCAGCCACCCGGTACAGGGTAGCAGCCTGCTAAACCAGCCGGGCTGTCTGAGTCTGTCCGGCGGCGAGTCAAGCCAGGAGATCCACGGCCTGGTCACCCAGGTGAGTGCCTTGGGACGCAACCTGGATCGGTTCGAGTACCGGTTAAGACTCTCCTCGCCACTCGCCCCGCTGAGACACAACCGCCAGAGCCGGGTCTTTCTCAAGCGCACGGTGGTGGAGATCGCCAAAGAGGTTCTCGAGGGCGCAGGCATCGACACCCAACAGGTCGCCTTCAAGACCCGCCACGACTACCCTCAGCGGGAATTCGTCGCCCAGTTCCAGGAGAGCGATTTCGATTTCCTCATGCGTCAGCTCGCCTTCTGGGGTCTATTCTTCCACTTTGAACAGACTCCAGAGAGTTGGAAACTGATCGTACGCGACCATGTGCAGGAGCTGCCCAAACTGGCCGGGTCGGGCCTGCTCCATTATCGAGAGCAGTCGGGCCAGGATCGTAGCGAGGACAGCCTTTACCAACTGCACGCCAGAAACACCGTGCTGACCGGTGGCGTCCAACTGCACGACCACAACTACCGCACCCCTTCGACCAGTCTTAATGTCACCCAGGGCGGTTCAGCGGGTCAGGGTACTGACTACCGCTACGGTGAACACCATCAGACCCCCGAAGAGGGGGCCTGGCTGGCCCAGGTACGGGCGGAGGCCCTCGATTGGCAGCGCCAGACCTTCCAGGCGGAGACCGACTGCTGCGCCCTTGCCCCCGGCCAGACCTTCACCCTGGCCGAACACCCCGACCCGGCGTTCAACGGCGACTACATGGTGATCTCGGTCAGCCACCACGGCGACCAGAGCAGCGGTGACGCCACCACCCGCGACGGAACGGGACACCACTACAGCAACCGGCTTGTATTGATGCGCAACGGCACCCCCTACCGCCATCCCATGCCGACCGAAACGCCGCACATGCGCGGCCCGCTCACCGCCCGGGTCGAGAGCAGCGGCGGCAACTATCCCCATCTCGACGATCAGGGTCGCTACAAGGTCAGACTGCCCTACGACCTGAGCGGCAATGCGGCGACCCAGGCGAGTCATCACGTACGTATGATGCAGCCCTACGGTGGCGACAAGTACGGCCTCCATTTCCCTCTGCACGCCGGCACCGAAGTGGCCCTGGGACACCTCAACGGCAATCCCGACCGCCCCTTCATCCTCGGCGCCCTGCCCAACCCCGAGACCCCCAGCCCGGTCAATGCCGACAACCCCAGCCAGCACATCCTGCGCACCTGGGGCGGCAACGAGTTGCTGTTCGAGGATCAAGCCGGTGAGGAGTGCATCGAGCTCTTCACCCGTGACCGTCAGAACGTCCTCACCCTCGACGCCACCAAGGAGGCCCACTTGGTTCGCCTCGCCAGCGAACAGGGTGACATGAAGATCGAAGCGGGCAAGACCATTCTGCAGCGCAGCGGCGATAGCCACACCCTGGAATCGGGCAACAACCACGAGGTGACGGTGGAGAACAACCAGCGCCTGATGACCAAGAACCAGGATATCCAGCTCGACGCCGCCACCGACATCGAATTCAAGGCCAAGCAAAACATCCGCGCCCAGGCAGAGGCACAGGACGTGGAGATTAAGGCTGGCCGCAACAGCGTGCAGACCACCCAGCGCGACGCCTCCTGGGAGGTCAAGCAGGGCGATATGAAAATGCAGGTCGAGAGCGGCCGCTTCGAACTTAGGGCGGCCAAGGCGATCACGCTGTTGGGCCAAGGCGGCGGCAACATCCACCTGGGCCAGGCAGGCTGCAGCTTCGAGATCGACACCGGCGGCAACCTCAACCTCTCGGGCAAGACCCTCAACATCACCTTTCAGACCATCAACATGAAGGGCCAGAATATCGGCAATAACTGACATGGACGCCAAGCGTAGGGTGGGGCCCTGCCCCACCAAAAACCCAATGCCAAAAAGCAGCAAACCGGCTTTTATAAGCAGTGTAGGGTGCGGCTTGCCGCACCGAAACCGGTTAGGCCATCGGCATCAGCCAGTTTTTTATGGACTGCTATCCCATCGATAAGGACATCGACCCATGACTACGGAACTCCCCGCCCACCAGGCCCGCGCCCGACTCGAGATCGAGGGCAGGTCCTATGACGTCATCGAGGTAGACGGCGAAGAGTCCATCAACCTCGGTTTCTATTTTCAGGTTGCCCTGCTGGGCCAGCCCCATGAACACAACGACGCCTTCATCGGCCGGCGTTTCACCCTCCAGCTCACCGGCCGCGACGGCGACGCCCGCCTGATCGCCGGTACCGTCACCGAGGCGTTGGAAGACCTCAACCCCGCAGAGCGCAAGCGTTTCACCCTCAGTCTCAAGCCCCATTTTCGTCATCTGGAGCTGACCCGGGGGCCGGTGCTCTGGATCGGCCTCGACTTCAAGGGGCTGGTCCAGACCCTGCTCGCGGAAGCCGGCGCCCAGGGCGGCCGGGTCGATTTCGATTTCAACAACGACCACAGGGTTCACCCATGGCTACTACGCGGCGTGGATGAGAACAGCCGCACCATGCTTGCCCGCCATCTGGCGAAAGAAGGCATCTTCTGCTGGGTCGACAGCCTTGAGGGTGAAGAACGCCTCACCTTCGCCGACCACAACGCCAACTGTCCCTATGTGCGCGGCGGTGCCCTGCGCCCAGTCCCCGAGGTGGGGATGGAAGCGATGGGCGACGGCCATCCTCAGGTCGGCATCTACACCATTGAAGCCATCGACAGCCTGCAACCCGGCGCCGCTGTTGGCTATATTCACCCCCAGGGCGGCCCGGTTCGTCCCCAGACCAGCGATCCCCGCGCCAGCGCCCGGCCCGGCATGACAAGCGGTTTCGGCATGGGAGCGGCCACCCTCGACGAGGCCACCCACTGGGCCAAGCTCGTAGACGACTATCACGACCAGCAGGCCCATCAGCTGCACATCCGCGCCAATCGGGTCGACCTCGCCCCCGGCCACTGCCTGACCCTGGAGAGCGAAGGCCACAGCGGCGACTACCTGATCACCCGGGTGCGCCACCGCACCGCCCAGGGCGCCGGGCTGTCGGTGCGGGGGGCGACAGTGCCTTACACCTGCGAGGCCTGGCTCACCCCGAGAGTCCGCCCCTATCGCAGCCTGCTCCCGCCCAAGCGACCACAGCCTGACATCATCGAGGCCCGCCTGGTCAGCAACAGCCCCTACGCCAGCCTCGACGCGGAGGGCCGCTACAAGGTCCGCGCCCTGTTCGAGCCCGGTCTGCACCCCTTTGGACACAAGAGTGAGAACGAGCAGACCCTGCGCCAGCTACGCCGCCTCACCCCCCATGCCGGTCCCAAAGACCCTTTCGGCCAGCCCACCGGCTTTCATCCGCCGGGTCTCGACGACGCCCCGGTGCTGCTCAGCTGCCTGAACGACGACCCCGACCGGCTCTGCGTGCTGGGCGGTTACTACGACCCGAGCCATCGCTCGCCGGT
>JBNKMQ010000198.1:0-26521 GCA_050293225.1 Sedimenticolaceae bacterium
ACGCAGGTACTGCTGTTCGCTGTAGTTCTTGGGCCGTCGGGGATCGTCGAGGGTGCGTCCCTCGTGGATACAGACCCGCACCTCGTGGGCGTCGAAGTCATCCTGCTTGAGGAAGTGGACGTCGTTGGTAGCCACTACCGGCACACCGTAATCGGCGGCCAGGGCCACACTGTCGTGCAAACAGCGCTCCTCATCTGGACGCCCGGTACGGTGCAGCTCCAGGTAGTAGCGGTCTCCGAAGAGGGCCTGCCAGCCACCGAGCAACTGCTCCGCTTCGAGCTGATTTCCCGCCAGCAGGGCTCGTCCCACATCACCATGACGACCGGCGGATAGTGCGATCAGTCCCTCGGTGTTGCCATCCAGCCACTCGCGCTCCAGCAGAGGTCGACCCAGATGCTGATTCTCCCGATAGCTGCGGGAGACCAGCCGGGTCAGATTCTGGTAGCCCGCCTGGTTCTGCACCAGCAGCACCAGACGAAAGGGGTTGTTGGCATCATCGGAATTGCGGATCCAGACATCAACCCCGGCGATGGGTTTGACCCCGGCAGCCAGTGCCGCCTGGTAGAAACGCACCAGAGCGAAGAGGTTGGACTGGTCGGTCAGGGCCACCGCAGGCATGCCCGCCTCCGCCACCTGTTTGACCAGGGGCTTGACCCGCACCAGGCCATCTACCAGAGAGTATTCAGAGTGGACGCGGAGATGTACGAAAGTGGCTTGCATAGATGTGGATTCTACCCTGAATCGGGATCAAACCATGAGTCCGGAATCATACAAATGCGTTTAGTCCAGCAGCCGCTGCACCGGCCCGAAAGAGCGGCGATGAATATCGCTCACTCCCAGCTCCTGTAGAGCCTGCAGATGCAACTTGGTGGGATAACCTTTGTGTTTCGCCAAGCCATAGCCGGGATAGCGAAGATCGAGCTCGACCATTTCACGGTCCCGCGCCACCTTGGCAATAATGGATGCGGCACTGATGGCCGGCTCACTGGCATCACCACCAACGATGGTACGGATTTGGCAGGGGAGCTGTGGAGCTTTGTTTCCATCTACCAGTGCCAGATCAGGCTGGGTGGCAAGTCCCGCAACCGCCCGCTGCATTGCGAGGAGACTTGCCTGGAGGATGTTAATACTGTCGATCTCCGACGGCTCTGCCCGACCCAGAGCCCAGCATAGCGCATGCTCTCGAATGATCGGATCAAGCGCCTCTCGACGTTTCTCAGTCAGTTTCTTGGAGTCGGCAAGCCCCTCGATGGGCCGCTCAGGATTGAGAATCACCGCCGCTGTCACCACTGGGCCGGCCAGGGGACCACGCCCCACCTCATCGACACCAGCGACAAATTCCGCCGACAGAGATTCGAACATATCGAGGGTCAAGAGGTTCTCCCGAGTAGGTTTAAAATTGCATCCGCAGCGCTGTCAGCCGCATTGCATCGCAGATGGCGATGGATGGTCTGATACGCTTCGGCGATCTGCTGCCGTCTCTCACTATCACTCAGCATGGTAAGCAGGGCATCTCCCAGCTTTTCCGGCTGACAGTCGTCTTGCAGATACTCCGGCGCCAGCGGTTTATCGGACAGCAGATTGGCTATGGAGACGTGGGGCACCTTGAGTAGATCGAATGTCCGGATCAGCCAGTGACTCAAAGCTGAGAGACGATAGGCTACCACCATGGGGCGCTTCAGGAGCAGGGTCTCCAGGGTGGCGGTACCTGAGGCGGTGAGCACCACATCCGCGGCACCGATTGCATCGCGGGGACGACCATCTAGCAGTGTAATCGGCAGGCTCGGCGCGATTGCCGAGATGCGCTCTTGAAAAGCCGCTCTCACCCGCTGATTAACCATGGGTGCAACAAACTGCAGTTCAACACGGCGCTCAAGACACCAACGGGCAGTATTGATGAAGTCGTCCGCAAGACGCCCAACCTCACTCATGCGGCTACCGGGCAGGAGTGCGATCACCGGCTTCTCTGGATCCAGCCCAAGATCGACTCTCAAATCAGCCGCATTGGGGGATTCAATGGGGATCTGATCCGCCAGGGGATGACCCACATAAGCAGCATTGACGCCGTAGCCGCTAAGAAAGTCGACCTCAAAATCGAACAGACAGAGCATCAGGTCGACTGTCTTGCTAAACTTCTTTGCCCTGCCCTGCCGCCAAGCCCAGACACTGGGACAGACAAAGTGGGCCGTCTTGATGCCGACCGCTTTCAGCCGACGCTCCAGGGCCAGATTAAAATCGGGGGCATCTACGCCGATTACCAGATCAGGTTTGCTTGTTTCGAAATGGTCAGCCAGACGACGACGTAATTTCAGCAGACTCGGTAGATGTTTGAGGATTTCAGTCAATCCCATCACCGGGTCCATGGGGGCGAGAGAACGACAACCGGCGCTCTCCATCAAGGGACCGGTCATACCTTCGAATTCGATATTGGGCGCCCTCGACTTGAGAGCCTTAATCAGAGCAGCCGCCAGCTGGTCTCCGGAGACCTCATTGGCCAGGATGCCGATACGCAGGGGAGTGTCGGTGGATGAACTCGGCATTGGGTTATCGTTGTCGATATGGGTTCGATAATGACTGCTGCCACAAACCAAATCCGAGGGCTGGCGTCTGCCTAACCATCCCTAACGCAGGATACCCCGACCGCTGTCGCTGAGAAAATCGTGCAACTCCTGCAAGACCGGCGTCTCCTCAACTAATGCGCCGATAGCATCCCGTGCCTCCTCCAGACGCATCTTCGATTTATAAATCAGCTTGTAGGCCCGTTTGATCTGGCTGATCTCCTCAGCACTAAATCCCCTGCGGCGCAACCCTTCACTATTGATGCCGTGGGGCTTGGCTGGCTGACCGGATACGGTCACGAAGGGTGGCAGATCCATATTCACCGCCGAACCCATGCCGCAAAAACTGTGGGCGCCGATACGACCAAACTGGTGCACCATGGTAAAACCACCGAGGATTGCCCAGTCGCCAATGTGTACATGCCCACCCAGTGATGCACCATTTGCCATGATGACGTTATCGCCGATCACGCAGTCATGCGCCACATGAATATAGGCCATGAAGAGGTTATCGTTGCCGATACGGGTGACCCCCTGATCCTGAACCGTACCGCGATGTATGGTCGCAGATTCACGAATGACATTGCGGTCACCGATCTCCAGGCGGGTGGGTTCACCGGCGTATTTTTTATCCTGGGGTGCCTCGCCGACGGAGGCGAACTGAAAGATACGGTTCTCCTCACCGATAGTGGTAGGGCCGTTGATCACCACATGGGGACCGATGACACTGCCCCGGCCGATCTTCACCCCCGCACCGATAACCGAGAAGGGCCCGACAGAGACGTTCTCCGCCAGTTCCGCATCCGGGTCTATGACTGCGTGAGGATCTATCAGCTTCCTATCTCCCTGGCAGTACACATGATCTCCGCTGTGGCGGCAATCCTGTCATCGACTTTGGCGGAACAGGTAAAGAAACCAATACCGCGTTTCATCTTGTTCTGCTCCACCTCGATGATCAGCTGATCACCGGGTTCGACCTGCTGTTTGAAGCGAGCCTTATCGATGCCGACGAAGAGATAGATAGTGGTGGGATTGGCCGTCTCCGGGTTCGACTCCATCGCCAACAGGCCGGTAGCCTGGGCCATCGCCTCGACAATCAGCACCCCAGGCATAACCGGTTGAACGGGAAAATGGCCGTTGAAGAATGGCTCGTTATAGGTAACATTCTTCAGCGCCACTAAACGGGTATCTTTTTCATACTCAAGTACACGATCGATGAGCAGAAAAGGATAGCGGTGCGGCAGCAGGCTCAGCACCTTGTTAATGTCCATTGCGATCAAACCAGTCTCCGGAATATATCGTTATTCAGTTATCCGAGGCCTTTTCCAGCGCCTCTATCTTGTGCTTCAGGGCTTTCAGATCTCTGTGCATCTCTTCAAGATGTCTCAGTCTGGCGACCATTTTGCGCCACTCACCGTTGCCCATAGCAGGCAAGCCACCACTGTAGTACCCCGGTTTCTCGAAGGAGCGGGAAACAAGCGTTGCTGCAGAAAAGTGAACATTATCCCCGATATTCAAGTGGCCGACTATCCCCGATAACCCGCCGACAGTACAATGGCTGCCGATTTTTGTCGAGCCGGCCACAGCAGAACACCCCGCCATTGCGGTGTTCTCACCGATCTCGACGTTGTGGGCGATTTGAATCTGGTTATCCAGCTTCACACCGTCGTGCAGAACCGTGTCTTCCAGGGCGCCGCGATCGACAGTGGTGTTGGCGCCGATCTCTACATCGTCGCCGACTCTCACCCGACCCAGTTGCGGTACCTTTTCCCAGCGCCCCTCGTCATTGGCGAGGCCGAAGCCGTCGGCGCCAAGTACGGCTCCCGGGTGTATCAGGCAACGCTTGCCGATGACCGTATCCTCACACAGCGTGACCCGGGCAACCAGACGGCTCTCCTCCCCGATGCTGCAGTTCGCCTCAATCACAGAGCCTGGACCAATATAGACACCGGCAGCGATTGAAACGCCCTTGCCGATGACTACAGTGGCCGCAATCTGCGCCCCGGGATCAACGGAGGCGCTCTCATCAATCACCGCACTGGGATGAATGCCAGGTTCGATAGGGGACTGGGGGAATAGCAGCGCTGCCGCTCTGGCATAGGTCAAATAGGGATTATCTGATAATAGAACCGCCGTTGGACAGGCCTCGGCATGCTCCGATGCCAGCACCACAGCAGACGCCTGAGTCTGCTGTAGATATTTACGGTAGCTGGGATTACTGAGGAAACTGAGCTGACCGCTGCCGGCGTTGACCAGAGTGCCGACGCCGCTGATGAGCGTGTCAGCATCACCTTGGAGTTCGACGCCCAATGAACGGGCAATTTCCCCCAGCTTCAGAGACAAGTCCCCTGCCCCCGATTACTCGGCCTTGAGCTGCTTGAGCTTCGCCAGCACCTTATCGGAGATATCGATCTTCTTACTGAAATAGACCACGCCGTCAGAGACGATCAGGTCGATCTTCTCCTCTTTACCGACATCCTGAATCACCTCACGCACCTGCTGGCGAAGTTTCTTGAACTCCTCGTTCTGGCGCAGGTTGAGGTCCTCACGGAATTCGGTCTGGGAATTCTTCAGCTTGCGGCTGCGGCTGAGAATATCCCGCTCGAGGCGTTTGACCTCGGACTCGCTCATCACGGAACCGTCCCGCTGCAGTTTCTCCTCAAGCTGTTTCAGCTGTTTCTGGCTGGAGAGCAGCTCCTTTTCACGCCGGGAAAACTCTGTCTGAAGCCGATCTCTCGCCGATTTGTATTGAGGAGACTCTTCGAACACCTTGGTAGCGTTTACGAAGGCGATCCGGTACTCCTCTGCGAGAAGGGATCCGCTCATCATCAACATGATTGGCAACAAAAAGAGATAGGTTTTTAAATATTTCACTCAATCACTCCTGAAGCGGCTAGAAACTGCCGCCTATTCTGAACTGAAACTTTTCGGGCGAATCGCCCTCTTCCTCAACAATCGGATATCCCAGACTGAAGGAGAGTGCGCCCACTGGAGAGAACCAAGATAACATTAGTCCGGTGGATACTCTAATCTGATCCCACTCAAAGCTCTCACCGCCCTCAATATCAAAGACATTGCCCGCGTCGAGAAACACCCCGGCCCGCACCGTATCCTTGAAATCCTCTCCAAATGCAGGGAACAACAGTTCTATTTGACCGGCAATTTTCGCATTTGCTCCCAATGAGTCGTTCTGCGAGTCCTGCGGGCCCAGGGTATTCTCCTCGAAACCTCTCACAGTACCGATACCGCCAGCGTAGAAGTTACGAAAAAAGGGCAGGGTTTCATCTTCACCGTAGCCATCACCATATCCGAGTTCGCCATTCAGCATCAGTGTCAGGTTACTGGTTAACGGAAAGTAGCGGGTATTTCGATAGGTCAGACGATAGTATTGCAGGTCACTACCAGGGGTATTGGCCTCCAGAGCGAGGGTTTGCTTACCCCCGCGGGTCGGGAATATTGCCTTATCCCGGGTATCCCTGATCCAACTGGCGAAGATCTCGATATCCTGGAAATGGTCACCATTCTCCGCCTCGAAATCGATGATCTCCTGGGAGGGATCGTTACCCAGAAAGAAAGTCGTATCTTCATAGGCAATACCAAAGCGGAAGCGATCATATTCCGTCAGCGGAATCCCGTAATTGATCCCGAGTCGACCCACATCGGTGGAGAAACTGGAGATATTCAGCTCTGAGAAGTCTGTCTTGCGGTAGCTCATCTCAATACCGCGACTGACACCATCAACAGTGTAGTAGGGGTTGGTATAGGCGACACTCAACTTTTTCGTGGCATCACTGGTATCGAAACCGGCACTCACCCGCTTACCACTACCGAGAAAATTGTCCTGGGTAATGCTTGCGTTGAGGATCATACCCTGGGTCTGCGAGTAACCGATGCCGGCACTCAGGCTGCCTGAAGCGGCCTCAGTCACATTGATATTGACGTCCACCAAATCCGTACTGCCCGGAACTGCCGGCGTCTCAACACTCACATCGCTGAAATAACCCAGTCGTTGCAGGCGATTTCGAGAGAGCTTGGTCTTCTCACCGGAAAACCAAGCAGACTCCATCTGCCGCATCTCCCGTCGCAGCACCTCGTCCCGGGTCGACTCATTGCCGCTGAAATTGACATAGCGGACATAGACCCGCTTACCGGGATCGACAAAGAAGGTAATGCCAACGGTGCGATTTTCGCGATCGATATCGGGAATGCTGTTGACATTGGCAAAGGCATAACCGGCATCGGAATACTTACTGTTCAAACGATCGGCGCTGGCGCTGAGTTTTTTACGCGAAAAGACCTCTCCCCGGCGCAGATGAATCAGCGGAAAGAGATCCTCCTCGGGCAGCTCGAGATCTCCGGCCAACTTGATGTCATTGAGAGTGAATACCTCTCCTTCATCTACACCAATGGTGATATAGATATCTTTCTTATCCGGCGTGATGGTCACCTGGGTCGAAGTCACCTTAAAATCGATAAAGCCCCGGTCAAGGTAGAATGAGCGGAGGGTCTCCAGGTCTCCACTCAAGGCCTGCTTGGAGTATTTATCCTTGCTGGAGAAGATCGCATACCATGCAGGTATGCCCAATTCAAAGTTATCCAGCAGTTCATCATCTTCGAAGCTGTGGTTGCCAATCAGATTGATCCGCTTTATGCGTGCGGTGAGTCCCTCGGATATATCTATCTTGATGCCGACTCGATTTCTCTCCAGCGGCGTTACCGTCGAAACAATCTTGACGCCATACTTACCCCGGGAGAAGTACTGGCGATTGAGTTCTTGCTCAACCCTGTCCAGCAGAGCACGCTTGAAAACACGCCCCTCCGCAAGGCCAACATCCTTCAAACCCGCGAGCAACTGATCATTGTCCAGATCCTTATTGCCGACGATGTCGATCTCAGCAATCGCAGGGCGCTCACGCACAAAGACCACAAGCACATCGCCATCACGCTCGAGACGAACATCCTGGAAAAAACCGGTCTTGAAAAGGGTACGGATAATCTGCGCGGTATTGCCTGCATTGACCTCATCACCGGTCTTCACAGGCATATAGTTGAAGATGGTACCGGCAGCGATGCGCTGCAGTCCCTCGACCCGGATATCCTCCACCACAAAGGCCCGAGCTTGAGAGGTCGTCAACCCAAGAAACAGCAACAAGGCGACGGCGGCATATCGGACGGATAGAGTCATGGAGCGGCTATTTTCAGTAAGTCAGTTGTTATTGGTCGCCTGCTGGCAACGCAGCGCGTAAGTATAAGTGATCTTGCCCTTCGAGGGTACAGGAGATACCAACCTAGCGACCAGACCCCAGCAGTCCGACAACTAACCGAAGAATCGGTTCAGGTCGACGTAGAAAGCGAGAGACATAATCCCCAAAAGTATCAGCAGACCAATCTTTTGTCCCTGTTCCATGACTCGTTCAGAGAGGGGACTCCCCTTAACCGCTTCAATCATAAAGAAGAAGAGATGACCACCATCCAGCACCGGGATCGGCAGCAGATTGAGTACCCCCAGGCTGATACTGACCACTGCCAGAAACTTGAGAAAGTTGGCCCAGCCATAGCTGGCCGATTTACCGGCGGAATCAGCTATGGAGATAGGCCCGCTCAGGTTCTTCACAGAGACCTCACCGACTACCATTTTACCCAGCATCCGCAGCATCAGAACGGAAAGATCCCAAGTCTTTTCAATGGATTGGCTGAAGGCATCGATAGGGCCAAAACGGACGATCGAGCGATAGTCCTGCATCAGTCCATCCGGCCGTACAACGCCGGCACCGATGCGGCCATAGGGCTTATCGCCATTCTCAATCACTGCGGTCGTGAGTGAGATATCCAGACGCTGTCCATCCCGCTCGACAATGAGAGAGAGCGCCTCCCCTGGACGAGCGCGGACATATTCGACCCACTGTTTCCAGCTCTCCACCGGGGTCCCATCGACGGAGACGATCTTGTCTCCATACTGCAGACCGGCCTTCTCCGCCGGCTCTCCACTGATCACCTCACCGATCACCGGCGGCAGCACCGGCAGGCTGGGGGTCAAACCGATATTTTTCAGGACCTGGCCATCCTCGGCCAATTTCTGCAGCTGTGAGGTCTCCAGCCAGCGCAGCTCCTCAACACCGGTTTCGCTACGTACACTGATCGGCAGATTCTGCTGATCCAGCGATTTGGCTAGCAGGGTATAGACCACATTTTCCCAGGAGGCCGTCGGCTCACCATCTACCGCAAGAAGCTGATCCCCCGCTTGAAAACCGGCCTGCTCTGCCAGCGATTCGCTGGCGACCTCTCCCACCAGGGGTTTGATACCGGTGTCCCCGACCACGAAGATCAACCAGAAAGCCAAGATGGCGAAGATGAAATTGAACAGGGGACCTGCCACCACAATGGCACTGCGTACCGGCAGGGACTGGCGGTTGAATGCGCGATCCTGTTCTTCCGCTGCCACCGGTGCCTCGCGCTCATCCAGCATCTTCACATAGCCCCCAAGGGGGATGGCGGCGATCACATATTCGGTCCCATCCACCTTCCCTTGCCGCTTCCACAGGGGGCGACCAAATCCGATGGAGAATCGCAGGACTTTGACACCCAGTTTACGCGCCACCCAGAAGTGACCGAACTCATGTACTGAGATAAGTATTGCCAGGGCAGCAATAAAGGAGACGATAGTGAAAAGTAGTGAATCCATAACAAGCCCTGTTAGCACTGATCTCTTATAAGACCCTACTCATAACCAGTTGTTCCGCGACCTTGCGGGCCTCCTGGTCAACAGCAAGAAGTCGATCCAAACTCTCCGCCTGCTCGGTCGGCAGCTTCTGCAGCGTACCATCAACGACCGCCGCGATATCGGTAAATGCCAGTTTCTCATCGAGAAAGGCAGCCACTGCAACCTCATTTGCGGCATTCAGGATTGCCGGCGCCGTACCACCCGCCTTAATCGCCTCGAAGGCCAGTTCCAGGCAGGGAAAACGCCGGCTGTCCGGCGCTTCGAAATCGAGCTGGGCAACTTCAAAAAGATCTAGGCTACCCACGCCCGACTCGATTCGCTCCGGCCAGGCCAGGGCATGGGCGATGGGGGTACGCATGTCGGGATTTCCCAGCTGGGCCAGTACCGAGCCGTCGATATACTCGACCATGGAGTGAATCACACTCTGCGGGTGCAGCACCACCCGGATCTTCTCCGGTGCGGCGTGAAACAGCCAGTGGGCCTCGATAACCTCCAGACCTTTGTTCATCATGGTGGCGGAATCCACAGAGATCTTGCGCCCCATCTCCCAATTGGGATGGGCGCAGGCCTGGGAAGGTGTCACCGAACTCAAGCTCTGCAGAGGCGTGGTACGGAAGGGACCACCAGAAGCGGTAAGCAGAATCCGTTTGACGCCGCGAGCCTCCAGATCCCGTAGATCACCCTCCGGCAGGCACTGGAAGACGGCGTTGTGTTCACTGTCGATAGGAAGAATTTCCGCCTGATGGTTTCTCGCCTCCTGCATAAAGAGACGACCGGCAACCACCAGGGCCTCTTTATTGGCCAGCAGAACCCGCTTGCCGGCACGAACCGCCGAGAGTGTCGGCAGCAGACCGGCGGCGCCGACAATCGCTGCCATCACATAGTCGGTCCCCGGCATGGCGGCAGCGGTCTCCAGGCCTCTCAAACCAGTCAGTACCTCGGTGGCAATCCCTTTATCTGTCAGTGACTTGGCCAACTCGCGACCAGCACCCTCGTCCGCCATCACGGCGACTTTGGGTCTGAAACGCTCACACTGACTGAGCATTCCCTCAACATCCCGATTAGCTGTCAGTGCCTCTACCCGATAGCGATCGGGGTGGCGCGCGATCACGTCCAGGGTGCTGACACCGATGGAGCCGGTTGAACCCAATACGGTGATCCCCTTCAAGTGACCTCTCCCAACAACATGAGCCCAAACAGAAACAGGGGAGATGCCGCAGTGAGGCTGTCGATGCGATCCATCATGCCACCGTGGCCCGGTAGCAGGACGCCGCTGTCCTTGATCCCCCGTCGTCTCTTCAACAGGCTCTCAAAGAGATCCCCAACCACGGAAAAGAGCAGCGTCACCAGACAGATAGTCAGTAGAACCAGGGACTGGGTAGGCTCAGACTTAAGCCACCAGACCAGTATAAGCCCGAAACACAGACCCACCGCCATCGCACCATAGACACCTTCTCGGGTTTTACCGGGACTCACCTTCGGCGCCAGTTTGGTATGCCCCCAAAGACGTCCGGCAAAATAGGCTCCCACATCGGCGCCCCAAATGAGCATCAATAGAAAGAGAAGCAGCAGTGGGCCATTCCCGGGCACCTGATGCAGTACGACCAGTGAGAGCCAAGCCGGCACCAGGACCAAAACACCCTCGATGAGACGCAGGGGTTCCATGCCTGTGATGCCGCTCTCTCCCTGGTAGCGACTCAGGCGAAAAAGGGCAATCACCCACCAAGCGACGCTAACGCCGACGATGGCAGTGACATTAAGTTGTGGCAGTAGAAAATATCCCAAGGCCATGATCAGAACCAGTCCCAGGGCATAGAGCCATTGATTCACCGATTTGGAGACACCACTCATGTTGGCCCACTCTCTGGCTCCAAGGGCGACAACAAACGCCAGCATCAATGCCACCAGACTGTTCGGCAAAAACAGCACGGAAGCGATAACCATTGGCGCCAGGATCAGTGCTGTAATGACTCGCTGTTTCAGCATAATTCTGTTTCAGGAGGCCTCGGCCTGATCCTGTACCTGCTCTCCGGTGCGTCCAAAACGACGTTGACGATTGGAATAGTCCGCCAGCGCTGCATCTAACGCCTGACTATCGAAATCGGGCCAGAGAATCTCGCTGAAATAGAGTTCGGTATAGGCACACTGCCAGAGGAGAAAGTTACTGATGCGCTTCTCCCCACCGGTACGAATAAAGAGATCCGGTTCCGGCAGATTGGCAAAAGAGAGGGCGGCTTGAAGCCGTGATTCGTCAACCTGGTCAGGCTGCAGTTCCCCCGCCTGAACCTGTTGCGCGAGTTGCCTGGCGGCCTGGGTGATGTCCCAGCGGCCACCATAGTTGGCAGCTACCTGGAGGATCAATCCCTGATTGTCCGCTGTCAGAGATTCGACATCCTGAATGTGTTGCTGGAGTTTATCTGAGAAGGCGCTGCGGTCTCCAATCACCTTGAGTTTTACGTCATTGCGATGGAGTCTGCGTGCCTCTTTCTTCAGGGAACGGATGAAGAGATCCATGATCAGGCTGACCTCTTTCTTGGGTCGGCGCCAATTTTCGCTGGAGAAGGCAAACAGGGTGAGCACAGAGATCTTGCGTTCGACACAGGCCTCGACGATCTTGCGCACCGCCTCCACGCCGACAGGATGGCCGGCATAACGGGGCAAACCGCGTTTTTTGGCCCAGCGGCCGTTGCCATCCATGATGATGGCGATATGCCTGGGCACAGCCAGCCCGCCCGACTCGGATTCCTTGGAGGTCTCCTCCTTCATAGCGTTTGCCGGGCCTTGAATGGAATCATCTCAGGAAGCTGCCGATCAGATTTCCATCAGATCCTTCTCTTTCTCTTCCAGCAATTCATCAACTTTTTTGATGTGCTGGTCGGTCAGATTCTGGATGATCTCCTGGCCGCGACGCTCGTCGTCCTCGGAGATGACCTTGTCCTTTACCAGCTCCTTGAGGTTGTGGTTGGCATCCCGGCGGATATTGCGTACGGCTACCTTCGCACCCTCGGCCTCCTGCTTGACGACACGAATCAGGTCCTTGCGTCTCTCTTCGGTCAGGGGTGGCATGGGCACACGGATCACGGTGCCGGCACTGGAGGGGTTGAGACCCAGATCAGAGGTCATGATGGCCTTCTCAATCGGCGCCACCATGGTCTTCTCCCAGGGCGCCACCGTCAGTGTGCGGGAATCCTCAGTGTTGATGTTGGCCACCTGACTCAGGGGCACATCGGATCCATAGTAGTCTACATGGATATGATCCAGCAGGCTGGGGTGGGCACGACCGGTACGCACTTTAGCCAGCTCGTGCACCAGGGATTCCACGCTCTTATCCATTCGGTTCGCAGCATCGGTCTTGATATCGTCGATCATCTCAGTTGCCCTATTCCACCAGTGAGCCTATATCCTCGCCATGCAGCAGTCGCATGAGCGCACCCGGATCGTTAATGTTCATAATGCGCAACGGCATATTGTTATCCCGGCAGAGTACGATGGCCGTTGCATCCATCACCTGCAGATTTTCAGCCAGTGCCCGGTCGTAGGTGAGCGTCGGATAGAAGGACGCATCGGGATCCTTCACTGGATCTGCAGAGTAGACACCATTGACCTTGGTCGCCTTGATCATTAGATCGGCATTGATCTCCACCGCTCGCAGACTGGCCGCGGAGTCGGTCGTGAAGTAGGGATTACCGGTTCCTGCGGCAAGAATGACGACTCTTCCCTGGGAGAGATAGCGCCGGGCATCTCGTGCCGTAAAGGGGTCACACACATCAGGCATATCCAGTGCAGACATTACGCTGACATCGACACCGATCTTCTCCAGGGCATCCTGCATGGCCAGGGAGTTCATCACCGTAGCCAACATGCCCATGTGGTCCCCGCGCACCCGGTCGAAGCCCGCCTGGGCCAGACCTGCACCACGAAATATATTGCCGCCACCGATGACGACACCGACCTGTATACCCGCTTCGGTCAGATCACGAATCTCACCGGCCACCCTGCTCATAACGTCTGGATTGATGCCGAAATCGTCATCTCCCATCAACGCCTCACCACTGAGTTTAAGCAGAATGCGTTGAGCGATCGGTTGTTTCGGGGGCATCAATTCTCTCGTCTGTTCTTTGACCGTTCGGGATTATACAACGGTCGTAAGCATGGGGTCTCGTTGAAACTTATCAATTTTTCTGGCCATCCCTGGCCAACCCGCTGTTACATCTTGGCCTGAGCCATGACCTCTTCAGCGAAATTCTCCTGCTTCTTCTCAATACCTTCACCCACCTCGAAGCGCTGGTACTGGTTGAGCTTCGCATCGCGGCTCTTCAGCAGTTTGGCAACGGTGGTATCGGGGTCCTTGACGAAGGCCTGACCCAGCAGCGTATTCTCGGCCAGGTATTTGCGCATGCGTCCTTCCACCATCTTCTCGATGATATTGTCGGGCTTGCCGCTCTCTTTGGCCTGAGCGGTGACGATCTCACGCTCCTTATCCAGCATTTCCTGAGGCATCTGATCCTCGGACAAGCAGACAGGATTGGTTGCGGCGATATGCATCGCCAGATCCTTACCCAGCTCCTCATCACCACCTTCAAGCTCCAGCACCACGCCGATTCTGACACCGTGACGGTAGCTCACCAGCTTGCCGCCAGTGGCTTCG
Source organism: Sedimenticolaceae bacterium (assembly GCA_050293225.1). GTDB lineage: Bacteria > Pseudomonadota > Gammaproteobacteria > Chromatiales > Chromatiaceae > Thiodiazotropha. The sequence continues at coordinate 13,928 of JBNKMQ010000198.1, forward strand.
AAACGGGCAAAGCGGCGAACATTCATGTTCTCACCCAGCTTGGCGATCAGGGCCTCACGGGCCTGATTGACAGTGGTCTCTTCACCTTCGTGCAGGGGCAGCTGCATCAGGCCTTCCACATCGTCAGCACCGCCCGCCAGTACGCGATCTGCCACGGCGTCCGCGAAAGAGGTGAAGTTGTCGTCTTTACCGACGAAGTCGGTCTCACAGTTGACCTCGACCATCGAGGCCTGGCTGCTGTCATCGCTGAAACTGAGGACGATGATGCCTTCAGCAGCGATACGACCGGCCTTTTTGGCAGCCTTTGCCTGACCCGATTTACGCATATTCTCGATCGCGAGATTGATGTCGCCATCAGTCTCAACCAGTGCTTTCTTGCACTCCATCATGCCTGCGCCAGTACGCTCGCGCAGTTCTTTAACCAGAGCGGCTGTAATCGCCATGACTATTTACCTTCTGTGTAATCTTAAATCTGTAGATGGGAAAGGCCGGACTCAGCTTGCACTGACTCCGACCCACTCAATTAATAACTCGCCAGCGCAGGCTGAATCGATCAGGATGCGCTTTCAGAAACCTCAACGAACTCTTCGCCACCGCTACCGGCAACGGTATTCGCGGCACTAGCGCGACCTTCCAGAATCGCGGCAGAAGCACCCTGCACATAGAGCTGGATGGCGCGGATGGCGTCGTCATTGCCGGGAATCACATAGTCGATATCGTCGGGCTCGTTGTTGGTATCCACTACACCGATGACAGGAATACCCAGCTTGCGGGCCTCGGCAACGGCGTTCTTCTCATGGCCGACATCGATGATGAAGAGGGCATCCGGCAGACCGTTCATGTTCTTGATGCCACCCAGGCTGCGCTCCAGCTTCTCCAGTTCGCGGCTCAGGCCGAGGGCCTCTTTCTTGTTGAAACGCTGCTCAACACTGCCGTCCTCGAACATCGCTTCGAGCTCTTTCAGACGCTTGATAGACTGTTTGATGGTCTTGAAATTGGTCAGCATGCCGCCCAACCAGCGATGGTTGACGAAGGGCATACCGCAACGCTCAGCCTCTTCACGGATCGCAGACTGCGCAGCCCGCTTGGTACCCACGAAGAGCACCTTGCCGCCGTTGGCGGAGAGGGAGCCGATGAAATTCATCGCATCTTTAAACAGTGGGAGGGTCTTCTCAAGATTGACGATGTGAATCTTGTTGCGATGACCAAAGATGTAGGCCCCCATCTTGGGGTTCCAATAACGGGTCTGATGACCAAAATGCACGCCAGCCTCTAGCATCTGACGCATAGATACTTCACTCATGAGTGACTCCTAATTGTATGGGTTTTTACCTCCACATATCCCATGCTCCGACCCCCCTATAAGGAGGCACCCCGGCCCATGTGCCGATATGTGTGTGTATTTAGCCTCCGGACAAACCCTGTTCCCCCGATGGCTTTGATTTTCTGAACCGATTGCGATTCAGCGGGGCGTTTTATACCATAAGCGGCTTGATGCGACAAACGATTCTCACCCTTTATCCACCTCAAACTCCCGGAATTAAAAGCGATTTCACATGGGCGCCACGATAAAAACTGCTGAAGAGATTGAAAAAATGCGTGTCGTCGGCCGCTTAGCCGCCGAAGTACTGGAGATGATTGAACCCCATGTTCAGCCCGGCATCACCACCCTGGAGCTCGACCGCATCTGTCACGACCACATTGTCAATGTGCAGAAGGCGATCCCGGCCCCGCTCAACTACCGGGGCTTTCCCAAGTCGATCTGCACCTCGGTCAACCAGGTGGTCTGTCACGGCATTCCCGGGGAAAAGCGGCTGAAAAACGGGGATATCGTCAATATTGATATCACGGTCATCAAAGATGGTTTTCACGGCGATACCAGCAAGATGTTCACTGTGGGCCAACCTTCGATTCTGGCTGGCCGCCTGACCAAAATCACCCGTGAAGCACTCTGGATCGGCATCAATCAGGTCAAGCCCGGAGCCAGACTGGGAGATATCGGCCATGCGATCCAGACATTTGTCGAGTCGCACCACTACTCCGTGGTAAGAGAATATTGTGGACACGGCATCGGAAGAGAGTTCCATGAAGATCCACAGGTACTCCACTACGGCACCCCTGGTACGGGGATCGTCCTGCAGGCGGGCATGTGCTTCACCATCGAACCGATGGTTAACGCCGGAAAACAACAGGTTAAGCTGAAACCCGACGGCTGGACCGTGGTCACCAAGGATCGCAGCCTTTCCGCCCAGTTCGAACACACCCTGCTGGTTACCGAGTCGGGATATGAAGTCCTCACCCTGCGTAAAGATGAGACCGATCCGGCCGCCTAGGGCCTGTGATCCCCGCAGACAATGATCGACAGTGCAGCACTTAACCAGGCCTTCGACTGCGGCTCTCCTATTCAGCCGTGCAAAACCTATCTCAAACACTATAACGAATCCCTGAAAGAGCGCTTCGCCACCGGCTCGATCCCCACCGACCAACTGGTGATCGAAAGGTCGGCGCTGATTGACGAGATCCTGAACCGGGCCTGGAATCACTACTTTGCTGGATCTACTGACACCGCACTGGTAGCAGTAGGCGGTTACGGTCGCGGGGAGCTACACCCCATGTCTGATATCGATCTCCTCATCCTGTTCGAGAGCGAGGAGAGCATCGGTGGCTATAAAGATAACCTGGAGCAGCTACTGACCCTGCTATGGGATATCGGCCTGCAGGTGGGCCACAGCGTGCGCACCATCGACGACTGCGTGCGGGAAGCCGAACAGGACATCACCGTTATCACCAATTTGATCGAATCCCGTCTCCTGGCGGGCTCCGAGTCACTATTCGAGAGCATGCTGGAGGCCACCGGACCCGATCGAATGTGGAGCAGCCATGAATTTTTCGCGGCCAAGTGGCAGGAGCAGATTCAGCGTCACAACAAGCAGGGCAACAGCCTCAGCAACCTGGAGCCGAATATCAAAGAGAGTCCGGGTGGACTCAGGGATATACAGACCATCGGCTGGGTCGCCAAGCGCCACTTTAAAACTACCGATCTCCACGATCTGGTAGGCCATGGTTTTCTCACAGAGGCTGAATATAAGACTCTGGTCGACGGACAAAATCACCTCTGGCGCGTACGCTTCGCCCTGCACCTGCTGACCGACAGACAGGATGACCGCCTGCTCTTCGACCACCAGCGCACCCTCGCATCCCAACTCGGCTACGACAGCGACCACGCCAACCTGGCCGTCGAGTGTTTCATGCGGGACTACTACCGAACGGTAATGGAACTGAGCCGACTCAACGAGATGCTGCTGCAGCACTTTCAGGAGAAGATCCTGCTGCAGGATAAACTGGGCGAACCGAAAGAGATCAACCGTCGATTCCAGAGCCGCAGTGATTTTCTCGAAGTCACCCATGACCGGGTATTCGACAAGACACCGACCGCCCTGCTCGAACTCTTCCTCCTGCTGCAGGAGAACCCTCAACTGAAAGGCGTCAGGGCCAGCACCATCCGGCTGATCAGAAATCATACCTATCTGATCGATGAGAAGTTCCGCCAGGATATCCGCGCTCAAAGCCTTTTCATGGAGATACTGCGGCAACCCAGAGGCATCACCCGAGCCCTGCGAAGGATGAATATCTACGGTGTCCTGGCAGCCTATATCCCGGCGTTTGAAAATATCGTCGGCCGCGTGCAGTACGACTTGTTCCACGTCTATACGGTGGACGAGCATACCTTGATGGTTGTGCGGAATCTGCGCCGACTCACCGTCAGCAAATATGCCGGGGAGTATCCCTTCTGCACCCAGCTGATGAAAAATCTGCCCAAAGAGGAGCTGATCTATCTGGCAGCCCTCTTCCACGATATCGCCAAGGGCCGGGGTGGCAACCATTCGGAGCTGGGGGCCATCGACGCCTACACCTTCTGCCGTCAACACCATCTGAGCGAATATGACAGCCATCTGGTCAGCTGGCTGGTCAACAACCATCTGGTAATGTCGATGACGGCTCAGCGCAAAGACATCACCGATCCAGAGGTCGTACAGGCATTTGCCGCGCAAATGGGGGATGCCAATAGACTCACCTATCTCTACCTGCTGACCTTTGCCGACAGCCAGGCGACCAACCCAGCGGCATGGAACTCCTGGAAAGACTCTCTCCTGCGCGATCTCTATGTCGCCACCCGTCGCGCCTTGCTTAGAGGCCTGGACAACCCCCTCGCCCAGGAGGAGTTGATCAAAGAGAAACAGGAAGCCGCACTGTGGAACCTGCAACAGTCTACCGATCTACAGCGGGAGGCGATCCTGGGACTCTGGAGCACCTTCAACCACGAGTACTTTCTCACCCATTCTCCCAATGCAATCCAGCGCCATACCACCTCGATTCTCGCCACCCCGGCCTATGAGCTGCCGTTGATCGAGCTGCGCCAGACCGCCAAAAGAGGTGGCACCGAGGTACTCTTTTACGGCATCGACCGGGATAACATCTTCGCCGTGATTACCACTTTGCTCGATCAATTGGCGCTCTCCATTGTGAACGCCCGGGTCATGAGCACATCAGCAGGATTCACCCTCAACTCGTTTCTCGTCCTGGAGCAGGACGGAAGCCCGCTTGAAGAGGGGCATCGCTGGGATGAGGTCATAGAAATTCTCAGAGAGGGACTTACTCAGGAAGGCGATCAGCCGCTGAAAGTGACTCGCAGCCTGCCCAGGCAGCATAAGCACTTCGACACCCCGACCAACATCTACTTCACCCAGGAACCCAACCAACAGCGTACGGCCATGCGCCTTGTCACCCTGGACAGGCCAGGGCTACTCTCCGATGTAGGCCAGGCCTTCGCCAGCTGCAAAATTCGTTTGCAGCACGCCAAGATCACCACCCTGGGTGCTGAGGTCGAAGATATCTTCTTTATCACCGACCGTCAGAACAACCCCATCCTTGATGAGAGCCAACTCGAATGCCTGAAACAGGCAGTCACGGAGAAAATGCCCGAGTAAAAAACTAGGACATAGACGGGTTGAGTTGACGTAAATCACATTTTTGTTAACTAGGTTAGCTGTTTCATCGCCAATCCCTGTAGACTCTCGCTGACTCATAGATGGCTCATGAGAAATCAGAGTCCCTTGAGTCATTCAGTTTGTGGGTCTAGGGACAGATTTCATAGCCAAATGGATAACGCATTTTGGCGCTGTTATTAAGATCCTGGAGACTATAATCCGTGCGCAATTATCTTCTACTAATCGCTGTATTAATGCTTGCTTCCCTGCTTTCCGGATGTCAACTCCAGGAAACCAGCGAGAGCACCAATACTGCTGCTCAACAGTCAGTTGCGACGAGTGATTCAGTCAGCCTATCCTGGTCAGCCCCCAGCTCACGCTCTGATGGCAACTACCTATCGGTCAGCGACTTGGCTGGATACAAGGTCTATATGGGCTCATCCGAAAGTAACATGACTCAACTGGTAGATCTTAATGATTACAACATTACGGGTTATACCGTCGATAACCTAGAGAGCGGCAGCTACTATTTTGCGGTCACTGCTTACGATAATGATGGCTTGGAAAGTGGCTTTTCCCAGGTTATCAGGGTAGACGTAAGCTAAGCGCTCGCTATTCTCGTACAACTCCTTAAAGCTCCCCGGATCGTATTACAACCATCTTTTCGGACTGCATATCCCGCATAGTGTGGGGAATGCCTCCCACCCCCATACCCGATTGACGCAAGCCGGCGAAGGGCATCCAGTCGACCCTGAAGGCGGTAAAATCGTTGATCATCACCGCAGAGGCATTCAGCCGCTTGTAGCCCCGCAATGCCCGCTGCAGGTTATTGGTGAAGACCGCGGCCTGGAAGGCGTAGGGTAAGGCATTGGCCTGTTCGATTGCCTGGTCCATATCGTCATATTCGTAGACGCAGACAATCGGACCGAAGACCTCCTGACAACTCACCTTGGTATCCGCCGGCGGATTGAACAGCACCGTGGCCGGGTAACAGGTCTCAGATACAGGTTCTCCACCGCAGATCAGCTCTGCACCGTCAGCAACTGCCTCCTGCACCCAGCCATCTACCCGTTCAACCTCGCCAGACCGGATCATGGGGCCGATATCGGTATCCTCGAGGGTCGGGTCGCCGACGGTCATCCTGGCGCCTTCAGCGGCCAAGCCCTCCGCCACCTGGCGGGCGATATCCCGATGCGCAAAGACCCGCTGCACCGAGACACAGACCTGACCTGCATGGTAGAAGGCGCCCTTCGCCAGAAGTGGCAGCGTGCCAGCCAGATCGGCATCGGGTTCGATAATCACCGGCGCCGCACCGCCATGCTCCAGGGCACAGCGGGTACCGGGAGCGAGCTGTGAACGCAGCCACCATCCGACCCGGGCACTGCCGATGAAACTGAAAAAGTCGACCCTGGGATCGGTCACCAGCTTGCCTGCCACCTCGTGATTTGCCGTCATCAACGCCTGTGCCCAGCCTTTCGGTAAGCCAGCCTCGTGCAGGATCTGAATGAAGCGCATACAGGAGAGCGGCGTATCCTCGGCGGGTTTGACGATCACGGGACACCCCGTCGCCACCGCCGGTGCCACCTGATGCACAATCAGGTTGAGGGGGTGATTGAAGGCGCTGACAGCCACCACTACGCCGATCGGCTCCCGGTGGGTGAATGCGAGACGGTTGAGGGAGGCCGGATTGACCCCCATGGGGATCTCCTCTCCCCCTTCGGTACGCAGGGTCTCGATACAGATCTGCATGCCATCGATGGCCCTCGCCACCTCCACCCGGGAATCGGGCAGTGGCTTACCGCCCTCGCGGGCAGCCTCTACCGCCAGCTCTTCAAATTGATCCTGCATCAGCTCCGCAGCGCGCTTGAGGATATCGATACGCTGGGATGGGCTCAGCCAGGCATCCCGGTCTTCGAACAGATCTCTGGCGATCTGCAGCGCCAGCTCAACGCCATCTGCATCCACTGTATCCAGGCTGGCGATGGGTGTTCGATCAAATGGCGCACACACCTGCAACTCACCACTGGCTTGGACTTCTCCCGCGATCATGTGGGGATAGTGATTCGGCTTCGACATCAGATCACCTTAGGGTCTGTAAATGAAAAAAATTGGCTTATTGCTGTACCACGGACACAAGCCCGATCAGGAATCGCTCTTATCACGCTTGCGCTGCACAAATGCGACCATCGCCAGTGCACCGAATAGCGCGTAGTAGATGGCATCGTTTCGATCCACCCCAAAGAGAATGGCGCCATAACCACCAATGGCCGCACCCATGCCGCCGAACGCAAGCCCGCGCATGACCCGGCAGAGGGGGCAATTTTCGGCGCTTTTTTTATCCATCAGCCAACCAGCCTGCGTATACACTCGAGGTAGGCCTGCTCATCCGGCATGCGGTTTTCCGCTTGTGCCTCCCACAGCATGCGTCCGAGACACTCCATCAGCTGATGTTCAGCCTCATGACCATCCCCCAGTCGCTGACAGAGTCGTCGATAGAGTTCACTGATGCCCCCAGGGCGATCGGTGGAGATCTGCTCCAACAGAGTGATATGCATCGCCATGTGCAGAAAGGGGTTGGTCTCCCCTCCTTCCGGCAGAAACTCTTTCGACAACCCGCCCTCTTTGTCATTCAGCAACTTATGGTATTCAGGATGGGCACTGACCACCGACGAGACCATCTGTTCCAGCGGCTGCATCGTCTCTCCCGCCTGCGCCTTGCGCCAGGATTCGAAGAAAACCTGCCGCATCTGATCCCGCTCACCGCTGAACATCTAACTTACCACCCTCAAGGTTGCGTCGCGGCCCTGGCGAGTTTTCCCAGCGCCCCGGTAATCTTCTTTTTCACCTCGACTCTATCTTCAATCTTAAAGCGGCCGAGGAGTGCATCCGGACTATTGTAACTCAACCAGACATTTCCCTCTGCATCCTGCCAGGCCAATGCCTTCAGGGGCAGATCGATACCGATACGCTGGTCGCTGGTCATCAGTGCAGTCCCCACCTTCGGGCTGCCGAAGATGATCAGTTGGGTGGGACGCAATCGTTGACCGACTTTTGCTGCACCCGCGGCATGATCAATACGGTTGAAAATTTTCAGTCCGGCCTGCTTGGCTGCGGCGACATACCTGTCCGCTGTCTCTGCAACGGAATATTGACTGGCGACATTAACCAGTCCCGTATCTGCATTGATTGAAGCTACCATAGCCAGACCAAGCGCCATCAGCAAACCCAGTAGTATTTTCATCTCCTTCTCCTTTTATCATCCGACATGCCAGATTGTAGTTGCAGATGAGAGGAAAATGGCCCTGAATGGATGGTGAATTGATCCAGCGAAAAACAACAGCTATCTCACTCCACCTTATCTTTGTATTCGCAAAGATCCTCGATGACACAACTCCCACAACGCGGCTTGCGGGCGATGCAGGTATAGCGGCCATGCAGAATCAGCCAATGGTGGGCATCCTGCAAAAACGCTTTCGGAGTATGACGCAGCAGTTTTTTCTCTACCTCCAAGGGTGTCTTGCCAGGCGCAATTCTGGTTCTGTTGGAGACTCTGAAGATATGCGTATCCACCGCCATGGTGGGATGGCCGAAGGCGGTATTCAGGACCACATTGGCGGTTTTACGTCCCACCCCAGGCAGGGCCTCGAGCGCCTTGCGATCTTCCGGCACCTGACTGTCGTGTCGCTCTATCAATATCCGGCATGTCTCGATGATGTTCTTCGCCTTGGTGTTGAACAGACCGATGGTTCGGATATAGCCCTTCAGCCCTGTCACACCGAGTGCAAGAATTGTCTCCGGAGTGTTGGCTTTGGGAAAAAGCCGGTCGGTCGCCTTGTTGACGCCCTTGTCCGTCGCCTGGGCCGAAAGGATGACCGCCACCAGTAGCTCGAATGGTGTCTGATAGTTGAGTTCGGTGGTGGGATTGGGATTCGCTGCCTGCAGGCGGGAGAATATCTCCCACCGTTTTTCATTATTCATAAAACTACCAGTAATCTGAGACTAACCGCCTTCGTCTGCTACTACCGGCAGTGAACAGACCGAGTGTGCTGAAACAGATCTTACTAACCAGGCCATATCAAGCCGATTTCGGCTGTACCGCTAGAATCTCTGCGCTGACCTGATCGGCGTACTTCTTGAAATTCTCATGAAACATACCGGCGAGCTTGAGCGCCTGGGCGTCATAGGCGGCCTGATCCTTCCAGTTATCCCTGGGAAAGAGGGTGTCGTCGGGCACATCCGGCACCTGGGTCGGGATCTCAACACCGAAGATGGGGTCCTTGCGCATCGGTACATCATTCAGTTTTCCGTCCAGCACCGCATTTACCATGGCCCGGGTATGGGGTATCGGCATGCGTTGACCGACACCATAGGGACCACCGGTCCAACCGGTATTGACCAACCAGACCTTTACCTTGTGCTTATCGATATAGTCCCCCAGAAGCTGGGCATAACGCTGGGGATGCAACGGCATGAACGGGGCACCGTAACAGGCACTAAAGACCGGTGTCGGTTCGGTCACCCCCTTCTCGGTACCGGCGACCCGGGCGGTATAGCCGGAGATAAAGTGGTACATCGCCTGCGCCGAGTCGAGACGGGATACCGGCGGCAGAACGCCGAACGCGTCGGCGGTCAGCATGATGATGGTCTCAGGGTGGCCGCCGATTCCGTCCAATGTGGCGTTGGGAATGGCGCTGATGTGGTAGGCGCCACGGGTATTCTCGGTCAGGGATCCATCGTCCAGGTCGAGCCGGCGGGTGCTGGCCATCATGGTGACATTTTCCAGCACCGTGCCGAAGCGCATGGTCGTACCGAAGATCTCCGGCTCATTCTTGGGATGGAGTTTGATCATCTTGGCGTAGCAACCGCCTTCGAAATTGAAGATACCGTCTTTACTCCAGCCATGCTCATCGTCGCCGATCAGGGTGCGGCTGGCGTCGGCGGAGAGCGTGGTCTTGCCCGTGCCGCTAAGACCGAAAAAGATCGCGCTCTTGCCGTCGGGACCGATGTTGGCGGAGCAGTGCATCGGCATCACATCCCGCTGCGGCATCAGGTAGTTCATCACGCTGAAGATAGACTTCTTGATCTCTCCGGCATAGCTGGTGCCACCGATCAAGACGAGTTTCTTGGCGAAGTTGACGATAATGAAGGTCTCGCTGCGGGTACCATCGACTTCGGGGATCGCGTGAAAACGTGGTACATCGATAACGGTAAATCCCGGAATATGATCCGGCAGCTCTTCCTTCTTTGCCTGAATGAAGACATTGCGAGCAAACAGGTTGTGCCAGGCATTTTCTGTGATGATGCGTACCGGCAGACGATAGTTGGGATCGGCGCCGGCGAAGCAGTCCTGCACATAGACATCCTTGTTCTGCAGATAGGAGGTTAGCCGCTCGTGAATCCGGTCAAACGCCTCCTCCGAGATCGGTTTGTTGATCTCTCCCCACCAGATTTCCTTGCTCACCGAGGGCTCATCGACAATGAATTTATCGTTGGCGGAACGACCGGTGTGGTGCCCGGTACGCACAACCAGGGGGCCAAGATGGCTCAATTGGCCCTCTCTGCGGAAAATCGCCTGCTCGATCAGCCGGGGAGAGGGCAGATTCCAGTAGACATCGTTCAGGTTGTAGAGCCCATGATTCTCCAAACCATAGCTGCTATGGCGGGTTCCCATTGTTTCTCGCTGCATCACACTCCCCCTTCTTTTCATTAATTTGACACAAATCACTATAGCAAGCCGCTTTTTGCATGAGAACAGAAAACCTATCCAAGTCGTGGAGGATTTGCATAAAAACAGGGCGGTTGGGACTGTTTACCGCTATTTTCGAGCTATTCACACGGCAACGGGATGTGTTACCTTCAGGACAACGGATTTACCCGAGTTCTGACTAAGAACTTAACACTCGTCAGATCATTAACAAGAATCAGGGATTGTCTACCCACGGGCAAACGCCTGCCGCTGGTCCACAGAGATATGTCTCATCCCACCGATGCCGCATTCAGCATCCGCCGGCTCAATCCTCTGAATGGTGTTCTGCAGATATTCCAGACGCAAGACGCCCGCGCCCTCAGTGACACAGGTATTTCCTGGGAAATTCAAGTACTCAGCGATACACCCCAGGGATTATGGGCAAATACCCCCTTCAGCGAGCGCCGCTACTATACCTTTGGTATATGGTCGTCAGAAAAGGGGCTCGAGCAGATACCGATCAATCCACTGTTCAATATCCGGCAGATGATCGCAGTCACAGAGCGGCTGGTGGAGAGACTGGAACCAGCCTCGCGGCAACTCCCCTTTCCCCTCGATGACCCTTATGAACGCTGGCTGCTGGATGGAGAAGGCCATCAGCCCATCGCCCTGCTCGAAAGCCGTCAATGTGAAGCGCTTGAAGAGAGCGATAAGGATCTGGCGTGGATGGCCTGCGCAGCGGATGACTACTCCTTTATCTCCCCGACGCTGAGCAGTCAAAACCCCTCTCTCGACAGAGACAATCCCCGGCAACACGCGGACTTAGTCGAGTTGGCCATCAGGCAGCGGGCAGGACCAGAGCGAAAAAGCCGCTGGTTCAAGCGACAAGGCAACGGCAGCGCAATCAGCTGTGACGATCCTGAGGATCGTTTGGGCCCGGAACACTTTCCCGAGCTTCTGCTGACACAAGATTGGACGACGCCACAACAACGGGATTTAATCCAGGACTATCTCGACTGGAAAGCCCCCCAGCTCCTGATGTTGCCAAACATCACTGATAAAACCCGAGAACACCTGGAGAGGATGGCGTTCAAACAGGCAGAAGTGGTGGATCGCCTGTGGCGACTCTATCCGCAAATACACAATCACGACCTGTTGAAAAGTGCCCGCGTAGAGGCAAAAATCCGCTCAGCCAACCGGAATTGAATAGATGGGATATATCAAACAATCGGATCAACTAAAGAAGCCTGGCGGCGGCCTCGGCATACTGCTGGTCAATCTGGGTACACCGGACGAGCCGACCAGGTCGTCAGTGCGTCGCTATCTGGCGGAATTTCTCAGCGACCCGAGGATTGTCGCCATACCCAGATTTCTCTGGATGATTATCCTGCATGGCATCGTATTGAGAGTACGTCCTAAGAAGTCGGCCCAGGCCTATCGCTCCATCTGGACTGACGAGGGCTCTCCCCTGCTAACGATTTCTAAAAAACAGCTATCGGCCCTGCAAACCAATCTCAAACCAAGGCTCAAAGGAGAGACAACTTTTGCCCTTGGTATGCGATACGGCAACCCATCGATACCTGCCGCCCTGGAGAGCCTGAGGCAAAACAATGTCGAGCGCATTCTGGTTCTGCCTCTCTATCCGCAATACTCCGCCACCACCACCGCCTCCATCTTCGATGCGGTGACAAGCGAGCTGCAACGCTGGCGATGGATACCGGAGATCCGCTTTATCCACCGCTATCACCAAGAGCCTGAATATATCGATGTATTGAGTACCAGCATTGGTGAATTCAGACAACAGCAAGGTGTGGCGCAAAAACTGCTGTTCTCATTCCACGGCATCCCGAAGGATTACCACGAGGCCGGCGATCCCTATCCGGATGAGTGCCAAGCCACTGCCAAGGCAGTCGTCGACTC
>JBNKMQ010000199.1:0-1676 GCA_050293225.1 Sedimenticolaceae bacterium
CGGGTCTGCAGGCAGTAGAGGGTGCCGCGCTCGATCGTGAACTCGAAGTCCTGTACCTCTTTGTAGTGACTCTCCAGCTTCTGCCGCAGCTCCTCCAGTTGTTTGGCCATCTCCGGCATCTCTTCGGCCAGACGAGCGATAGGCTTGGGGGTGCGGATACCGGCCACCACATCCTCACCCTGGGCATTGACCAAGTACTCGCCGAAGAGCTTGTTCTCGCCGGTACCGGGATTACGGGTGAAGGCAACGCCGGTGGCGGAGTCGTTGCCCCGGTTGCCGAAGACCATGGTGCAGACATTGACCGCAGTACCATTAGCCATGTCGGGGGTGATATTGAACTGACGCCGGTAGTCCACCGCCCGCTTGCCCATCCAGGAACCGAACACCGCCTTGATGGCGATCTCCAGCTGCTCATAGGGATCCTGCGGGAAGGGTCGTCCGGTGTGTTGCTCGAAGACCTTGAGAAAACGTTTGCTGATCTCTTTCAGATCGGCGGCGGAGAGACCCACATCTTCCGATACATGGGCATTCTGCTTGACCGCCTCGAACTCCTGATCAAAGGCCTCGTCCGGCACATTCAGGGCAACCTTGCCGAAGAGTTGAATAAAACGGCGATAGGCGTCGTACCCGAATCGCTCATCACCGGTCTGGGCGATGACACCCTGCAGGGTATCGCTGTTGAGCCCCAGATTGAGAATGGTATCCATCATACCCGGCATCGACATGGCGGAACCGGAGCGAACCGAGACCAGCAGCGGGTTCTCCACATCACCAAAGCCCTTGCTGGTGGCCTTCTCCACCTCTGCCATGTGGGTCCGAACATCTTCAAGGATCTCTGCCGGCAGGCTCTTCTCGTCGTTGGCAAGATAGTCGAGGCAGGCCTCGGTGGAGATCACGAAACCCGGTGGGACATTCAATCCGAACTGGGTCATCTCGCAGAGATTGGCCCCCTTGCCCCCCAATAGTTTTTTGTTTTTTCCGTCGCCCTGTTGAAATGAAAAGACGTGTTGCTTCTGGGTCATTTTATATTTACTCCTCGAGATCAGCCAATCGGCGTATCTTTTGTTATTTCTCGACTCAACATAGGTATAATAGCGCCTTTTTGCGACCGAACAATTAACACCTCCATGGACAAGACCTACGATCCCCACGCAATCGAACAACGCTGGTACCAGACCTGGGAAGAGCGCGGTTATTTCACCCCTAAAAGCACAGGTGATGAGAGCTACTGCATCATGATCCCACCCCCCAATGTCACCGGCAGCCTGCATATGGGGCACGGTTTCAACAACACCATCATGGATACCCTGATCCGCTACCACCGCATGAAGGGGGACAAGACCCTCTGGCAGCCCGGTACCGATCACGCCGGTATTGCCACCCAGATGGTGGTGGAGCGCCAGCTGGAAGCAGAAGATAAGAAGCGACACGACCTGGGCCGTGAGGCCTTCATCGATCGCATCTGGGAGTGGAAGGCGGAGTCCGGTGGCAATATCACCCGCCAACTCCGTCGCCTGGGCTCCTCTCTCGACTGGGAGCATGAGCGCTTCGCCATGGACGACGGCCTCTCGGAGGCGGTGAAAGAGGTCTTCGTGCGTCTCTATGAAGAGGGCCTGATCTACCGCGGCAAGCGCCTGGTCAACTGGGATCCCAAACTGCACACCGCGGTCTCCGAT
>JBNKMQ010000200.1:0-3678 GCA_050293225.1 Sedimenticolaceae bacterium
CTGACCACCCGCTGGCAAACCGAAAACATGTCAGTCTGACCGAAATGCTGGACCATCCAGCGGTGTTACCCACTCGAGGTACCTACACAAGAACCATCCTGGAGAGACGCTTAGTATCAATGAATCAGCAGGTGAACTGTACCCTCTCCACCGACTATCTGGAGACTCTTAAGATGATGGTCAGCATCGGCCTGGGCTGGAGTCTGCTGCCAAGCATCATGTTTGATGGACAGCTACGCGAGTTGGATGTGAAGGAGCTACAGCTCTCACGCGAACTGGGAATCGTCACCCATCACAAGCGCACACTCTCCAATGCTGCGAAGGCAATGAGGGCGTTATTGCTACCCTCAGAGTGAAAAAAGGGCCTAAAATACTAAGACAGGAAGTAAAGGCAGGCAAAATGTTAACTTGGTCACAAAATATTCTACAATCCCACCAGTTTTTATCTGGAATCATAAATTGAGCAGTACTTACCCGCATGAATGACCCTCATCCCGTCGAAGATATTTCCAGTCAATTGCAGAACATCCTTAAGGATATTGAGGCCGATTGGCCAATCTCCAGGTCCGGCATCTGGAACAGCTCCTCAACCCGTAAACTCTCCAGGCACCTGAGTAAATTCATTAACCGGTGCAAAGAGAACGGACAAGTGAAGTTGCTCGACCTGGCAATGAGATTGGATGAGATCGTCAACGCTACCATTGACAACAACGCCCCACCTAGCGACGAGGAGATGGATGAACTGAGCGCATCTCTCGAGCGTTTAAAAGACAATGTCTTCGACGCCTCTCCCACAGATGACCAGATAACTCTCGAACCCACCTGGGTCGATCTGCTCTACTTGCCGAAAGAGGTCAAACACGGCGACCCACTGCCCCAGGCCTTCGATGCCCAGTCGTGGCGCTGCCGGGGACTTACCAGCATAGAAGAGTTGAGCACTGCTCTCTCCCACACAGAGGCGAAGGTTCTCCTGATAGATGCCACTTATCTGGATGACTCAGCACTTGCCGAGGAAATTGACAAGGTACGTAAAGACAAGGAGAAGAACTCTCCCGAACTCTACTTCCTCTCAGAACAAAGCGACATTGAGACACGCTTGAAGGCCATGCGTCTGGGTGCAAAATATCTCTTTACCCAGCCCTTCGATATTGACGAGTTGATACTGAGGCTCAAAGGCGCTATCCGTCCGGTAGCTTCCCCTCATCCCCGTGTATTGATTGTTGAAGATGACGAATCCCAAGCGAAATTTGCCGCCAAACTGATGCACAAAAGCGGCATCGAAACCTATGAGATTCACAACCCGTTGAATGTGATCGAAGGTGTGTACAGATTCCAGCCTGATCTGATCCTGATGGACCTCTATATGCCAGGTGCAGACGGTATCGAACTCACCCGTCTGATTCGCGACAGAAAAGAGACCCAGGCCATACCCATTGTATTCCTATCAGGTGAGGATGATCTGGAGAAAAAGTTACTCGCGTTACAGGCCGGCGCTGACGACTTTCTAACCAAGCCAGTTAGGCCTCAGCAACTTCTGACCACAGTAAATACCCGCATCGAACGACTGAAGACTATCTGTGCTAGCAGTGATCGACTGAAGACAGATCCTTCAACCGGTCTGCCGACCAGGCGGGAATTACTCACAATGATCGACTTGGCACTCGCTGAATCTGACACCTACAGCGCAATCCTGGTTTGCACATTTTCCGAAGGCCAGGATGCGATTGAGGATTTCGACCGGGAGAAACAGAGTGCCTTGTTAAAACAGGCGGGTATTGCCATTCAACCTCTCCTGCAAAAGGGAGACTTGCTCGCAAGGAGTGATCGGCTTAGCTTCGCAATCCTGTTTCAGCGTAAACGGGAAGATGAGGTGGAAGAGATGGGTGAAAGCATCTATAAAGCCCTCCTGCCCATTGCCGGGAGTGAATCCAATGACAAGCTTGGTCTCGGCATGGCATTGGTTGATAGTGATGCTGGAAATGCACACAAACATCTTATCCATGCAGAAAACAGTGCAGCTTATGCATATCAACAGAGAATATCCGGATACCAGTTACATGGAGAAGAGACGACCTCTGAAACTGAAACTGAGTCTGAGTCTGAGCCTGTTGAAGTCCTGCCTCGAGAGAGATTTTTGCGAGCACTATCGAAGGGATTAATAGACTTGAATGAACTGGCCTATACCGCCAGGCAAGAGCATGCCCTTGAGACGGTTGAACTAATACCCGAATTCAAAGGAGAGTCTCAAGATCCATATAGCATGGCTTCTAAAGCCGACCTTCTCATGGAATTTGACCGCTACGTCTGTGAAGCAGCTTTGCAGCGCCTGGGAGAGCGTGTCATGAGAGGCAACCGGGGACGACTCATCTTCAAGCAATCATCCCAGGTGATTAAGCAGCCCGGCTATGTCGATTTCCTAAAGACCGAATTGCGTAAACGTCAGATTGTCGGTACAGGTCTAATGATCGAGTTTGATCTGCTCGCCATGGCATCTGAATTCAAGCAGGCAAAGGTGCTGATTGGAGAACTCAAAGCGCTCGGCATCAGCATCTCATTGAGAAACTTCGCCTGTAACGAGACAGCTTACAAAGTCCTCGCCTATCTGAAAGGAGATGCGGTCAGACCCCATGCTTCTCTGCTGAAGAGCACAAGCAGCAAGATTGAACAGATCGCTGAGAAGATCCACGCCATGGAGGCAGAGATCATCCTTCCACAGTTGAAACGCCATGGCGATATCAGCCTGCAGTGGTCGCAGGCGGCCGACTATGTACAGGCGGGGCTTTCCTAGGGCCTGTTAACACCAATCCAATGCCTTCATCTCCTCAAGAGATGCCACGAGCCCATTGTGGCTTTTGCGCCATCTCCTGATTTTTAGCCGCAATACACTGCACTTCTTGCAGCAGCAGTCGATTGAGATCCTCCTCGCAGGCTACGACAGGGTATCTAGTATGTCTGCGTTGATTTATCACATATCCATCGAAACAGGCATGGATTATTAACCCGGCATCTGCGAAGCCGGAAATCGAGATGTGACTAAATTCCTATTCCTGGGCGAAACAGTAACATTTTCAGTTTCAATTCACTTTGCCGGTCATAGGATGTTGGAGATTGGCGAAGTCAGTTAATGACTCTCGCCCTTTCCAGAGGATCCAATCGTCATGTAATCAATTGCAATGGAGGCATCTCATGCGCAGCATCAAATCTCTTACAATACTCTGCACGCTACTCTCGGGAAATGTCATGGCCGCCGGACAGTGGCAGGCGCTGCCCGAAAAGGCACCTGAGCCCGTAGACAACCCCACAACACCGGAAAAGGTCGAGCTAGGTAAAATGCTCTACTTCGACCCCCGTCTCTCATCCAACGGTACCGTCTCCTGTTTCAGTTGCCATAACGTCATGGAGGGGGGAGACGACCATCGCACCACCTCGATCGGCGTACATGGCCAGGCCGGCGGCCGCAACGCCCCCACCGTCTGGAACGCCGCCTTTCACTCGGTTCAATTCTGGGACGGCCGGGCGGCCAGCCTTGAGGATCAGGCCAAGGGACCACCGGCGAATCCCATTGAGATGGGCATGAGCGATCTGGATGCGGTCTCGGGGCGGATCGAGAAGATCCCCGGTTATAAACCCTACTTTGATCAGGCATTCGGTCCTGGCAACAACATCAACATCGACAAC
>JBNKMQ010000201.1:0-15023 GCA_050293225.1 Sedimenticolaceae bacterium
CCTGCGCCAAGCGATCAAGGCGAATAGAACTGACCTTCCCCACCCCGTTCTGGGGTGGGGTCTATATCTGATTGTTTTCGCGAATCTCGTTCAATAAGCCGAGAGAAGCCTGCTCGACCATGTCGAATACCCGGTCGAAACCCGCAATGCCGCCATAATAAGGATCAGGGACTTCGTCTTCCGGCAAATGGGGTGCAAAGTCCATAAACAGATGCAACCTGTGCAGATAGTCTGGCGGACAGATCTCCTGCAGATCACGATAGTTGGCCCGATCCATGGCAATCACATAGTCAAATGCCTCGAAATCCGCTGCCAACGCTTTGCGAGCGCGAAGATCTTCCAGGTTAACTCCCCTTTTCGTTGCTGTCTCTCTGGCCCTTCTATCAGGCGGTTCGCCCACATGGTAGGCGATAGTTCCGGCAGAGTCGGTCAAAATGCGGTCGCTCAGTCCTTCCCTTTCAACCAAGGCGCGAAAAACGCCCTGGGCAGTTGGCGAACGGCAGATATTGCCCATGCAGACAAAGAGGACTTTCAAGGATTGTTGTGTGTTCATTTTAGTTTTCTAAGCAGACGAATCGGCACATTCTATATTTGATTCGAGTCAGAGAAAACAACACATTAGAGAAGTCAGTCGAACTCGCCTTCGTCCAACTTAACCATCAAATCCGCTTCCACCTGATCAAAGCGTAGAATGCGTTTGCCCTGGTGGTCTTTAAGAAACTCTTCTGCATCCTCCAGGGTCTCGAGGGGAACCAGTTCATGTCCCATGGGACCCAGCACATCTGAACCGATCACATAGTAGGCTGCTTTCGCATCGATGCGGGTGAGGCCGTAATATTCGGTGACGCCAATCCGGTCGATGTTCTCCTTCTGATGGTTCGGCGCCCACTTGGGAAGATCGAACAGGTACTTGAACATATCCTTTGCGCCGTCGAAATGGTGTGCATGCCCATCCTTGTAGACTACAGTGGCAATCCAGTCGGGATAGAGTGCGACGAACATGCCACAAACCGGACAGGTGGTCTTTTTGTCTGGATCGGGGAATGTCAGCTCTTCTGCGCAAGCAGGTGCTAAAAAAGTTAACAGGGAGAGTATCAGACAGAGTTTTACAAGACGTGACATGGGATATCAGACAGATAACAGAGGAGTGGGTTCAAGTATATGGCGATTCCAAAGGTGCAGCAATTGATCTGCTGCACCTTTAGTTTCAGGAAGATTGGTTGGAACTAGGAAGCCGCCTGCTGCTTCTTCTTCATCATTCTCATGCGCTTCTCTTTGCGCCTTTTGCGTATCGCCATGGTGTCTTCGGCCATACCCAGGTAGGCGCTGCTAAGTGCGCTGTTGAAGTCGCCGACTTCACCACCCTTCTCTGCCTGCACTTTGTCAGCAGCCTCTTTACTTGAGAAGGCCATCTTGCTCTTCTTCGTCATGGTGCCTTTGAGCTTGGCGCCGATCAGATAGGTCGCGTCATCCACTCTAACCAGCGGCTTGATCTTGGCATCTGAACCGAAGTCCGCTGCATAGATCGCCTTGGGACCGCGATCGAGATTGAGGCTCAGGCTGACGGCAAGACAGTGGATGGAACAGGTTCCGTCTACCAGGTTATCGTCATACTGTACCAAGTGGCGACTATGGTGCCATTTCGTTCGGTCCATACCGCAGTAGGGACACTTGGGATACTTGGTCAGTTCATCCTGCAACGGATTCTCATCCGGGGCGGTCTTCGGAATAAACTGCAGCGGTGTGCCGTCTCCTTCCTGCTTTTCACCACTGTAGGCGAGCCAGCCTTTACCCGGCATCATGGCACCGATAGCCGGCTGTTTTGCCCCGGCTGCCAAGCTGATAACCGGAACGCCACCCATGCCGACTGCGGTGAATAATTTCAACAGATCACGACGTTTGAATTTACCATTCCCACTCATCACGAAACTCCAAAGTTTATAGTCTGGATAATTGTTCAGAAAGCGTACCAGCATTACATTGACAATTGTTATTGAGTGAATCAGACCTCAAGATAATGCGTGATATGACGCATCGAAATACGTCATATCACGCATTATTTCTAGTAGTTGGACAACCCTCTCATCACATCGAAGAAAATAACCCCTTCATAGAGCGTCCAGATACCGAGAGCGATAACAGTGATACCCGCGAGCTTTATTCCCAGACCTGAGACGCGTTTGATTGTCACGGCACTGAGTAGAGAGAGAGTCAGCATCGTCGGCACGGTTCCCAAGCCGAAGGCGAGCATCAACATGGCCGCCTCAAGAGGATTGGCACTGCTGATCGCCTTGATGGCGACGGAGAAGACCAGACTGCAGGGAACAAATCCATTCAGCAGGCCGCCAATGAAAGGGGCAAAGCGCCTTTTTCCCTTCGCATCTGCTGTGGTTATATCCTTGATGGGGACGCTAATCTGAGCAGGTCGCTCTTTTCTTTTGCCGGGAAAGAGCCCAATCACTCTCAATCCAATCAGGATGATCGCCAACCCCGCGAGGATAAACAGAATGCCCTGTGCCTTGCCAACAATTCCTGTCTGTACCAGTACCTGACCGACGGCGGCACCGCTGGCTCCCAACAGGGTATAAACCAGGATACGGGTGCCGTGGTAGACCAAATGGGGAGAGACGCGTCTTTCTCCTCCATAGTAGATAAAGAAACCGCTGGCAATACCACTACACATACCCAAGCAGTGAAAGGCGCCGAAGATCCCCGTCATAAAGGCGAGAACAATTGTGAATTCACCGCTCACAGCAGCTCTTTGACAATCTCTTCGAATATCTTATCGGTGGACTCGCCGAGTATCTTGTTATACAGCTTGCCATCGCGAGCGATAAAGAAGGTGGTCGGCAGGCCGATCACATGATAGTTGCGGGCGGTACTCCCCTCCTCGTCCAGCAATACCGGATAGCTGACTTTGATCTTATCGATGAACGCCTGGGCCGTTTCCTGATCCTGACGCACATTGATCGCCAGCATCTCCAGACCCTGATCGTGATACTTCTGGTAGACCGGCTCCAGCGCCGTCATCTCAGACTTGCAGAAGGGGCACCAGTCGGCCCAGAAACGGACTGCCACCACCTTGCCTTGATAATCGCCAGGAAAATTAGACTGCGTGCCATTCAGTCGCTGAAGTTCGAAAGGAGGCACAGCTTCACCATTCTTGAGTGAGGGCCTATCTCCGGAACAGCTCACAAGCATAAACGTAATCATTATCAGGCTAAGTCGTTTTAAACCGACCATGTTCGATTCTCCTCAATATATTCTTATCCAAGCTACCACCAGACATCCTGCATTGTCAGGTTCGAGGTGACGACAACAAAGGTCGCTATGGCATAAAAGAGTGCCAGACAGCATGCTGCGATGATCACCAGTTGTCTACCGGTACGATCGATCACTGCTGTCAGGCTGTCCATCCGTCGCCAGGGCAAGATGGTTCCGACACCCAGTGAGAGTGCGGTCGCCGTGAACAACGGGATATACAGGTAGTAACCGATGAAGTCGTGGCCCGATTTCAGAATACAGAATGGGCAGTGGTGATGAGGATGTTCATAGGCATAGAGCGCGATGCTGGAGACAATCGCAATCAGTGCGATAACGAATGCCGCCAGACTGCTGAGGGCAAACAGGGCGCCTCCCCTCTTACGCCAGAGATAGAAGCCAGCCAGCAGTAGAGACAGTAGACCACTGCCATAGAGGGCACTCATCGCAGTCCTCGGTTCCACCGAAGAGACCTCGGCCGCCACCCCTTCTCCCTCCTCGGTAAAGAGTGAACCACAGCAGGAGGTGATCACATCCGGGTTCATATCGAGGAAGAACTTGAGTTGCACCAACGACTCCAGTGCCACCAGCGGCATGATGATCAGCAGCAACGCGTATTTTATCTTTACCAGAGGATAGTCCGGCGCCTGTTGATCCACATGGTTGAGAATCAACCAGGCAGCGCCGGTGAAGAAGATGGCAATTTTCAGAAACAGCGTGGGCCAGCCATAGGCATCCACGTTCAACACCCCGGTGGCGCACATGGCGCCGACGAACTGAGTCGACATCTGCTCTGCGTTGTAGATAAAGAGCAGCAGCGAAACCAGTTCAGCGACAAAGCAGTAGGCAACCAGTGTGGAGATGAGATAGGTCTTACGCTCCATGTTCAGCTGCAGTTCGCTGCCGCTGGTGATATCCCAATGCCTGACCACCTGGATGGCAAACAGCGATGCCATCAACATCAACAGGGCCACAACGAAGGAGACGGCATTCAGGGCGATGATCGAGGGATGCAGCAGCATTGCTCAATCACCATCCAGCATCAGGCCGTCACGCATCTCCAACAGCGTACCGATGACAGAAGAGTCGTATACCAGGGGATCGTGACTACTGATGATAACCGTCTTGCCCATATCCTTGAGTGTCTCCAGCAGGGTCATGAATTCCCCGGAGAGTTTTGAGTCGAGATTGGCAGTGGGTTCATCGGCAATAAGAATTGAGGGATCATTGATCAGGGCGCGACAGATAGCCGTCCTTTGTGCCTCTCCGCCTGACAGCCACTCCACCTTGTTGGACGCCTTGCTGTGGAGATTAAACTGCGCCAACAACCCCTGGGCCCGCTGCTTCAACAGCGAATAGTCGGGGCCATTGGGATAGGCCGGTAGCATCACATTCTCCAATACCGTCAAGCCCTTGATCAGATTGAAGTGCTGGAAGACAAAGCCGAAGGTCTCGCGCCGGATCTCGGTCATGAATCGTTCCGGCAGGTTCGACAGCAGCTTATCCTGGTAATAGATACGTCCCGATGTCGGTCGCGAGAGACAGCCGATCATCGACAGAAGCGTGGTCTTGCCGGAACCGCTGGGCCCCTTGAGCACGACGATCTGGTCCTTCTCTATCTCTAGACTGACACCGCGGATAGCCCAAAACTCATTCGGCTTATCCTGGTTAAAGGCCTTTTTAACGTTATCCAGCCGGATCATCGCATCACTATATCGGGATCGGTAATCGAGGCCCGCCAAATGGGAATAATGGTCGCCACCGTGTAGGGGAAGACGGTAAAGAAAAACAGCGTCGCAACCTGCAGCAGATCGACCGTAGGCAAGGGATTGAAGGATGGATATAAGATCGCCCACCCCTTGAGCACAGGCTCGAACAGCGCCGCTGAGGTAAAGAAGACATGCCCATAGGCCAGCAGATAGCCCAGGAAAAAGGCGGTCAGAGAGATGATCGCCCCCTCCCAGAACTTCATCCGAAGAATATCGCTGGTCTCCCAGCCGATCGCCTTGAGTATGCCGATCTCACGACGCTCCTCGGCACTCAGTCCCGAGGCCTTGTCCCAGGCGAAGATGACAAAGGCGAGGATAGCGCCGGCCAGGAGAACAAAGACGATACCCTGGCGCCAGCTGAAGATGGCGTCGTAGGTGCGCAGTATCTCCTCGCGCAGAATGGGGCGGGTGTCGGGGAGCTTTATCGTCAGCTTCTCCGCCACCTTCCTCACCTCTTTGGGATTGCGCACAGAGAGTACCAGGTCGGTATACATCCCTTCAGGGATGAGAAAGAAGTCGCGGAAGGTCTCTTCTGATACGAGTATCAGATCACTACTGACCAGTTCCGACTCATGATCCAGCAATTCAGTGACTTTAAATGAGAAGGGTCGCCCATCCATAGATCGGAAGGTGAGGAAATCCCCGCTCTGGATATTTCTTACCCGGGAGATACCGGCGCCGATAACCACCTCGTTAGGCTTCAGCCGCCGATCCTGGGGTACCATCAGGGTGTAGTTGGCCTTCACCGCAGGATCGTAGAAGTAGCCCCAGAGACGGCCATACTTTTTCGCTACGCCTCTGATGCGTCCCATCTTATCCAGGTAGCTGGCAGGAATCAGATCGTGCCGTCCCGCAGTCATCCGTTGCAGAATGATCTCAGGCGATTCCGCCAGAACGATACTCGCCTCTGTGCGCAGGGAGTGGGTGAAGAGCATTACCGAGGCGAGCAGAAAGACGATCAACGAATAGACCAGCAATAGCCCCAGATTCTTCCCCAGACGCCGTCCCAGGGATGAGAGGGTGAAGTCGATCAGATACTGCTGCCTACGGATCAGGGTTCGCATTGAGATGTCCTAAACTCGCCGGTGGCAAGAGCATTGATCCGCTGGGAAAGTGTTCCAGCGCCAGGGGGTGATCCTGAAAGCCGGTGTGTAGATCCGCCTGGGAGAGATGTCTGGTATAGCGGGCCTCTGTAAAGAGGCTGAGATCGGTCAGATCCAACTGCTTGACCAACTCGCTGCGTTGCTGCAATGCATCTTCCACAGAGTGAGCGGCCCAATGACTGTGCATGAAGGTGAGTAGAGACAAGCTGACTCCCAGGCCAAGTATGAGAAAAAAAAGATGGCTCTTACGCATCACAAAGCAGGCTTCTCAGGGGAAATTGGAAATGATGGAAAACCGGCCCTATTTTGGTGATCTGTTGTTGCGTAAGAAATGACCATTCTCAATCCCTAAATCAGCCCACGTATCACATTGAAAAAACTGGCGCCCTGAATAATCGTGCCGATACCCATTATCACCACCAAGGCGGCAGCCCCTTTCACCAGCCATCCCCTCGCCTTGACACCAAGCAGGCCGAAGGCGACGCTGACAAACAGCATGGACGGCAGTGTGCCAGCGCCAAAGGCCAGCATGAGCAGACCACCATCCACAACCGTGGTAGCGGTGGTTGCCTTTACCGCCAGGGCGAAGGTCAAGGGACAGGGTACCAGGCCATTCAACAGTCCACCCAGGGCGGCACCGGAGTAGACCCCCTTCTGGGTTGCAGTGACGAAGAGCTTGCGTACCGTCTTCTCCGGAATGAATGAGAGAAAAGGCAGACGTAGCGGCGAGAGCCCGAGCATATCCAGTCCCAGGATCACGATAAACAGACCGACTGCGATCTGCAGCGCCCCCTGAAAGGCGCCCATTCCACCAGTGGAGACAAACACACTGCCCACGGCGGCAGCGGTAAGTCCAATCAGGGTGTAGGTGGTGATACGAGTGAAATGGTAGATCAGATAGGGCATGGGGCCGGTCTTGGTGCTGCCGCCGAACTTCATGAAGAAGCCTGAGACCAGAGCGCCGCACATACCGATACAGTGGGCACTGCCGAGCAGGCCTGCGAGAAAGGCGAGCCAGAGATTGATGGGGCCGTTGAGTACCTCCACTATCCCCACTCCTCACATGAACTTTGTCTGGCCGATATGGCAAAATAAAAACTATGACTATTTGACATTAAACAAGCCGAATCCTGACGAATCTGTTACCTTAAATTAAATCTCTTACATTAGCCGATTCCGATCATGAGCGACTCCTCACAAAGCAAAACCGACACACTGCAGCAGAAGCGCACCCTGGCAAAGGCGGGCATGGCCACCTCTATGGGTGTCATCCTATGGACCGCCCTCAGACGTAACCGCCGGGTGATGCGCTACCACACCCTCGCAGGCATCGCCTTGATGGGCTTCTCCGCCTGGCACATGATGCTCTACAACGGCAAGCAGAAGCGCGCTTCATCCCGTCGCAAGAAGTCC
Organism: Sedimenticolaceae bacterium; assembly: GCA_050293225.1. Taxonomy (GTDB): domain Bacteria; phylum Pseudomonadota; class Gammaproteobacteria; order Chromatiales; family Chromatiaceae; genus Thiodiazotropha. Next base: position 7,547 of record JBNKMQ010000201.1, read on the forward strand.
TAGGGCCTGTTCCCGACCGGGTTTGACAACTCCCCCTGGATTTTCAACTTCTGCAAACGCAGAGAGTTCGCCACCACTGAGACCGAACTCGCCGCCATGGCTGCCGATGCGATCATGGGACTGAGACGACCGCTCATAGCCATGGGGATGGCGGCGGTATTGTAACCAAGTGCCCAGATGAGATTCTCACGGATGATACGCATGGTGCGGCGACTCAGTTCGATCGCATCCGCCACCTTTGAGATGTCGCCACTGACCAGGGTGATATGGGAGGCCTCAATCGCCACATCGGTGCCTGTGCCCACGGCAAAGCCCACATCCGCTGCCGCCAGGGCCGGGGCATCGTTGATGCCGTCGCCGATCATTCCCACCAGGCCACGCTGTTGTCGTAGCAGATCTATCATCTCCAGCTTTCGTTCCGGTGTGGCGCTCGCCTCGATATACGTGATTCCCACTTGTGCAGCGACATGCCTAGCGGTGAGTTCGGTATCCCCTGTCACCATCCAACACTCGATTCCCAGTTTGCCCAGTCGGGAGATCGCCTCTCTTGCCCGCTCTCGGGGTTGATCTGCGATACCGAACAGGGCTGCAGCCCGTTTCTCCACAGCGACGAAGACCGGGGTTTTGCCCTGAGCCGAGAGTGCCTCTGCCTGCTCCTGTAAAGCTTCGGTGGTAATGTCGTGGGCCTGCATTATGGCGCTGTTACCGATCAACACATGGTGCTGGTTGACTACGCCATGGACACCCTTGCCTGTCTCGCTGGTGAATTGATCCACCGCTTTCAATGGGATCTCTCTGAGCCGGGCATACTCCACGATGGCACGACTCAGGAAGTGTTCCGAGTGGTTTTCCAGGCTGGCACATAGTTGCAGCAGGGTTTGATCCTTGAAGCGGGAGATATTGACCAGATCAGTCACTACCGGTTTACCTTCGGTGATCGTACCGGTTTTGTCGAAAACCAGTGTGGTCAGCTTGGAGGCTGTCTCAAGACTCTCCCCGTTACGAATATAGATACCCCGTCTCGCGGCAGTACCGGTGCCGGTCATGATAGCGGTGGGTGTGGCCAGACCGAAGGCGCAAGGACAGGCGATCAGCAGTACCGAGATGGCATTGACCAGTGCATGGGTAAAACAGCCCCGGTACAGTAACCACCAGAGAAAGGTCGTACCGGAGACCCCCATCACTGAAGGGACAAAGACCGCAGAGATCCTGTCCGCCATCTTCTGTACCGGCATCTTGTGGGCCTGGGCCTCATCCACCATGCGGATAATGCCGGCGAGTACCGTCGCCTGTCCCACGGCGGTCGCTCGCATGTGGAAGCTACCACCTCCATTGATGCAACCTCCCACCACAGAGTCACCGGGCTGCTTGATCACCGGCATGCTCTCGCCGGTGACCATCGATTCGTCTACGGTGGATTCTCCGCTTACCAGCTCGCCATCGGTGGGGATACGTCCGCCGGGACGTACCAGCAAGACATCATCGACCTGGACTTCGTCCACATCGACAACCAGCTCCACACCATCCCGGATAAGCGTCGCGGTATTCGGCTGCAGGTTGAGCAGTTTTCGGATCGCATCACTGGCCCGCCCTTTGGCCTTCTCCTCCAGATAGCGCCCCAGCAGGACGAAGAAGACGATACCGCTGGCCGCCTCAAAATAGAGATGGCTGCTCCCTCTCAATAGGGCAGCCGTACTGTAGACATAGGCGGATCCGGCGCCCAGGGTGATCAGGGTATCCATGTTGGCTGCCCGCTGTCTCGCCAGCAGATAGGCCTTGTCGAAGAAGGGGCGGCCTGTCCAGAGAACGATGGGAGTGGTGAGAACGAACTCCACCAGCTTCCATTTGAGGGATTTCGGCATCGCCATGCCGATCACCATGACCGGAAGCGTCAGCAGTCCCGCAATCCATGCCCGGCGCTTGGCGGCCTTGAGTCTCGCCTTCTCCCGCTCGATCACCAGACGGCGTTGAGAGAGGGTATCCATGGGTCCTGCCTGATATCCCAGACCCTCGATCAATTTGATCGCATCAGCGCCCTGCAGATGACCTCTGATGGTCGCCGTATCCGAACCGAAATTGATATTTGCCTCTGCGATGCGGGGGTCCCTTCTCAATCGCAACTCGATCAGCAAGGCGCAAGAGGCACAGGTCATCCCCTCCACGGCCAGATTGGTTTGACGTAGTGGACCTTCGCAAGAAGCGGCGTCTGAATTGATCTTTGCGCGTTTGGGTTTGGATCGCTTCGCAGTTCCCAGGCGGGAGATGATGGCATCCAGTTGAGCCAGCAGTTTCGTCTTGCTCATCAGCTTGGGATCGAAGTGAACCGTTACCGAGCCGATGGCCGCAACTGCGCTGGCGCGTTTTACATAGGGCAGTTTGCGCAGCAGGATCTCGAGGGCATAGGTCCGCTCGACATCTTTGACCAGCAGCGGGATCGATAGCCGCACCCGCCGGCGCAGGGAGTGGACGACGCGGAGATTCTGATATTCCTTGACCGCGCCCGGCATAGCTATTTTTTCCGCGTTGCCTTTCTATACCGGACCAGGAGAAAAATCAGATAGAAGGCAGTCAGCCACTGGTAGCGGTATCTGATCGGATGTTTCAACCAGAGGCCGGTGATCTTATTCCAGTGCAGCTTGATCAGGTAGAAGCTAGCCAGATCATTGACGAAATTGATCACCATCCTTTCGGTACTGACCGGCGGCGCTGCAGGCAGGCCCAGTCTGCGTCGGGTGACAGCGGTCGCTCCCTGGAAAACGGTGTTGGCGAAGTGATACTGATCCCTTGCCCATCTGACCCAGGGCTGATTGGCGATACGCTCTTTGAAGCCCAGTTTCTCCCCTTGCGGGCGCGCTTTACTGGAGCGGGATTTGCTGGCTTTGAAGCGGGAGTTCTTGGCGATGCCATCGACAACCTGGTAAAGATGCTTGGCAACATCCTTAAAACTACAGGCCGAATCGATATACCGGATCGAGAGCTTGCCCTGTCGGCGATAGACGATAACCCGGTAGACGCCCTCCAGCTCAGCGGTCAGTACTTCCAGAAGTTCCGCAGTCTCCTCTGTACAGAGAGGCTCTGGAATCTGAAAGCGTATGTGACCATCTGCCCGGTAACGAAGAACTATCTGATCCTGTAGCGACGTCTTTTTGTTGTTCATTTAACGACTACTAACCTGCGACAAGGCTTGGGAGTGCACCCAGCCCGTGTTGAATCAAGGAGAACTAAAGGCCTATTTGGCTTCTTCAGCTTCGCCCTCTTCCGCCTCCTTGGCCTCTTCCACGATGTCAGACAGGTTCTCCTTCTGCTGGAGTACGAAATCCTTACCCATGTCCGTCGCTTTCATCGCTGCAGCGGCAATCTCTTTACGATATTTGTATCCGTAATAACCAGCAGCCGCACCTACGGCCAAGGCAATCAGAGGATTACCCAAAACTGTTCTGAATAGACCTTTACTTACATGTCCGGTTGTCATCGTGCCTCCCGCAGCTGCATCGATTGTCTTTAAAATAGTGTGGCTTGTGATATCAGACATTACATGAGGTATGTTGGATGAATCAACCGCTTGATGAACGGCTCGACACATCATCTGACGCCCTTTTTCTGCCGCATGATCCGCCACAGAATTGAGTACGGCCTTCTGCACCTGTCCGGGAGAGGTTTCACCACTAGGCATAGCAGACTACCTCTCTAGTCATAACCTGCTGTTTAATTGTAAATTAATTACCTTAAACGGATTTAATCCTGAACGGATTCCTGCACTTCATCCTCATCGATTTCATTCAGCAGTTTGTAGATACCCAGGCAGGCATCACAACAAAAGGTCAAACTCTCATCGGCCAATTCGAGACAATATCTGCCATGCTCTTCCACTACGAGTCCGCAGAGATCACAGCTTTCCTTCTTGTCTGACATAGTTGACCCATCTTCCGGAAGGGCACTCATCCATCCCGGGCAGAAGATATGCGAAGTAAAAAGCACTTCCCTGACTGGATCCTCAGGGCACAAAATGAGCGGTGCCAAAAGCAGAGGTCATTTGAGATGAGTTATCTAGTTTGTCGGCAGATAGGCTCTCTCATTCCTTCTGAATAAGATAGCAGACATATCTTGATTCATACCACCAACGGGAGATGAATCAGAGGGTTAAATATCCATGGTCAAACAGTGGATATCAATAAGCCGGAAAAGTTTTTAGCTAGCGCTCCAGACCAAGCCGATAGTCCGGTCAACCTCAGACTGATCCGGACTGAAACAGGTCGAGTACTCGTCACAGCTCTGGCAGTTGGGCGAGCGACAGATATTCAAACCGTTCTTTTCACACAGTTTGCGGTAGAAGAACTTCTTCCAGCGCATTTTGCTACCCAGATTCAAACGGCCCAAGCTCGGGAAGTTTCGATTGATGGTCTGTGAAACCTCTTGCCTTCCCATCAAGCCCAGATCTTCCCACAAGTGGCTGGAGCGTAGTGCCGTGGCTGCCAGGATCGATGCAATCCAGTTCTCCTCAACCCGGCCTGATGTGCGATGTTCAAGCAGTAGACTACGAATGTCTTTTAGTTCCTCTGCTGCCATGACATCCCCGATACCCATTCCAGCCTGGTTCATCAGGCTATTTGGGCTATCGGGATCATCCGATCTCTTCCAGCTGTAGAAGGCGGTTGGAAAGCGAGTGCTCAACAGGGCCAAAAAGGCATTTTTATCCAGGCCAAGAGAAGCAGGGAGTTTTTCATCCGGCGTGTCACTGCTACGAGCCGCAATGACACAGGCAAAAAAATGGTTGTCTTCCCTCTCCCCCACCGAATCGGCCATCAGCCAATCGTAGACGGCCTTTTGAGCCAGTCCCATGGGTTGAGGTGGTATAAATGCAACCTCTGAGGCTGCTTTGGCAACATTTTTCATCATTTATCTTTCTAATTTTTTACACAAGGCATTGCCTTGCGCTGATCAAGCCTTCTGAGAGGCCCGCATCAACGCGACCCGCAAAGCACTGGTCAGGCTGGAGCCCATTCCCAGTCTCTGTGCGACCGCCGGTACAAGAATAAGTGAGGCCAGTGCCAGGCCGGTGCCTACTACCAGGGCAGGCATGTTGTTTTCTGTTTGACTCTTGCTTTCGTGAGACATTGTTATCCCCTCCAAAATCTTCCCCATCTAATAAGCATGAACCGGGCCAGTCGTATCTTATTAATAATTAAGGCTATTTAATTGGCGGAAGAAAATAAAATGGGTGAAAAAACCCAGAAGGTGCGGCATATCACACACTTTTCTGCGGATGCCTGAATAGACAAGGACTGCCTCTTAGCTGTCGTGAAGGAATCTAGTTCGCTGCGAAGTTGTGCAATGAGTGTGTGAGTCGTGCAGTCTGTAACGAAAAACGAAAGCGGCCGTGGATTTGATGCGATGCACCTGATAGATACAGTAGGCCTGATTTTAAATACCCATCTCCATCTATTACGTGGCGCTCTTGATCATGTAGCCACCGGACTTCTCGTCAGCTTCCAAGATCAATAAGTGACGTTCTTGAGCCTCTTCAAGTAGCATATTGAAGGTTCTGAACCCATGATAGCGCTCGCTGAATCCAGGCTTGCGTCGTTGCAAGGTCTGCTTGACCATGGAGCCCCATATTTTTTCCGTCACGCCTCGCTCCTGGATCAGGTCCTCTACCGTGGCGATGACAAGATCCAACGCCTCCTGTTTTCTCTTCTCCTCTTCACTTGGCAGCTTCTTTGAGGCCTTCTTCTTCGCAACTTTTTTACTGGGACTTTTTCTCCGGCTCTGGGGCTTCTTTTCGCTCTCTCTAACCAAGTCATCATAGAAAATGAATTCATCACAATTGGCGGTAAGAAGGTCAGATGTGGAGTTCTTTACGCCGACACCAATGACAACTTTATTATTCTCACGCAATTTACTCACGAGTGGAGAAAAGTCAGAATCTCCACTGATGAGAACGAAAGTATCCAGATGAACCTTGGTATAACAAAGATCAAGGGCATCGACCACCATTCGGATATCTGCCGAGTTTTTGCCTGAAAGGCGTACATGAGGGATCTCTATCAATTCAAATGCCGCCTCATGCATGGTCGCCTTGAACTCTTTATACCGATCCCAATCACAGTAGGCCTTCTTGACCACGATATTGCCCTTGAGCAGAAGTCGTTCCAGTACCTTCTGAATATTAAAGGCCGCGTACTTGGCATCACGGACGCCCAAGGCAACATTTTCGAAGTCACAGAATATGGCCATGTTCTGAGTTGAATTTGATTCGGTCATTGATCACTATCCTAATGAGTGGTTTCACTATCAGTAGAAAAACTGGCGCAGAACATAATGGCAGCCCAAAGAAACGTCTTGGTGGGTATCTTTTTTCACTACTGGAAGTATTCGTTCTATCGTAAGCAAACTTTAATCCTTACTACACTCTACGCGATCGACGCCTACAATCAACTTATCTAGTGAAATATCACCACACAATCGAACAAATCCAAAAATGACCAGCACTAGCACTCACACCGGCAGATATTCAGTGATTCAATGGCATTGGACGTGTAGATCGCGTGGCGGATGTCTTGCCCATATCCCGAGCAGTTCCTTGTGGCCTTCCAGGTTGACACCCAGGGCCAGGTAGATGGATTTTTTGATGACCCGCTTATCCTGGCGAACCTTGATCACAATACAGTCCAGGTAAACGATGGGATAGATCGCATCCAGCGGCCGTGACTGCCATTCGATAACTTGCTCGATGACGGCGTTGGTCACCTTGGAGATCAATGTCGGCGAGACATCGGCGTCGTACATCTCCTTGAAGGCGGCAACGATTTCCCGCGTGGTCAGGCCCTTGGCGTACAGGCAGTGAATCTTGTCGTCCATGGCAGTGAGCCGGGTCTGGTGCTTGCGTACGATCTGCGGCTCGAAGCTGCCGTCGCGGTCTCTTGGAACGTCGACATCAAACGAGCCATCCTCGGTCAGCAGCGTCTTGCTGGAATAGCCATTTCGGCTGTTGGTGTTGCCCGATGGCTGGTTCCGGTCATAACCTAGGTGCTCGTCGAGCTCCGCGTTGAGGGCAGTCTCAACAGTGATCTTCTTCAGCATCGCGCTGAAATCACAGAGATCTTTCTCGGTCTTGATGTTTTTTGCCGCTTGCGCGGCCAGGGCCTGCAGTTCCTTCTTGTTCATATTGCCTATCTCCCTTCAAGGGTTAATGATAGGCAGATACACAATCTAATTTACAGTCCCATTATAATCGCCCGATTTATTTCTATTATTTCTGTATCATTTCTCCTTTTTTATCCCATGAACTTTTTTTCGTTAATCTTTTCACCCGCACATAATCCAACAAAATCATTTCAAGAAATGGTGATGTTGTTATTATTTGGATATGCATGGCTAGCATGGGCTATTATGGCCCTCGCGTGGGCACTCCAACATCAGTTACCACGCTTTTGGCCAATATCTGGATGCATTACAGGCGCAATTAGTTTTGCTTTTA
>JBNKMQ010000202.1:0-5308 GCA_050293225.1 Sedimenticolaceae bacterium
CCTGGGCCATGACATGGGCCGCATCGTGGCGCAACAGCTCCAGCGCCTCTTCATCTTTACTGGTGACGATGGCGACCTCGCTATCCTTCTCTATTAGATAAGAGGCATCCACCAAACGTCCGTCAACACGTCCCGCCAGGGTCGCCTTGGCCAGACCAGGGCCGATATCGGCAGCAACATCCAGGACCGTTAGGGGAGCGTCGAAACTACGTTGGGAACCGTCGGGGAGAGAAATTACAGGCATTGTTCACTTCCTCATCAGTGGTGACCCATACGAGAGGCCACTTGAAATTAAAAAGGCCAGCACTTCGGCCGGCCTGCGTTTATCTTTGTTGTCGGCCCGAAAACGAGCCTATCTGTCTGACTTCAGCGCTTAAGCATGCGCTTGTCTCTGAGCGGACAGAACACTCAGCTTGAGACGGAGCAAGTCTATTACAGCCTCGTTTGACAAGTCAAAGCAAAATCACCCATTTCAGGGTAGCTTGTTTAAACTATTGTTTGATCTTGCGTAGAGTCTTTTCCGTCCAGAACGACTGTTTCCGATCTGTATTGAATTCCACGACTTTTCTTGGAACAACAGCGAGACTCTCCTGGCCATTTCTTAAATCGAGACCATACCAATATTTCCAGAACAGGGCCCGAGGATCACCCTCGCCTTCCTGGTTGACAAGCCCCCAATCCCGGTCGATCACCTTTATCAATTTGTCGTTCTTGTAATAGAGGGTTCGATAGTCAGCAAAGCTGGCTGTATCGACATAACTGATCCGGTAGTCGTACCACCATTCACCATATTTGGTTGTGCTCTTGAGTCCATAGACCTCTTTATTCACATGGCGGCAACTACGTTCAGGGATTTTTCCGGCATAGCGAAAATGCTTACCTTCTATATTCGTCATGGTACCGAGACAGGTGCGGAGCCTCTTCTTACCTAGTAACTCATGGGTCTCATCTTCAGGCTTTCGCAGGGTAACATCACCAAAGGTAAACACACTGCCACCCCAGGCATCCTCATGATTCGGCTGTGCAAAACGACGGATTTTTCGTAGCCTTGGCATCCAGACACTGTAGTCCTGGTTCTTATCCTCGTCAGTATACTCAGTGACGAGCATACCGGTACCCCGCATCTTTCCAGAGTGGAATATGGCAAGGTCTCGCGTTTTGATACTCTCGTCTTCGCCATAGTCATTATTGAGATGCCGCTCAAGGGCTATTGCCTTCTCGCTCCCCTCACCGGTTCTGTTGATCAAAACACTCATCGTGCGGCCACGCCGCTTGATGGAGAAGTTATCAAAGGCCTGGAAATGGTTGGCGAAATAGACCTGACGAGCTATCTCATCGGCGTCCAGCGTTACACCCTCTTTGGGGTAGGCCAAACGACTTTCACTCGCGGCAAGGCTTTGCAGTGAAAACAGCGAGATAGCTAAAAGGGCGGGCAGTTTATTTGAAAGAAAGTAATTTGATAATCCCATTGCTGTACCGAGAATGTTCTTTCGACTCATTTGAATATCAATCTAACGTTCGACTGAATATCAATCTAACGTTGCTTCTTCATTTCTTTGGTGTAGCGAAAAATATCATCCTTGATACGATCAAGATCTCCGGTAGCAAGATAGTCCTTTTGCAGACGTCTCTTGTAGTCATCGGTTAACTTCTTATAGAAGATAAAACTGCCGGGAGATTTAGACTTAATAAATTCGGAGAACTCTTCTAGACCGCCAGATTGCGCCGTATTATCAGCCACATCACTGACAATAGAGACGACCCAGGGAGATTCCGGTGGGGCTTCAAAGGCCTTTGTGGTGAACTCAGCGACATCTGCTTCAACCGCCTCCAGATATGCTTTATCTGCAGCGAAAGCGGTAGATAGTAAAGAAGGCGCAAAGGTCAAGACTATGGCCATATGCAGAGCAGTAGAGAATTTAACCCGTCTCATGACACCCCCATAGCAAATACTGTGTTCATGGAGATACCGTCAGGAATACAGAAAACACTCATATTCAACACTTCAGTCAAGGTAAACCCACTCGATAACTTGTTTGCATAAATACATAGTTATAGAAGGGTTTTATCATGTGAGAGTTCGTCACCCAATAGAGAAAACAAACCACCGCCTAAAATGTGACGGAGTTCACATTATCAAACGACTGGGGCGGAATGCAAAAGCTGTGAATAAGGCGCAGACAGCCAGTGAGCATACGATGGTAGCCCCTGCGGGTAGATCCAATAGTGCAGCCAGGACAAGGCCCGCTGCATATCCAGCCGCGGCGACAAGATACCCGAATAGAAGAGCATTTCGCTCTCTCGAACGTATGGCAAGGGCCGGCAGAATCAGGCTGGCAAAAACCAGATAGACCCCAACCAATTGCACCGAGGCAGTCACCGCAACAGCGAAAATCAGATAGAAAGGGAGGGAGGATTCCCGTTTGCGAAAGATAAACCAGACTCCCGCCAATAGCGCATAGAGCAGTGCGACCGGAACCAGTTGCGCATAGTCCACCCAGAGAATCTGTCCGACCAGCAACTCTTTCAGATGCTCTCCCCCATGGGGATTGGCTGACAACAACAAAATTCCCAGACTGGAAGCGACTACGAATAGTGTCCCGATCAATGCCTCCTGGATCTCTGGCCATCGACGCTCAGTGAGATGGAGCAGAAAGGACGAGATTAAAGCCGCCGAGACGGCGATCAGTTGAACCTCCCAGCCCCCCGGATCCCAATGAAAGCTATGTGCCGCAACTATGCCCAGACCCGCAGTCTGCGCCACAGCCAAATCGAGGAAGATGATCCCACGCTGCAGAACACGTCGTCCCAAAGGCACATGGAGCGAGGCTACCACAAGGCCGGCGAGAAACGCCGGCCCCAGGATATCGAGATCGAACCCCTCCCAAGTCACTGAGTTACCTCAAGCAGGCGGGACAGGGTCATATCGAATAGATCGAACAGATCATCTACACCCTCTCCACCACCTATGGTGTAGGGAAGTTCCAATGCCGGAATCCCACTCAGTTTGGAGAGACGATTAGCCGCCTTGGGATTCTGATAGTGGGTATAGATAATGGCGTCCGCGGGCTTCTCTTTGAGTGATTTTCTCAAACCCGCCAGGTGACCGGCTGAGGTTGGCAGACCTGGTTTGGGTTCCAGCGATCCCGCCTTGAGCATACCCAACCAATCAAACAGATAGACCCAATCCTGATGATGAACAACAAACCGCTTACCCTTTAGCGGTTCCGCCTGACGGCTCCATCTCTCTATCGCCTGAGCCATCTTCTGATCAAAGGCCTGATAATTGGCGGCATAGTAGTCACCGTTTTGCGGATCAAGTTCAGCCATTCGAGCCTGCAACGCCGTTGCTATCTGTCTCAGACGACGGGGATCGAGATGGACATGGGGATTCCCCGAAGCATGGACATCCCCCATGGAACGATCGATCTCCTTGGGAACATCCAATCGCTCGATCTGCTCTGCCGCCTCGAAATGGCCCTCTCTGCCCGGCATGACTTTCGGATTGGCCGCCTGACGTTGCAGCATCGGCAGCCAGCCAATCTCCAACTCAGCACCGCTGCAGACCAGCAGATCGGCTCGCCTTACCTTGGCGATCAGACTGGGTCTCGCCTCGATTCGATGAGGATCCTGATGCGCCGTGGTTGCGGATACCACTTTGACCCTATCCCCACCCAGCTCCTTCGCCAGAGAGGCCCATTCAGGCTCGCAGGCAAATATGTCCAGATCCGCATAGGCGGAGTGAGTCAGACCGATTCCGATCAGGACCAAGAATACATGGGTTAACCATTTCATGAATCGACTCCTAGAACTGATGTGCGCCATGAGGTCCGAGACTCATGACATACTGGATGGTCAGGATATTATCTGTGTCCTCATAGGAGTCATCCTTTGCATACTGCAGTCGAATCCGGCTGTACTCACTGTGAGAGTAGTCGCCCATGAGGGTGAATCTCTCCGGAGTGTGGCCCTCGTCATCCAGCCCGGCTTCGCCTAAGACATCCTCGTCTGAACCCGTGTTATCAGACTCAAGACGGTCGTATCTGAGACCTGCCCGCCAGCGCGGCATGAACTGGTAGACGGCTTGCACGTAAAAGCCTGACTGTTCGCCATCGTAGGTGGTCGACTCCGGTGTGGCTGACCCATCTTCCATCACCACATTGCCTTCCTCTTCGCGCACGAAATACTCGGCCTGAAATTTGAGGTTACGTTGGCTGGCATTTCCATTGGGCGCCCATTTCCAGACAAAGTCGATACCATTGATGGTGCTATCACCTGTGAAAGTAGGTATCTCCGCAGCGCCAGTACCATGATGATGTCCGCCTGACTCGCGGCCGAGAACATCGGCCTTCCAGTGGGAGAGACCGACTTGCCAGGCATGGCTATCGCCGATATCGCCACCAATCTTTGCGAATAACGCACTGGTGCCCTTTCCGTCATTATCGGCACCGCCCGCTGGAAAGCGCTCTCCCCGCGCCATCTCTCCACCCAGACGCAGATAGATATCGGTGGGCGCAACCCAGCTGAGCTGGATACCGTCATCGATCAACTGATCGCCGAAGAGTCCACGATAGATCAAAGGCGCATCAGTAAAGTCCCAGGCATGACCGTGCTGATGATTCAGATAACCGATGCCAGAGAAGAATCGCCCTGCCTTGACACTGATGCCATTACCCAGGGCCAATGTCTCGATATAGGCCTCCTCCAGTTCCACTTCGGTTGAGCCTTCATGATCTGCAATGGCAGTGGTCAGTTTACCGAAGAACATATCGTCTACATTTGCACTGATGGAGAGTTCGTTATGGCCGATATAAAAGCCCTCTTCCCCTCTTCCCGCTTCTCCACCCAACATAAACCCCGGCAGTTCATAGTCGGTATCATTATCATAGGCGCCATAACGCCCATCCAGAATGAGGCTGATAGCGGGATTAAAGTTATTCTCTGCAGCCCATAAAGATGGGATCACTGCCAGCAAAGCCGCCGGCGCAATTAAAAATCTGGTAAACATGTCATTCTCCACCAACACCCAGGCATGTTGCCCGGTATTATTTATTCATTAGTCAATTCGTCGATGCGGTATCAACTGGAGAATGGAGGGGCCCGAGTGAGATAGAGAGAGACTCTGCCCAATCGAAAAGAAGACAAAGAGGCTTCAGTCACATAAAACAGGCAGTGCAACGGAGACTGCTCGATGACCTCAGAGGTGATGACCTTGCCAAAGGAGTGGCTGACAAAGCAGATCTCACAACTCTCATCATGATCCAGTTCGTGGTCATGATAGAGATGACCCAGCCAGAGAGCGTTCGCC
>JBNKMQ010000203.1:0-2995 GCA_050293225.1 Sedimenticolaceae bacterium
GTCACCCAGGCGAGGACCTGGTGGGATATAGAGTTCGTTGGTTTCGTTGCGCTTCTGGAACTCCTGGGATTGCAGCTCATCGAAACGCTGCAGGCGCGCCTTGCTCTTGGCGTGACGGCCCTTGGGGTTGGACCGGACCCACTCAAGCTCCGACTTCATGCTCTTTATGTGAGCAGCCTCTTCCCGGGCCTCCTGTTCCAGTCGGGCCTCTTTCTGCTCCAACCAGGAGGAGTAGTTGCCCTCCCAGGGGATGCCGTAGCCACGATCCAGCTCGAGGATCCAGCCGGCTACATTATCCAGAAAGTAGCGATCATGGGTCACTGCCACCACCGTGCCGGTGTAGTCGTGCAGGAAGCGCTCCAGCCAGGCGACGGATTCGGCGTCGAGATGGTTGGTGGGCTCGTCCAGGAGCAGCATGTCGGGCTTCTCCAGCAACAGGCGGCAGAGGGCGACACGGCGGCGCTCACCGCCGGAGAGGGTCTTCACGTCCGCATCCCAGGGTGGCAGGCGCAGGGCGTCGGCGGCGACCTCCAATTGACGTTCGATGTTGTGGCCGTCGGTGGCCTGGATGATGTTTTCCAGCTCCGCCTGCTCCTTAGCCAGGGCGTCGAAATCGGCATCGGGCTCGGCGTAGGCGGCGTAGACTTCGTCGAGCCGGGTCAGGGCCTGTTTTACCTCGGCCAGGGCCGCCTCCACATTGCCGCGGACATCGGTGCTCTCGTCGAGCTGGGGCTCCTGGGGTAGATAGCCGACGCGGATGCCCGCTTGCGGTCTGGCTTCGCCTTCAATATCGGTGTCTATGCCCGCCATGATCCGCAGCAGGGTCGATTTACCTGCGCCGTTGAGACCGAGCACGCCGATCTTGGCGCCGGGGAAGAAGGAGAGGGAGATATCCCTAAGGATGACTTTGTTGGGTGGGACGACCTTGCCCACCCGGTTCATAGTGTAGATGTACTGGGCCATGGTAATTCTGTCAGATTGTGAATTGCGGCGGAACACTTGCACTGCGCCGGTGATAGGGGCGCAATCATAACATGGAGTCGAAGCGGCCAGGTAGAGAGAGGTTTAGGATTGTCTGCTGAAGCGGCGGGCTGATTGGATATGCACACTATTTTGATACAATTCGAGGCTAGCCTGTCACATTCCTAAATGTGCGATTTTACACATCATGCGGGAGGAATTCAGGATATTCTATACCTACCTGAAGTGGGTGCAGCAGCTTTCAGGTATTGGACCTATCAGGTGCGCAGTCAGGCTTGAGAACGAAAGAGGCGTCCTGCGGGCTAACGAAGTTAAAAGAACGAGAGAACGCTGAATGACTAATTGGTTGAGTAAGGACAAGGAAGTGAACGTGATGAACTGGAAGTTTAATATAAAATATCTACTGGTTATTTCTATCAGCCTGATCCTCTTCGCCTGCGGAGGCGGGGGAGGGGATGGTGGTGGGACCGCAACCTTCACTCTCTCGGGCACCATCACCGCAGCCGACAATATTGCAGTAGATAGCGATCTCAACGATCCCTATGCGCCCTATGCGGTCAACGATGCCTTTTCCGATGCTCAAACACTACCGAATCCGGTTATGGTCAACGGTTTCGTCAGCAGTCTAAAGACGGATGTGCCGGGTGATCGTTTTGCATCCACAGCCGATATCTACGATACCTACCGAGTGAATCTATATTCCGGCCAGTATGTATCTCTACGCGTCGTTAACTTTGATTCTTCTGCACCAACAGCCTACGATGTTGATATTGCGATCTATGATCAGGGTTTTAATCTGGTTGAACTCTCTCAAGCCTATGTGGATGAATTCGAGTCCATACTGTTCGAAGAACCAGATGGGGAATATTACATCCAGGTTTATGCTCATAGTGGTGTCAATAAGTATGTCTTGAGTGTCGGCTCCAGAACCCTCGCAGGTGCTGATGTAGACACTGGTATCTCAGGAGACTTCATTCCCTATCAGGCAGTCGTCAAACGTTCCCCTGCTAATCTTATGGCGATGAAATCCGACACGATCAGCCAGATGTCCGGAGTCACTTTCTCTCACAATAGTCATGAGAGAAATGCGCTACTGGTTATAAACTCAGAAGCTTCGTTTTCCGACGTCACTAGTTCTATGGGTGCCAAGCAGCTATTGTCTGAGCAGGACAAGGTCTTGCAGTCCCTGCCTGAAAAGACACGTCAAAAGATTGAGACTCTGAGAATGATCAAGCAACTCAATATGCGTGATGATATCGAGTCTGCCTCACCCAACTTCATCTATAGGGCGACACAGGAGCCGAACGATACCTACTACAGTTATCAGGAGCACTATCGCCAGATCCGCTTACCCCAGGCCTGGGATATCACCACAGGAACACCAGCATCTGGTAATGTGATTGTCGCAGTCATCGACACGGGGCTGGCAACTGAGCATGAAGATTTCACGGGTCAGTTGGTGTCGGGATACGACTTTATCTCCGATACAGCCAGTTCCAGAGACGGTGATGGAATAGATAACGATCCGAATGATCCCGGTACCAGCGAAGTGCCCGGTGAGAGTGTCTTTCATGGGACTCATGTGGCAGGTACCATCGCCGCCGCCAGTAATAACAGTTTGGGAGTGGCTGGTGTCTCCTGGGGCGCGAAAATCATGCCGCTAAGGGTATTAGGCTTGGGTGGCTCGGGTAGTAGCTACGACATTGAACAGGCGATACGCTACGCAGCCCGCTTGCCCAACGATAGTAATACACTGCCAAATCAGGCTGCGGACATCATCAATCTCAGCCTTGGTGGGTCAGGTTTTTCTCAGCAGTCTCAGGATCTCTATACTCAGGTTCGCAATAGCGGTAGCGGTGTGATCATTATTGCGGCGGCTGGAAACAATAACACTTCGGAACTCTTCTATCCGGCTTCCTATGACGGGGTTATCTCGGTCAGTGCCATGGATTGGGATAACGAAAAAGCGCCATACTCTAATTATGGCAGTGCCATCGATGTTGGTGCGCCGGGT
>JBNKMQ010000204.1:0-2130 GCA_050293225.1 Sedimenticolaceae bacterium
TGAGCAATCCGAGGAAAAAGAGTAGCGGAAGATGAAGACCTGTATGCGTTGTCACATCAGTGGGCGGGTCCAGGGTGTCTTTTTCCGGGCAAGTACCCAGCAGCAGGCCCTGCATCTGGATCTGACCGGTTATGTGCGTAATCTGCCGGATGGGCGTGTCGAGGTGATGGCCTGCGGTGGGGCGCAGGCAGTCGAGGCGTTGGAGGTGTGGTTACACCAGGGGCCGGAGATGGCGGAGGTGACAGGGGTGGAGAGCGAAAGGGTACCGTCCCAATCGTTTTCAGACTTTTCCATAGCTTAGCGTTGCAGGTTTGAATGTCAAAGAAAGATAAGAACTTTGTAGAGGTCGTTGACCGGAAGCTGACTGTCACCGAGTTGTTGCCTCTACTGGTGCAGGATGGGCTGCTGGAGCAAGAGGAGGCGGATGATGTCCGACGTCTGCATGAGAGTATCTCCGGCACCAAGGTGGAACTCCATCCGCTGGTCTGGTTGGCTGGGCGGCATCTAAAATCCTCCGCGGTCGAGCATGGCGAGCTGACCATCGAGTTTTTGACGGAGTGGCTGGCTAGCAAGGTCGAGCTGCCTTATCTGCGCATCGATCCGCTGAAGATCGATGTGGATGCTGTCGGTGCCGTTGTCTCCAAGGCTTACGCCACCCGTTTCAAGATTCTCCCCGTCTACATCGATGATCAGAAAGTGGTCTTTGCTACGGCTGAGCCTTATGTTCGCGAGTGGGAGGAGGAGGTCTATCATGTGTTGCGGCGGGAGATTGAGCGGGTCATCTCCAATCCGCTTGATATCAGCCGTTATGTAGAGGAGTTTTTCGGTCTCAGTCAGTCGATGCGGCGGGCCAAGAAGATCGATACCGGTTTTGGAACCTCGATCGATGCCGTCGAGGCGCTGGTCGAGTTGGGGCGTTCAGGCAAGCTGGATGCGAATGATCGGCATGTCGTCAGTATCGTGGATTGGCTGCTGCAATATGCCTTCGATCAGCGTGCCAGTGATATCCATTTGGAACCGCGCCGCGAAACCGCCAATATCCGTTTTCGTATCGATGGTATCCTGCATACCGTCTACGAGATGCCGAGCACCATTATGATGGCGGTGATCAGTCGTCTCAAGGCGTTGGGTCGCATGGATGTAGTCGATAAGCGGCGTCCGCAGGATGGCCGGGTCAAGACCAAGACTCCGGGAGGGCAGGAGGTGGAGTTGCGCCTCTCCACCATGCCGACCGCCTTTGGCGAGAAGATGGTGATGCGTATCTTCGATCCGCAGGTGCTGGTGCGCAGCCTCGCGCAGCTGGGGTTCAGTAAATCGGATGCCAAGTACTGGAAGGAGATGACGGCACATACTCATGGCATCATCCTGGTGACCGGACCGACCGGCTCCGGAAAGACCACCACACTTTACTCCACCCTCAAACAGCTGGCGCAACCCGAGATCAATCTCTGTACCATCGAAGATCCAATTGAAATGGTGGAGCCCGCCTTTAATCAGATGCAGGTGCTGCCGGCCATCGGTCTCGATTTTGCCGCCGGTGTCAGAACCCTGATGCGGCAGGATCCCGATATCGTCATGGTGGGCGAGATCCGCGATCTGGAGACGGCACAGATGGCGATTCAGGCGGCGTTGACCGGTCATCTGGTTCTCTCGACGCTGCACACCAACGACGCCTCTTCGGCAGTGACCCGATTGACCGATATCGGTGTGGCGCCCTATCTGATTCGATCGACTGTGATTGGTGTGGTGGCGCAACGCCTGGTGCGTACGCTTTGCCCCCATTGTAAGGTGGAGGTGGAAGATCCTGAGGATTCATGGAATGCATTGACCCGTCCATGGAAATTGGCGTTGCCTCCTAAGATCTATCGTGCGGAGGGTTGTACCGAGTGCCGTAAGACGGGTTATATGGGGCGCATGGGCGTCTATGAGATATTGCGCATGTGTGCGGATGTGCGCGCCATGATCGATAATGATTGCACTATAGAGAAGCTTCGTAAGCAGGGGCTCAAGCACGGTATGGAGCCTTTGCGTATCAGCGGCGCCAGGAAAGTCTACGCAGGTCACACGTCGGTGGAGGAGGTGATGCGGGTTGCGCCGCCGACGGATGAGGTGTGAAAAAAGGCGTTAGAG
>JBNKMQ010000205.1:0-2696 GCA_050293225.1 Sedimenticolaceae bacterium
GGGTGGTGGTGGTGGCCAACCACCCCCTGGGTGCCCTCGACGCTCTGAGCCTGATACAGATGATCAGCCGGGTCCGTACCGATATCAAAGTGGTGGCCAACGATCTGCTCTCCTCGCTTGAGCCCCTGGGGGATCTGCTGCTGCCGGTGGACAACATGGGGGGTGGTTCCAGCCGCAAGGGGATCAAACAGGTCTATGCCGCCCTGGAGCGGGATGAACTGGTGATCATCTTTCCCGCGGGTGAGGTCTCCCGTCTGCGTCCCAACGGGGTACGGGATGTGCGCTGGAAGAGCGGTTTTCTACAATTTGTAAGGCGTACCGGCTCTCCGCTGCTGCCGGTCTTCATCGATGCGAAGAATTCGCCCCTATTCTACGCAGTCTCCATGCTCTACAAGCCGATCGCTGCGCTTTTGCTGGTAGGGGAGATGTTTCGCCAGCACTCGAACACCATCGGATTTCGTATCGGTGAGCTGGTGCCGGCCTCCCATCTTAATGTCGAGGGCATTCGGCCCAAGGCGCGGGTGAAGATGGTGCGCAAGCACTTCTATAAAGTGGCGCAGCGTAAGTCAGGTGTCTTCACAACCGAAAAGAGTATCGCCCATCCGGAATCCCGACAGGCCTTGAAAAAGGAGCTGAGTAAAGGACAGCTACTGGGCGAGACCCGGGACGGTAAACAGATTCTGCTGCTGGATTGGGAGCCGGAGAGCGCCCTGATGCGGGAGATAGGCCGCCTGCGGGAGCTGAGTTTCCGTAAAGTGGGCGAGGGGACCGGCAAACGCCGGGACAGCGATCGCTATGATGCCCGTTACCGCCATCTGGTGCTGTGGGACGATGCTGAGCTGGAAGTGGTCGGTTCCTATCGTCTGGGTGAGACGGACAAGATCGTGGAGAATCACGGTATGTCGGGCCTCTATACCCACTCCCTGTTCAAATTCGATGAGGCCTTTGAGACGGTCACCAAGCAGGCGATCGAGCTGGGCAGGAGCTTTGTCCAACCCCGCTACTGGGGCTCGCGGGCACTGGATTATCTGTGGCAGGGTCTGGGCGCCTATCTGCGTCACAATCCGCAGGTTCGCTACATGTTCGGCCCGGTCAGTATCAGCGCCAGATATCCCAGGGCTGCACGGGACATGATGGTCTACTTCTACCAGAACTACTTCGGCTGCCAGCGCAATCTGGGAGAGGCGAAGATCCCCTATAAGCTGAGTCAGGAGAGCCTTGAGGCGTGCCAAAGATTGCTCAAAGGGTATGACTTTGAGCAGGATCAGCAGGAGCTGAAAAATCAGCTGGCCTTGTTCGACCTGACCATTCCCACCCTGTTCAAGCAGTATACGGACCTATGTGAGCCGGGGGGCGTCTGCTTTCTCGATTTCGGTGTCGATCCCGATTTTGCCAACTGTACCGATGGCATGATCCTGGTGGACATCCAGCGGGTAAAGGCTGCCAAGCGTAAGCGCTATATGGGTGTTTAGGTCACCCGCTTTCTTGCATTCTGCCGACCTCTGCACGCTGTCAGAGATCCTGGGGATTTAAAACCCAGTAAATAGCTTGGTAAATCATTCCGATTTTCGTGTAGAATTCCTCGCCATGTTTTTCAGTCTATTTAGATGGGCGCCACTGGAGCCCTGCAGGAGTAATTGGCGATGTCAGAACTGACTCAAGATTCGGTGAATGAAGCGATCAAAGGCTATATCGAGCCCCACCTGGAGAAGGACCTGGTGGCCGCCAAGGCGATCAAGGGTGTCGAGATCGATGGCGGTAAGGTCTCTGTGACCGTGGAGCTCGGCTTTCCGGCCAAGGGCTGCATGGAGGAGATCAGCAACAACGTCAAAGAGAAGGTCTCGGCCCTGGATGGGGTGTCTGAGGTTGTGGTCGATATCTCCAGCAAGATCGTGGCCCACTCGGTACAGAAGGCGCTCAAGCCCATCGATAACATCAAGAACATCATCGCAGTGGCCTCCGGCAAAGGCGGTGTGGGTAAATCGACCACGGCTGTAAACCTGGCCCTCGCCCTGGCGGAAGAGGGTGCCCGGGTCGGTGTGCTGGATGCGGATATCTACGGCCCCTCCCAGCCCCGTATGCTGGGTATCGACGGCAAGCCAGATTCCAAAGACGGTAAGACCCTGGAGCCGATGGAGGGCTATGGCCTGCAGGCGATGTCGATCGGTTTCCTGATCGATGAAGAGACCCCCATGATCTGGCGTGGTCCCATGGTCACCCAGGCCCTGGAGCAGCTGCTCAACGACACCAACTGGGCCGACCTCGACTACCTGGTGGTGGATCTGCCCCCGGGTACCGGCGATACCCAGCTGACCCTGGCGCAGAAGGTGCCGGTCTCCGGTGCTGTGATTGTCACCACCCCCCAGGACATCGCCCTGCTTGACGCCCGCAAGGGTCTGAAGATGTTCGAGAAGGTGGAGGTTCCGGTGCTGGGCATCGTGGAGAACATGAGTACCCATATCTGCTCCAAGTGCGGTCACGAGGAGCATATCTTCGGACAGGGTGGCGGCTCTTCAATGGCCAACCAGTATCATGTGGACCTGCTGGGTGCATTGCCGCTGGATATTCGTATCCGTGAAGAGACCGATGGCGGTAAGCCCACGGTGGTGGCTGAGCCTGAGGCCCGCATCTCCCAGATCTATCGTGAGATCGCCCGCAAAACAACAGCTAAGCTCTCACTGCAGGCGAAGGACTAT
>JBNKMQ010000206.1:0-7989 GCA_050293225.1 Sedimenticolaceae bacterium
CACCGGCTTTCATCCGCCGGGTCTCGACGACGCCCCGGTGCTGCTCAGCTGCCTGAACGACGACCCCGACCGGCTCTGCGTGCTGGGCGGTTACTACGACCCGAGCCATCGCTCGCCGGTCACCTGTGACAACCTCACCGAGAACCTCTACCGCTCGGTTAATCACAACACCCTGTTGATGGATGACCGCAAGGCCCGGGAGCTGATCCGCCTGCACCCCATCGACGGCCTGCTCTACCTGGAACTCAACGCCAAGAAGACCGCCCACAAGTTCGCCGTGGTTACAGAACTTACCGCCAGGGACACTAGATTTCCGGTTTTTGACTTCTTTCCAATAGACGCTGAACAGCAATCTTGGGATCCAGTCCTTCGTAAAGTACCCGATAGACCTGTTCTGAGATCGGCATCTCGACCTCATGTCGGCTTGCCAGCTTGAAGACTTCCATGGCGGTGTTGACCCCCTCTACCTCCTGACCGATGCGCTCCCGCGCCTGGTCGATGGAGAGCCCCTCAGCCAGGGTCAGGCCCATGCGTCGGTTGCGGGATTGATTGTCGGTACAGGTGAGGACCAGGTCACCCAATCCGGCAAGACCCATAAAGGTCTCGGTGCGGCCACCCAGTTTGACCCCCAGACGCATGATCTCTGTGAGACCGCGGGTGATCAGGGCGGCACGGGTATTGGCGCCGAAGCCCAGGCCGTCGGCGATACCGGCAGCGATGGCGAGAACGTTTTTGCTGGCGCCGCCTACCTGCACACCGACCATGTCATCGGTGGTATAGACACGGAACCAGGAGGCATGGAGCAGGTCTGCCATGTGGGTTGCATGGTGATCCGAGGCGGAGGCGACGGTAATCGCCGTCGGCAGGCAGCGTCCGACTTCACCGGCGAAGGTGGGGCCGGAGATGACGGCGAGCTCACTGCCGGGGAGTGCTTTCATGGCAACTTCGGAGAGAAGTTGTTGGCTGCCTGGTTCGAAGCCTTTGCTGGCCCAGGCGATACCCGGGTTGCCACTGATCAGTGGTGCGATCGCTTTGGCGACGCTGTGAAAGGCGTGACTGGGAACAACGATGAGGATGTCGGTGGCCCCATCAAGTGCGGCAGCAAGGTCGTTCTCCGGGCGGATACCTGAGGGGAAGGGGATGTCGGGAAGAAAGGCCTTGTTCTCCCCGTCCCTGACCAGTGCGGCAACCTCTTCCGGCAGATGCCCCCAGAGCCGGACATCGTGTCCATTGTGGGCCAGCAGGATGGCGAGGGCGGTTCCCCAGGAACCGGCGCCCAATACCGCAACGGACTTTTGCTCCCGGTTTGCCACTAATGCTTGGCTTCCGGTGCGGCCTCAGCCTGCTTGGCAAGCTCCTGCTGATGCTGCGCATAGAGGGCATCGAAGTTGACCGGCTGCAGTACCAGCTGTGGGAAGCTTCCCTTGGTGACCAGATCGGAGATCACCTCTCTGACGAAGGGGAAGAGCTGGTTGGGGCAGAAGGCGCCGATCATGGGGCCCATCTCCTGGTCGGAAAAACCGTTGATGGTGAAGATGCCGGCCTGCTTGACCTCTGCCAGATAGGCGGTCTGCTCACCCAGGTTGGTGGTTACCGTCACGGTGAGGACAACTTCATAGACCCCGTCGCCGAGTTTCTGCATCTCGGTATTCAGGTTGACCTTGGTCTCCGGTTTCCACTCCTGCTGGAAGATGGTGGGACCCGCGGGGGTCTCGAAGGAGACATCCTTGGTGTAGACCCGTTGCATGGCAAATTCGCGTTGGATCTCGTCTTGTTTGGCTTCACTCATTTTGGTTAGTCTCGGTTACTTGGCTGATTATTTGCGGGTGATCGGCAGATTGGCGCTCTGCCAGGCGAGGATGCCACCTTTGAGGTTATAGACCTGTTCAAAGCCGGACTTTCTCAGTAGCTGACAGGAGCCGGCCGATTGAGCACCGGAGCGGCAGGCGACGATGATCGGTTTATCCTTGTGTTTATTCAAGGTGTTTATCTGATTGCTGAATCCGTTCGAAGGGATGCTGATCGAGTTGATGATATGCCCCTTGTGGAAATCGGCAGAGGGCCTGACATCAACCACGACCGCCTGTTGGTGGTTGATCATCTCGGTAGCGGCGTTCGGGTCGACAGAACCCTTGTCCCCCAAGGCCATGGTGTAGATCAGGTAAGCCGCGATAACGACAAAGGCCGTCACAAGGATCCAGTGGTTCATCGCGAATTCGATGATTTGTTGCATTCGTTGCCTCTTGGAAAGGGTGATTTTTTGCAGGTGGAGAGTGTATACCAGCTGAGGGGACGGGTTAAGGCCTGTAGCCCCCTTTTCGACCTTATGACGGTGAAATTAGCGGCTACGGCGGTGCGGAGATCGGGCGATGGCTGAGAGGTGGCTGTCTACAGCCCGACGAATGGCGGAATCAGTGAGTGCAGAAGACCTCGCGCATCATGCCGATCAATCTCAGGGTGCGGAAATCGCTGACCCGATAGTAGACCCGGTTGGCGTCTTTGCGTGAGGCGAGAATGCCTTTGTCCCGCAGGATGGCCAGATGCTGGGAAATGTTACTCTGTGAGGTGCCGACCTGTTCGACGATATCCTGCACGCTGACCTCTTCGCCACCCAGGGTACAGAGGATTTTCAACCGCAGCGGGTGTGACATGGCCTTGAGGGAACGTGACGCCCGATCCACATCTTCGTCGGTTGCAAATAGGTTATCCATGCCCTGGGGCTCATCGATCATCAGGGGTTGGGTACTCTTACCGAACTTGTTTTCCATTGATACAGCCTTTTAATAGTAACTAATACAATAATACGCTTGATTGGGGGCCAAAGAGAACCCTTTTTTATACACTTTCATTACCTTAGTGTGAATATGTGTTTACATCCTTAGCCGTGTGGTTGCAAATCTGGCTTGCAGGCCTCAATGGTGATTTAATGCAATATTGATCCAGATCAACTGATCTCTGGTGATTTTCCCTGCAAGTTGTACAAAATAGAGACCCAATATGACGCAAAGACCGAAACCGGTCGTCCTGATCATTTTAGACGGCTGGGGTTACAGTGAGGATGAAGAATCCAACGCCATCGCCCAGGCCAGTACGCCTGTCTGGGACCGCCTCTGGCACGAACATCCTCACACTCTGATCAATACCTCCGGCGCCGCAGTGGGACTGCCTGGCGGCCAGATGGGCAATTCAGAGGTGGGACATCTCAATCTTGGTGCCGGCCGGGTGGTCTACCAGGAGTTCACCCGGGTCAGTCGCTCTATCCGGACCGGCTCTTTCTTCAGCAATGAGACCCTGACAGAAGCGGTGGATAAGGCGGTCGCCAATGACAAGGCTGTCCATCTCTTCGGTCTGCTATCCGCTGGCGGCGTACACAGCCATGAAGAGCATATCCACGCCATGGTAAGGCTGGCGGTGGAGCGGGGGGCGAAAAAGGTCTATTTCCACGCCTTCCTGGATGGCCGGGATACGCCACCGAAAAGCGCAGAACCCTCGATGGTGGCGCTGAACGAGGTATTTGCTGAAGTCGGGCAGGGGCGTATCGCCTCAATCGTCGGTCGCTACTACGCTATGGATCGGGATCAGCGCTGGGATCGTATCCAGCTGGCCTATGACATGCTGGTGGATGCGAAGACGGACTACCGGGCGGAGCGCGCCTGCGAAGGCCTGCAGGCGGCCTATGAAAGGGGTGAGACCGACGAATTTGTCTCCCCGACCTTGATTGTTCCCGAAGGCGAAAAGCCGGTGACAGTCCAGGATGGGGATGTAATCTTCTTCCTCAACTACCGTGCCGACCGGGCCAGGCAGCTGACCAGCGCCTTTGTTGAGGATGATTTTGATGGCTTTGAGCGCAAAACCCGGCCGAAGCTGGGTGAGTTTGTCAGCTTGACCCGATATCACAAGCGATTCGGTATTCCGGTCGCCTTTCCACCGGAGAAGCTGCGTAATGTCTTCGGCGAGTATGTCTCCCACCTGGGACTGCATCAGTTACGTCTGGCGGAGACGGAGAAGTATGCCCATGTCACCTTCTTCTTTAATGGCGGCAGGGAGCGGCCCTTCGAGGGTGAGGATCGTATCCTGGTGCCCTCTCCCAAGGTGGCGACCTATGATCTCAAGCCCGAGATGAGTGCGGAGGAGGTGACCGATCACCTGGTGGCATCCATCGAGTCGGAGAAGTACGACGTCATCATCTGCAACTATGCCAACAGCGACATGGTCGGCCATACCGGCAAACTGGATGCGGCAATACATGCGGTTGAGACCCTGGACCACTGTCTCGGGCGTGTGCTTAAGGCGATCCATAAAACCGGTGGTGAGATGCTGGTCACTGCGGACCACGGAAATTCGGAGCTGATGGAGGATCGCATCAATCACCAGCCCCACACCGCCCACACGGTCAATCCTGTACCGCTGATCTATGTGGGGCGGGAGGCCAAGCTGGAAGAGGGTGGCGCCCTCTGCGATATATCGCCAACGCTGTTGAAGATCATGAATCTGGAACAGCCGGCCGAGATGCAAGGGCGGGCGCTGGTTCATTTCGAGGAGGCGGGCTGAGCGATGTACCGAGGCCTGTTGGCACTCTTGCTGACAGCTTGTCTGTTGATGCCGGTTTTGGCTGAGGAGGCATCTGAGCTGGATCAGAAGGCCGAGCGCCTGAAGCAGGTCAAGAGCCGGATTCAATCCCTGCACAAGCAGATGGTCTCCACCGAGACCGAACGGGACAGGCAGAACAGAACCCTGCAGGAGACGGAGAAGCACATCGGCGATATCGCCCGCCGTATTCGGGTGACCGATCAGAGCTTGCGTCGACAACAGCGGGAGCTGGCCAAGCTAGAGGCGGAGCGGGGAGATGCCCGACTGTCGCTGGACAAACATCAGAAGACCCTGGAGCGCCAAATTCGGGCAGCCTACGCCATGGGTCGTCAGGAAAAAGTGAAAATCCTCCTGAATCAACAAGATCCTGCCGTAGTCAGCCGGGTCATGGTGTATTACGATTACTTCAGTCAGGCGCGTATCGAGCAGATGGGCGTGATCAAGGAGAGCTTGAAGGCCCTGGATCGGATTGAGCGGGAGATCGCTCAGGAGGAGATTCGCCTGCAGCAGTTACAGGCGAAAAACCATAATGAACGCAAACAGTTGGAGGCAGCACAGGAGGGCAGGCGCAAGCTGCTGGCCTCCCTGGATATCAAGCTGAAGGATAAGGGCAAGGAGCTCAGCCACCTGAAACAGGATGAGAGCCAGCTGCAATCCCTGATTTCGAATATTCAGGAGGCGCTCTCCGATATACCCCTGGGCCCGGAGGCCCACGAGCCTTTCCGCAACCGCAAGGGTAAACTGCCATGGCCCTCTCGCGGCAGACTGGTGGCCAGCTTCGGCAGCCAGCGGGGCGTGGGAAAACTGAAATGGGACGGCGTCATGATTGCCGCCCCTGAAGGTAGAGAGGTGAGGGCCATCCACCATGGTCGGGTCGCCTTTGCCGACTGGCTGCGGGGATTTGGATTGTTGCTGATTATCGACCATGGAGATGGTTTTATGAGCCTCTACGGACATAACCAGAGCCTGTTCAAAGAGACCGGTGAATGGGTCGAGCCGGGAGAGGTGATCGCCCAAGTAGGGAGCAGTGGTGGTCGCGCTACCTCGGGGGTCTATTTTGGTATCAGGCATAATGGTACGCCGCAAAACCCGAAGAAGTGGTGTAAAGGGGTGAGTGGTAGAAGGGTCTCCGGTGGGGTAGGAGTTGATTCAGGAACTCCTAGCTTGGAAACGGGTTCTGAATGGCATGGGTAACAAGAGAGTGGTGCCGTCAACTTTGGTCATACGACTAGCTGAGAGACATGAGGGATAGTGTCTTGAGGATGAACAGACAGGTAAAACAGATGAATCAATATTATAAAAGGGCGCTTGGCTTGGGAATGGGCTTTGCGCTGATCGGATCAGTCGCCTTCTCCACTGCGACAGCAGCGCAGGCAGAAGACTCAACTGAACCCCTGCCACTTGAAGAGTTGCGGGTATTCGCCGACATTTTTGGTCGTATCAAGGCCAATTATGTGGAACAGGTTGGTGATGAAGAACTGCTACAAAATGCCATCCGCGGCATGGTTTCAGGTTTAGATCCCCACTCGAACTTTCTCGATAAGGAGGACTACAAAGATCTCCAGGTTGGCACCAAGGGAGAGTTTGGCGGTCTCGGTATTGAGGTCGGTATGGAGGATGGCTTCGTCAAGGTCATCGCCCCCATCGACGATACGCCAGCACAACAAGCTGGAATTCTCAGTGGTGACTTGATTGTTCGTCTGGACGACACACCGGTGAAAGGGCTCTCCCTGAACGATGCGGTGAAGATCATGCGGGGTAAACCCGGCTCTCCCCTTGAACTGACGATTATCCGTAAAGGGGTTGAAAAGCCGTTAAAGATCACTGTGGTACGGGATGTGATCAAGGTAGCCAGTGTCAAAGGACGCCTGCTGGATGACCACTTCGCCTATCTGCGCATCTCACAATTTCAGAGCCGTACCACCAGCGATATGCTGAACACACTCAAGCGCCTGAAGGATGAGTCGGGAGATAAACTACAAGGTATGGTACTTGATCTGCGCAACAATCCGGGTGGTGTGTTGAACGCGGCGGTATCGGTCAGTGATGCCTTTCTTGAGTCGGGCCTGATCGTCTACACCCAGGGCCGGGAGGGGGATTCACAACTTCGTTTCGAGGCTGCTCCAGATGATGTCTTAAGTGGTGCGCCGATTGTGGTTCTGGTCAACGAGGGGTCCGCTTCTGCTTCCGAGATTGTGGCTGGCGCACTGCAGGATCAAAAGCGTGCAGTGATCATGGGTAGCCAAACCTTCGGCAAAGGTTCGGTGCAGACGATCATCCCCATCAGCGATACCTCTGCGGTGAAGCTGACAACAGCCAGGTACTACACCCCATCTGGTCGTTCTATCCAGGCCGAGGGCATCGTGCCGGACATCAAACTGGAGGATGTGAAACTCTCTAAGGTAGAGAGCAATGGTGTCAAGCCCATCAAAGAGGCTGATCTCTCAGGACATCTTGAGAATGGTAATGGCTCCAACGGCAAGTCGAAAGATAGCGAGAATAAGGCGGATGACTCCATCTCAGATAAGGACTATCAGCTGGGTGAGGCGCTCAACTTGTTAAAAGGCCTCGCCATCCTACGTGCGAGATCCTTACCAGCCAAAGGCTGATTGAATGCGCTTACTGCGCGTCACGCTATGCCTGCTTTCTCTTCTGGTGTTGCCGCCTCTTTTATTAGCGGAATCAGAAGAGGAGAAGAGTGAGCCGCGTAGCAGGATAGCCCTGATCATTGATGATCTGGGTAACCAGGAAATGAGAGGCAAGGCGGCCCTCGCCTTGCCTGGTTCGGTCACCTACGCCTTCCTTCCTCAAACCCCCTTTGCCCATCAGTTGGCCCAGCAAGCCCATCGGTTGAATAAAGAGATCATGCTGCATCAACCCATGGAGTCAGATCTTGGGAAGGCGCTGGGAGCAGGCGCATTGACACTTGAGATGGACAAAACAGAGTTCTGGCAGACGTTGCAGAAGAATCTCGATTCAGTACCCCATGTGGTCGGTGTCAACAACCATATGGGTAGCCTGTTGACCCGAGACCCTACTGCCATGCGCTGGCTGATGGAGAGATTGCGCGAATCTGATCTCTATTTCATCGACAGTCGCACAACCGTTTCCACCGTAGCGGAGACTGTGGCCCGGGAGCAGCTTCTGGATACGGGCAGACGGCATGTTTTTCTGGATAATGTTCACCAGGCGGATGCCATCAAGGCTCAGCTTGAGACATTAATTACCAAGGCGAGGAAGCAGGGTAGCGCCATTGGCATCGCCCACCCCTATCCAGAGACCTTGGCGGTTTTAATGGAAGAGTTACCTAAACTTAAGTCGGCCGGTATCGATCTGGTACCGGTCTCTACACTGATACGAACAGGGAATGAACTATGGCACGCGTCCTCGTCCCCCTTG
>JBNKMQ010000207.1:0-6258 GCA_050293225.1 Sedimenticolaceae bacterium
GATCTTGTAGCACCCATGCACTTGATTCAATTTCTTTTAAAAAGTTATTTACATTCCAAAGTAGTCCATTACTACCCCACTGGAACTTTTCAATAGGTGATTTATTTTCGGCAATTAGATGATGACAAACGTAAAGAAAAATTTTTACGCCGAACTCACTACACAAATCTAACACCTCAGACTTAGCGGCATTAAATTGTTCGTTTGATACTTGTGTCGGTTTAGATGCCCGAGCATATTTTAATGAATCTTGAACGGTATAGCCGTAGCGTCTTCTGATATTCTGAATTCTAGAGTTCAATGTATGAGAGTTTTGAAATGGTATTGCGACTCCTCCCATTAAGAAGAACTCGGAATCATTATCTTCTCTGTTCGTCTCATCTGTGAATAGTAAATACACACTCGACTCTCTATTTGATGTTTAACGTTTCGCGTAACCGGGCGCACAAAGTTGCAAAGCGAAGCGGCGCATCTTTGTGCGATCCGTGTTTACGCGCTGGTTAGCCATTACCATACACCGTGACACTTTTCTAACATCTTTTCTAATTCGCTAATGTGCTCTTCGGCTGTTGCTCTTATGCTTTGAAATTGCTTGCCTTTTCCCTCTTGCCCTAATTTCCATATTTCCGCAACTTGTTCAGGTTGACACTGCACTTGCGAAAAATGACCTCTCGCATCTCGCGGAAAGTTAATTACCGCTTTATTGCTTGGTAATTCTTTTGAATCCATGCAGATCAGTTTCGTAGCCACAATGGTATTGATATTTTCAGAACCTTGCCCTTTTCGGTTTTTCATGCCTTCAAAGTAAGGGTATAGGTGTATACTCACCGCTTTGAATTCTTGGACAAATATGTTTAATGAAACAGACGTTTTTTCTATATGTGCTTTTACATTGTTTGGTAAGAACTTGTAACCTAATTTCAACTCGTTCTCTTTCAACACTGATACGTATTCGCTCAAATCACTGGTAAAAAGATAAGCTTCCAGTACTCCTTTTTTGATTTTCGGTAATGTGTGTTTTAGTTTTTCTGAAAACCCAGATACATGCGCTTTCTTCTCTTTCCAGCGGCCATATGATTTCGTCAGAAGGTACGCAATATATGCGCCTATCAGAGTGATCAGCAGTACTATAAGGATCTGTTCCATTGGTTGTTATTTACTGGCTAACAGGAGATTATGTGGACGGCACGTATAATGGGATTATGACGCCGGCACATATAATTGTATTACGCCGCCAAAAGTTCTCACTTCGAAACGCATTCGAGAATCTGGCAGGGTTTATGAGATTTGAGAAAATTAGCACCCTGCCACAGAGGATTCCCTTTGTTCTTAGCAGGTTAGCAGAAATCGCTGAAAAAGATAAATCGTCTGGAAGTGGGTCTTGTGAGGGGCGAGTCGACTTAAGTGGAAATCTGTAATCAATCAGCCTGCCTCTCCCTGATCCCGCTACTCCACCAGATACGGCAGGCACCTTCGTCGGAGACCATGCAGGGTCCGATGGGGTTTCTCGGCGTACAGGCCTCGCCATAGAGCCGGCACTGGTTGGGATATTTCTTGCCCAGCACCACTTGGGCGCAGTCGCAGCCCGGCGGCATTTCACCGGCACGCTTTCTCTCCGGTGTGTCGTAGTCGGGAAAGCGAAGGCGGGCGTCCCATTGGGCGTAGTCCTCACTCAGGGCATAACCCGATTTTGGGATGATGCCGATACCGCGCCAGTTGGCGTCGACGACATCCATTGCCTGGTCGAGATGTTCTATTGCGCTGGGATTTCCACCGGCTCTTACCAGTTCCGGATAGCAGTTATCGAGGAACTGTCGCTGGTCGAGCCACTGACGTAATACGGAGTAGGTAGCCGCGAGCAGGCTCTCCGCTGTGAAGCCGGCCACTGCTGTAGGGATCTTGTGATCGTTGACAACGAACTCCCACTCCTCTGGTCCCATCACCGTGGCGACATGACCTGGGGCTACCAGGGCATCGAAGCCGGGGGTGTCCGCATTCAACAGCATGGAGACCGCGGGCCAGGTAAGCCTGCCAGAGAGGAGGATGGAGAGATTCTCCGGTATGCCCTGAACCAGCAAGGATGCCACCGGGGCGGTGGTGGTCTCGAATCCGGCGGCAAAGAAGACGATCTGCCTGTCGGGTTCTGCCTGGGCGATCTGCAGCGCCTCCATGGGAGAGGCGATAGGACGTATATCGGCACCAGTGCCGTGGGCCTGGTCGAGGGATCTCGCTTCGCCCTTGGGGACGTTCACCGGTACCCGCAGCATATCCCCGAAGGCGACCAGGGTGATGGGTTCGTTCAGCGCCAGCTGTATCGCCTGGTAGATATCCTCTTCGGGGCAGACACAGACAGGGCAACCTGGGCCAGGGATCAGTTCAATGGCCTTCGGCAGGGCGCCACGTAAACCCGCCATGGTTATCGAGCGCTCATGGCCGCCGCAGACATTCATGATGCGAACGGTTCTTTCCAAGGGAAGCTGATGGATCTGTTCCAGCCAGCCTTTCGCGTCCAGGCTCATTAAGAATGGTCAGCCGTGGGCATGCAGGTGTTTGCCTTCCGGGGCGATCTTCGGGGTTGTGGTTTTACCGGCCTCTCTTCGGCTTGCCTGTTCGGAGATCTGCTGCTCCAGCCAGTTGAGCCAGAGATCCATGCCGTCTCCGCTCTTGGCAGAAGTAAGACTCACCGGCGCATCCACCGCCAGTTGTCTGACGGCGGCTTCTGCTTTTTTCGGATCAAACTCATCCAGTACCGCCAGCAGATCGGACTTGGTTATCAATACATGATCCGCAGCGCGAAAGATCACCGGATACTTGGCCGGTTTGTCATCTCCCTCGGTGACCGAGAGGAGGGTGACGTTGTGGTGCTGTCCCAGATCGAAACTGGCAGGGCAGACCAGGTTGCCGACGTTCTCGATAAACAGGATGTCAATCTCGTCGAGATTCATCTGATGCAAGGCATCGTGAATCATATGGGCGTCGAGATGGCAGGCGGTGCCGGTGGTGATCTGTACTGCTGCGACCCCTTTTGCGCGGATGCGGTTGGCGTCGTTCTCGGTCTCGAGGTCACCCTCGACGACACCGATGCGGTATTTATCGCCAATTGCATCGATCGTACTCTCCAGCAGTCTCGTCTTGCCGCTGCCGGGGGAGGACATCAGATTGATCGCCAGAACCTGATGACGATCGAAGTGCTCCCGGTTGTGGGATGCCTGGTGATCATTCTCGCTGAGGAGATTCTGCAGCACCTCAACGGCGACCTTACCGTCGTGGGTATGTTCGTGTTTGCCCCCTTCCTCGATCAGGTGTTTGTTGCCGGGGGTGATATTACAGCCGCATGTGTCGCACATTGAATAACTCCTTATGAGAGGGCTGTGTGAAAAGGGATTGTCTCATGCCGGTTCCTCTTCCGCTTCATCCCGGCGGTTCAGCTCGACGCTGGCGAGGAGCAGCTCGTCTCCGCTCATGACCTGGGTGCGGTAGCTGTTACATTTGCGGCAGAGCATGTTATTGGTCTCTACCTCGGACTCTGCACTACACTCCAGGCACTTGACCACTATCGGCTGAGACTCGGTGATTAGCTCCGCCGTATCCGCAATGGTGCCTGCGCGGGCGATGGTGTAGGCCTGTTGCAAAAGCTCAGGCACCACGCCGGAGAGGGGGCCGATGCGGATCACAATTCGAGTCACTTCGCTGGCCCTCTCCCGCTCGGCGATCTCCTCCACCTGGGAGAGCATGGCCTGGCAGATGGAGAGCTCATGCATGATGAATGGTCCGCTTCATTCGGATCTTTCCGATAGCCCCAGCATCTCGTCGTAGATCTCCCAGGCCGATTGTGCCTCCTGGGGGGTGACCTTCTGGATGGCATAACCCACATGCACGACGACGAAGTCGTCCGGGGCCAGGGTCTCGTGCTGAAGCATGAAGAGGCTCACCTCCCGTTCAATGCCCTTTGCCTCGCAGCGGGCGGTGAAGCCGTCGATCTGTTTAATCTGCATCGGGATGCCGAGACACATGGTATAACTTTGCCTTATGTTTGCTTTTAAGCGCCTACAGGGGTTCTGATCATCGTCATCCCGGCGCAGGCCGGGATCCAATATGGCCAACTGACTGTAGATTCCGGCATTCGCCGGAATGACATATTAATTTGTACTTACCTTAGTTTAATTCTCGACAGGAGTTTGGATTTGTCAATCGAAAACGTATTGATCCTCGGTATTGGAAATACCTTGCTCACCGACGAGGGAATCGGCGTGCATCTGATCGAGCGCATGCGTGAGGAGAGGGGAGAGATAGAGGGTGTTGAGTATCTCGACGGTGGCACCCTCAGCTTCACCCTGGCAGAACCCATCGCCAGGGCCGATGGCTTGATCGTGGTGGATGCGGCCCGCATGGGAGAGCCCCCCGGCACGCTGAAGGTCTTCCATGACGAGGAGATGGACCGCTATCTCACCGGCAATCGCTCCAGTGTGCATGAGGTGAGCCTCACCGATCTGATGGATATCGCAAGGCTGTCGGAATCCCTGCCGGAGAGGCGTTGCTTGGTAGGCATAGAGCCCGAGTCGGTCGACTGGGGTGAGAAACCCAGCGAGAAGGTTGAACAATCCATTCAGCTTGGTATCCGCGAGATAGCCTCTATACTCAAATCATGGAGAGATAAAGACACATAATGACTAGGGCCTGTTAATACTAATTCAATCGACGCCGCTGGGCGGAAAAATAGCCCCAGCCCTTCGGGTTACGCCTGAAAATACGCCACTCGCTGTTGTTCGTTGCATATTTGGAACGACCAAACTGCGCTCCTCACGCCTGGATTGGCGCATTTTCAGACGTAACAGTTAGTCTTAACAGGACTTAAGGAAGATTAATAAAAATAATGGATAAGCCATGCAGACAAAAGTCAGAACAAATCATCACAATTATGACCCAGGTCAGTACTATTATCAGTTATTGCTGATATTCTTTTGAATAGACCAACTAACACACTATTCGTCATGCAAAAACTGCAGGATATCGAAGTGAAGGTTGAGTCGCAGGATCAAGTACTCAACCACGCCAATGCAACCCCCATACTGCATGAGATCCATCATGCACTGCTGCGGTTGGTTACCCAGAAGAAGCCCACCACCATCGATCTGCGCGCGATTCCCTTTGGTCCTGGTGACGAGGAGGAACTCCTCAATCATCTGGGCGAGGGCGAGATCTCCATTCAACTCGACAGCCTGGGCACCAGTACCATCTGGGAGACCGCCTACAGTGGCGTCTGGGTGGTGGATCACCGCAATGCGGAAGGGGAGCGGGTCGCCCTGCAGATCGAAGTGACCTATATACCCGGCATTATCCAGAGTCACCCCGACGACATTTCCGACGCTTTACAACTGCTTGATAAACAACTTAACCCGAGCCCTAGCGAGACTTCAGGCCTAGGGGAGGAGTAGTGATGGCTGAGCATAAGAATCGATTCACGCAGACGTTAGGTGAAAGTTTGCGCGAACGAGGCGTTTCCCGGCGCGGATTTCTCAAGTTCTGTACCGCTACTGCGTCGATGATGGCATTGCCGCCGACCATGGTGCCGGCCGTCGCCGCCGCCCTGGAGAAGGCCAAGCGACCCTCGGTGATCTGGCTCTCCTTTCAGGAGTGTACCGGCTGCACCGAGTCGATCACCCGTAGCCACTCTCCAACAGTGGAGAACCTGATCTTCGAGCATATCTCCCTCGACTATCACCATACCCTGCAGGCTGCTGCCGGTGACGCCGCAGAGGCCGCCAGAGAGGCGGCCATGCATGAGAATGAAGGCAAGTATCTGGTGGTGGTGGATGGCTCCATTCCTTTGGCCAATCCCGGCTACTCCACCATCGCCGGAATCAGTAATCTACAGATGCTGGAAGAGACGGTGGCCGGTGCCGCTGCTGTGGTAGCGGTGGGCTCCTGTGCTGCCTTTGGTGGTCTGCCCCATGCCAATCCCAATCCCACCGGGGCGGTCTCGGTCTCAGAACTCGTGCACGACAAGCCGGTGGTGAATGTCTCCGGCTGTCCGCCGATTCCGACCGTGATCACCGGCGTGTTGGCCCACTTTCTCACCTTTGGCGCACTGCCTGAACTGGATGCTTTGGGGCGTCCCATGGTCTTCTACGGCCAGTCTATCCACGACCGCTGCTATCGTCGTCCCTTCTATGATAAAGGCCTCTTCGCCGAGACCTTCGATGACGAAGGGGCACGCAAAGGCTGGTGTCTCTACCGTCTCGGCTGCAAGGGACCCAT